>JBKPCO010000182.1:0-16166 GCA_046727415.1 Candidatus Methylomirabilota bacterium
TTCCAGCGCGTCTTCGAGGACGCCGGGGGCCGGGTCGTCAAGAAGCTGTGGCCGCCTCTGGTGACGCCCGACTACACGCCGTACCTCGCCCAGATCGGGGGCGTGGACGCCGTCGTGCAGGGCTTCGCCGGATCGAACCCCCTCAAGTTCATGAAGCAGTATCAGGACCAGGGTCTCAAGCTGCCCGTTCTGGCCGGCGTGCCGGCATGCGACGAGGCGCTCATGAAGTCGTTCGGCGACGAGGTACTCGGGGTGATCTCCGTCTCGCTCTACACGGCCGACCTCGACACGCCGAGCAACAAGCGCCTCATCGACGGGATGGTGCGCGACTACGGCAACGTCCCCGGAATCTATGCCGCGGGGCTCTACATCAACGGCCTGGTGGCCGAGGCGGCGCTGGAGAAGACGGGCGGCAAGACCGACGACCGCGACGCGTTCAACCGGGCGCTGCGCGCGGTGGCCCTCGTCGATACTCCGCGCGGCCCGTTTTCCTTCGACCACCTCGGCAACGTCGTCGGGAACTTCTATATCCGCCGCTGCGAGAAGAAGGGCGGCAAGCTCGTCAACACCACGATCAAGACGTATCCGAAGGTGAGCCAGTTCTGGACGTACGACGAGAAGTGGTTCCTGGCGCAGCCCGTGTACTCGCGCGACTACCCACCGCTGAAATCGTGAGGGGGCCTCGGCGGCCCCCTCCCGACCTCCCCCTCGATAAGGATTGCGGCGGCAAAGCCGCCGCTCGAATCGGTCCGGCATGAACTTGTGGTTGGTGCTGGCGGTGAACAGCATCACGCTCGGCGGATTGCTGTTTCTCCTGTCGGCCGGCTTCTCGCTCATCTTCGGTCTCATGAAGATCCCCAACCTGACGCATGGCTCGTTCTTCATGCTCGGCGCCTATCTGGCGACCAGCCTGATCGAGCGCGGCGTCGATTTCTGGACCGCCGCGATTCTGGGCGGGCTGCTGGTGGCGGTCTTCGGCGGTGTCGTCGAGCGCCTCATCCTGCGCCGCCTGGCCGGGGCGGAGCTGGCGCAGGTGCTGGTCACACTCGGCCTCTCGTTCATGATCGCCGACGTCTGCCTGATGGTGTGGACCGGCGACCCGATCCGGATCGCCACGCCGAGCGCCCTGCGCGGCGCGACGATGCTGGCCGGGTTCGGCTTTCCGACCTATCGCCTGGCGATCAGCCTCATCGCGGTCGTCTTCGCGGCGGCGCTGTGGGCGCTGCTCGACCGGACGCGGCTCGGCGCCATGATCCGGGCGGGCGTCGACGATCCGGCCATGGCGCGAGTCGTGGGCATCCGGGTCTCGCGCCTCTTCACGATCGTGTTCTGCCTGGGCGCCTGGCTCGCCGGGTTCGCCGGCGTGATCGGCGGGCCGATCCTCTCCGTCTATCCCGGGCTCGACGGCGAGATGCTGCCCCTGGCCCTCGTCGTGGTGATCCTCGGCGGGAGCGGTAGCCTGCTCGGTTCGCTGGTCGGCAGCTTCATCGTCGGGTTCCTCTACAACTTCGGCCAGGCGATGTTTCCCGAGCTCGCCTACGTCGTGCTGTTCTTGCCCATGCTGATCGTGTTGGTGGTGCGACCGCAGGGCCTCTTCGGACGACCCGCCGCGTGAGGCGCGTCGCGCTCGGCATCGCGCTGGCGGTTCTGGCCGCGGTGCCGTACTGGGTCGGCGGGACCTACTACGTCAACATCGCGAGCCAGGTGCTCTTCTACGCCATCTTCGCGCTCGGCGTGAACGTGCTCGCCGGGTACGCCGGGCTCGTCAGCCTGGGTCACGCCGGGCTGTTCGGTATCGCGGCGTACGCGGGCGCGCGCATCATGAACGAAGGCTACGGCCACGTCGGGGTCACGGTGGGCGCTCTTGCGCTCACACTGCTGGCCTCGGCGATCTTCGCGGCGCTGGCCCTGCGCGGCACCGGGCTCGGTTTCGTCATGATCACCGTAGCGCTCGGGCAGATCGTGTGGGGCGTCGCCTATCGCTGGATCAGCATTACCAACGGCGACAACGGCATCGCGATCCGCGGCCGCCCGAGCCCGCTCGGCCTGTCGCTGACATCGCCGAATGGCTTCTACTGGGCGACCCTCGTGGTCTTTCTCGTGGCGGTGACCTCGATGGCGGTCTTCGTCGGCTCGCCCTTCGGCGCCAGCGTGTGCGGCACGCGCGATCAGCCCCGGCGCATGAACGCGCTGGGCTACCACGTCTGGATGATCCGGTTCCTCGCGTTCCTCTTCTCGGGCTTCTGGAGCGGGGTGGCCGGTCTCCTCTACCTCTACTACAACCAGTTCGTGAGCCCGCAAGCCGTCGCGCTCACCGCGTCGGCCGAGGCGCTCTTGATGGTCATCGCCGGGGGCACGGCGACCCTGCTGGGGCCGATCGCGGGCGCCGCCCTCGTCGTCATCGTGAAGAACGTGGTCAGCGCCTACATCGAGCGGTGGAACTTCGTCCTCGGCACCATCTTCGTCGTCATCGTCGTCTTCATGCCCGAGGGGCTGGTGCCGGGCGCGCACCGGCTCTGGCGCTGGGTGGTCGCGGCGCGGCGGCCGCGGGCTATCGCGGTGGAGTGACCGGACGCCGGGGGGCGAGCGGAGCCGCGCGCAGGCTCTCGAGGTCGATCGGCGGCATGTCGAGGGGCAGCGAGCGCATGACGGCGTTGGCGAGCTCACTGTAGCGGCTGAAGTAACGGCGGATCCGCCCGCGCCACGCCGGGACGCCCCCGTTGGCGTGAAGCTCGAAGGCCGACTCGCGCCCGTCGAGCGCCGAGCAGACGTGATCCGAGGCCAGCTGGAGCAGCGCCGAGCGCTGGAGCGCAGTGTACCCGCCGCCCTCGAACGATTCCGCGAGCCCGGCACCGACCTCCGGCGACGCTAGATCCGTGTCCGACGGCGCGACGACCAGCGACGAGCCCGGCAGGATTCGCAGCAACTCGGCCATGCGCTGGCGCGCTTTCAGGATGGCGATGCTGCCGGGCGCGATGTGGAGGCGGTTCGGGATGCAGTAGCCCTGGGCCGTCACCTCGGGATCGAGCTCGGCGGCCGTGATGCAAGTCCGCACGGTCTGGACCTCGATCACGAGGTCGATGAGGTAGTCGAGCGTCGGCTCGTGCTCGACCAGCCCCATCGCGTGCGTGCAGGCGAGCGCCAGGCCGAGCGTGAACTCCGCCTTCGCGAGCCAGCAGTAGAGCTGGTGCCAGAAGAGCCACGACGCCATCGGCTCGGGCGTGATGTCCATGAGGAAGATGCGATCCCAGGGAACGAAGACGTCGTCGAGCCACATCTGCCCGTCCAGCTCGTCGAAGCGGCTCGACAGCGGAGCCATGAACGTGCTGGCCGGGCGGGTGGCGATCTTGCGGCAGATCACGGTGACGCCAGGCGCGCCGACCGGAATGATGAACGACGCCCGATGCGGACCCCGATCGATTCCGCCGTGGCTGCCGACGTAGACCTCCTCGGCATACGCCGGACTCGTGTACATGCCGACCTTGCCGCGAATGACCAGCCCGGCGTCGGTCTCCCTGACGAGCTTGAGCGGCGTGCGCTCGCCCGGGTCCGGGCGCATGCGAGCGCCAATCGTGGCAGCGCCCGCCGAGAACGTGAGAAAGCGCTCGGTCGCGGCGATGTAGTTGCGATACCCGGTTGCGGCGGCGATCTGCTCGGGCGAGACGTTGCGCTGGTGGACGGCGTCCTGGATGCCGAGGGCAATGAGATTGCCGTAAGCCGGCGTATGGGTGATGTTGCCGGCGCTCAGGAACGTCGTCCCCGAGAAGGAGTGGCCCATCGCTCTGAGCTCTGCGGAGCTCCTCGGGGCGACGAATGCCCAGGGCGTCCGCTTTCCCTGAGCGTCGGGCGGCGTCAGGAGCGCCTCGCGCCACGCCGGGTCGTCATGGCGGTCGTACCAGGCGACGTACTCGTCGACCGTGGCGCACGTGGCCGGGTGGGTGGTGACGTCGTCGATCAGGCCTTCGCCCAGTATCCAGACGCGGCGGCCGTCGCGGAGCGATTTGCGGTAGTCAGCGCCCGTTCTCATCGGACGGAAAGCTTAGCAGGTCGACATCCTCGACGGGGCGCGGGATAATCCCGCCGGGAGGCGACGCCATGAGTCATCTGCCCGAGCTGCCGCAGCGACTTCATCACTACGCCTTCGTCGTCCGCGACCACGAGGTGAACCGGCAATTCTTCGAGGACGTCCTGGGCCTGCCGCTGGTGGCGACCTGGTGCGAGCGGACCTTCAACACCGAGGTCCAACGCGAGGTCGACTATTGCCACACGTTCTTCGGCCTGGCCGACGGCAGCGCGCTGGCGTTCTTCCAGTTCGCCGACCCGGAAGTGTACGAACGGTCGAAGGCCGTCTACCCGCAGATCGGCCGCTTCCAGCACATCGCGCTCAAGGTCGACCGGAAGACCTTCGACGACATCGACGGACGGCTCGCCGCCGCCGGCATCCCGCGCCGCCAGACCGATCACGGCTATTGCGTGTCGCTCTACGCGACGAGCCCCGACGGGCTGCGCGTCGAGTTCACGGTCGATCCGGCGAACGTCGAGGAGATCAACGCCGTTCGGCGCGCCGACGCGCACTCGGAGCTCGAGCGCTGGCTCGCCGGCGACCGCGCCGTCAACAATCTCCAGCGGACGCACTGAGGAGGCTCGGGTGGCCACCATTCCCAAGGTTCTCCACGAGCACATCAACACCGCCTTTCCGGCCAACGTATGCCTGGTCGGGACAGTGCTGCCGAACGGCTTCGCCCAGATCACGCCGCGCGGCAGCACGATGGTCTACGACGACGACCATCTCGCGCTGTGGGAGCGCGGGAAGGGCTCGACCAACGCGAATCTCCGGGACAAGACCAAGGTCACGGTGTTCCTGAGAAAGCCTCAGCTCCGCGAAGCCGGCGTGCTGCCGAAGGGCGGCATCGCCCGGTTCTACGGCACGGCCGAGATTCACAAGTCCGGGGCGGCGTACGAGGAGGTCTGGCGCCGGCTCGTCCAGCCCGAGAAGGATCGCGACCCCGACAAGAAGGGGTTTGCCGTCCTCATCAAGGTCGAGCGCGCCGAGGATCTGGACGGCCAGCCCCTGGTTCTCTCGTGAGCGACCAGCGGGGGGTCCTGACGGGAATCCGCGTTCTCGACTTCGGGCGCTACATCGCCGGACCGTACTGCGCGGCGCTCCTGGCCGACCTCGGCGCCGACGTGATCCGCATCGAGCGCGCCGGCGGCGGCGAGGACCGCTGGGTGGCGCCGGTCGCCGACGACGGCGCGGGCGCGATGTTCCTGGTGATGAACCGTAACAAGCGCGCGATGACGCTCGACCCGGCGTCGCCGGAAGGCCGCGAGATCGTCAAAAAGCTCGTGGCCACCGCCGACGTCGTCGTGGCGAATTTGCCGCCGGAAGTGCTGCGCTCGCTCTCCCTCGACCTCGAAAGCCTGCGCCGGGTAAAGCCCGACATCATCCTTACAACTGTGACGGCCTTCGGCGCCGGGGGGCCATGGTCCGCCAAGCATGGTTTCGACGGCATAGGGCAGGTCATGTGCGGCTCGGCGTATCTCACGGGCACGCCCGAGCAGCCGCTGCGCGCGGCGGTGCCCTGGGTCGACTGCGGCACTGCGTCACTCGCCGCCTTCGGGACCCTCGCGGCTTTGATGGCGCGCCAGCAGACAGGCCGAGGCCAGAAGGTGGAGGGCGCGCTGCTGCGGACCGCCGTCGCCTTCAACAACCCGACGCTGGTCGAGCAGCAGGTGGCGAAGGTCGATCGCATCGCGACGGTGAACCGCGGCCAGACTTCGGCGCCCAACGACATCTTCCGCGCGAAGGACGGCTGGATCGTCACGATGGCGATCGGCGAGCCGATGTTCCGGCGCTGGGCCAAGCTGATGGGCGAGGATCACTGGCTCACCGACCCGCGCTTCAAGGACGACCTCGCACGCGGCGATCACGGCGAGGTCATCTCCAAGCGCATGGGCGAGTGGACCGCCGAGCGCACGACGGCCGAGGCGCTCGCCGAGCTCGAGGCGGCGCGGATTCCGGCGGGGCCGCTCTACACGCCGCAGCAGGCGCTGGAAGACGCTCACATCCGGGCTGCCGGCCTGCTGCGGGACGCGCAATATCCCGGGCTGGCCCGGCCGGCGCCGCTGGCGCCGACGCCCGTCGACCTGTCGGAGACGCCCGGGAGCTTCCGCCACCGCGCGCCGACCCTCGGCGAGCACACTGACGAAATCCTGGGGGAGCTCGGCTACAGCGGGGAGGAGATCGCGGGGCTCCGCGCCAGAAAAGTCGTCTGAGGCGGTGAGCGCGCTCGCCGTCTCGAAGCTCGAGAAGTCGTTCGGGGGGCTGCGCGTCACCTCGAACGTGAGCCTGGCGGTCGAGCCCGGCGAGCGGCGTCTCATCATCGGCCCGAACGGGGCGGGAAAGACGACGCTGTTCAACCTGATCACCGGCGAGCTCCGGCCCGACCGCGGGACCGTCACGCTCTTCGATCAGGACATCACGCGCGTTCCCAGCCGCCGGCGCTTCCACCTGGGGATGGCCCGAACCTACCAGATCATCACGCTCTTCCCGGGCGAGACGCTGCTACGGAACGTCGTGCTGTCGCTTCTGGGACTCTCGCGGCTTCGCTGGAACCCGTTCGTCGGGCTCGACCGCCAGGCGGTGCTCGGCCAGGCGGCGCGCGCGACGCTCGCCCGCGTCGGGCTCGAGCACCTCGCCGACCGGCCGCTCGCCCAGACGTCGTACGGCGAGCGTCGCCGCGTCGAGGTGGCCATGGCCCTCGCGCAGAATCCCCGGGTGCTTCTGCTCGACGAGCCCTTCGCGGGGCTCTCGGTCGACGAGCGGCGCGACGTGCTCCGTCTGGTCAACGGCATCCCGCGCGACGTGACCATCGTGATGATCGAGCACGACATGGACGTGGCGCTGGACTTCGCCGAGCGAATCACCGTGCTGCACTTCGGCGAGGTCGTCGTCGAGGGCACGCGCGGCGAGGTCGTCGCGCACCCGCGGACCCGGGAGATCTATCTCGGCGAGTGAGCCGAGGGCGCGCCGGCCGCCTGCGCCTCCGCGTGCCCCAGCAGCCACTCGATGTGCTGCTTCAGGTCGTAGAGCTCACCCATGAAGGCGGCCGAGGGCGGCGTCATGTTCGAGATCTCCTCCTGCACGGCGCGAAGCCGGCCGGCGGCCGCGGCCGCCTCCTCCGGCGTGCAGTGCGCGAGCTTGTGGTCGATCTCGTGCACGACGCGGTACCAACGGGTGACCCGCCGGCGCATCTGCGCGTTGTAGATCATCGGCAGGAAGCGAATGAGCGGCAGGAGGAGACCGACGACGGGCAGGAGCAGGAGCGTCCAGCGCTCGACGGTGACGGCCATCCAGAAGGGCATGAAGCGCTCCAGGAACGGCGGGCCCTTCCGGAGGTAGCGCCGCGCCGCCTCGTGGAGCGGCAGCTCGACGAACGCGTCGGATGGAAATGCGTTGGGCGCCTCGAACAGCCCGGGACGGCTGTGCACGGCCTCGGCGGTCTTGAGCAGAAACCGCACGATCACGGGGTGCACGTCCTCGCGGACGACCAGCGTCGCCGTCGCGGCGAGCAGCGTGATATCCCGGTCGGGAATGTTGGCGGCGAGATCGACGCTGCCCTCGCCGAGCGTCACCGTCGAGAGGAAGCGGTAGCGGGTCGTGTACGCGATCGTCCGGCGGACGCTCCAGAGACTGACCGTGGGGCTGAGCAAGAGTTGCCGCACCAGGGGCACGGTCGGCGCCATGATGAAGAACGCGGCGTCGAGCTGGCCCTTCACCAGTGCCGTCGCGGCGGCGTCGCTCGAGAGCGCCAGGAGCGTCGAGTTCGTCGCCGTCACGCCACTGTCGCGCAGAAGGCGCAAGGCGAGGGGCCGGATCCCGCTGCCGTCCTCGCCGACCTGGATCTTGCGGCCGACCAAGTCGTTGAGGCCGTTCAGCGGCTGGTTCTTCCGGTGGAAGACCCACACCGGCTCGTAATAGAGGCTGCCCAGCGAGAGCAATCCATCGGTCGGCGCGGCCTCGGCGGTGCCGCCCTGGACGAAGCCCGCCATCGACTGGCCGCTCGCCAGGCGCTTGAGCGTTTCCACCGACCCGGCGCCGGGCTGGATCTCGACGGAGAAGCCATCCGCGGCCGCCACCTTGCGGTACTCGCGGGCGAAGACGTGGTAGGCGGCGCCCTCGCGGCCCGTGCTGAGCGTGATGACACGCGGCGGCAGGGGCTCGATCAGCCGAGTGAGGGCGAAGAGCACCATGGCCAGCGCCACTCCCGGCACCACCAGGTAGGGGAGCTTGCGCGTGTCCATCGGTTCCAGTCTATGAGTGGGCATCCCCTCGCCGTCAGAGGATTTTTTGGGCTTGCCGTGAGACGCCGCTGATGGTTGGATTACGGACCAACCATGGGCACGGTTCGAGCGATCGGTCTCGTCAAGACGTTCGGCGCCGTGGTCGCCGTGAACAACCTGAGCTTCGAGGCGAGAGCCGGGGAGTTCCTCACGCTCCTCGGGCCCAGCGGCTGCGGCAAGACGACCACCCTCAGGCTCGTCGCCGGACTCGAGCGTCCCGATCGGGGTGAGATCTTCGTGGGAGGCCGCGCGGTGTCCGCCGCCGAGTCCGGACTGTTCGTGCCGCCCGAACGGCGGGGCATGGGCATGGTCTTCCAGAGCTACGCGATCTGGCCCCACATGACCGTTTTCGAGAACGTCGCGTTTCCGCTTCAAGAGCTTCGCGTGCCGCGCACGGAGATTCGCGATCGGGTCATGGCCATCCTCGGCACGGTCGGTCTGAGCGGCCTGCACGCGCGTCCGGCGCCGATGCTGTCGGGCGGTCAGCAGCAGCGAGTGGCGCTCGCGCGGGCGCTCGTGTCGAATCCGGAGGTGCTGCTGCTGGACGAGCCGCTCTCCAACCTGGACGCGCGGCTGCGGGAAGAGATGCGGTTCGAGCTCAGGGAGATGCAGGCCAAGCTCGGCATCACCAGCATCTTCGTGACGCACGATCAGGCCGAGGCGATGACGCTGTCGGATCGCATCGTCGTCATGAACGCAGGCGCGATCGAGCAGGAGGGCGCTCCGGAGGACGTCTACCAGCGCCCGAGCACGCGCTTCGTGATGGACTTCCTGGGCCGGGCCAACCATCTGCCGGCACGCGTGCTGCGCGGCGACGACGGGGCCTGGATGGCGGAGGTCGAGGACACCGGTGCCCGCGTGCCCCTGGGCAGTGCGGGCACGTGGAGCGAGGGACAGGAGATCATGCTGGCGTTCCGTCCCGAGGCGGTCGAGGCGCGAGCCGCCGAGCGGGACGGTGCGTGGGTCGGCGTGGTGCGGTCGTCCGTGTACGTCAGCGGCCACGTCGAATACGTGGTGGATTTCGGAAAGTTCAGCGTGCGGGCCGTCGGGCCGGAAGATCCCCGGCTGCCCCACGATGCGCGGACGCGTCTGCACGTGTCGCCGCGCGCGGTGCGAGTCTGGCCGCGGGGCGACGGGGCCGCCGGCGCGAACGGAGGGACAGCGCGATGAAGGTTCGGCAATGGACTGTCACGATCTTGGCGCTTCTCGTGACGTTCGCTGTCGCGGGGGCGGCGCCCGATACCGTCCGGGCTCAGGCCAAACAACCGGCCGCCGCGCCGGCGGACGCGATGGCCTCGGCGGCGAAGCATCAGGCCGCCATGGCCGAGTGGAAGAGCAAGATCCTGCCGGCCGCCAAGAAGGAGGGCGAGGTCATCTGGTACTCGTGCGCCCAGGCGACCGAAGCCGAGGGCACGATCCGGCTCTTCAACAAGGCGTATCCCGACATCCAGGTGAGCCAGGTCCTGGGGCCGGGCTACCAGCTCGTCGAGAAGATCAACACCGAGGCCGCGGCCGGGCGCGTGCAGGCCGATGTCTACCAGTGCGGCGGGCAGAGCGGCCGCACGCTCGCCTGGCGGGGGCTCGGCGAGGAGTTCATCCCGCCGACGGCGCTCGATCCGAGCGTGAAGTGGCGCTGGCCCGTCATCAACAAGGAAACCCATCTGGCCGGCGTCTTCGCGAGCGTGAGCGGCCTGAACGTCAACACCAAGCTCGTGCCGCAGGAGAAATATCCCAAGAGCTACTGGGACCTCGTGCGCGATCCGTACTGGGTCGACCTGATCAAGCGCAAGCGGGTGGCGTTCACCGACCCGCGCATCGCCAACATCGGCGTCTATCACGTCTACGGGCTCAAGGAAGTGAACGCCAAGGAGTACGGCGAGCCGTTCATCCGCGAGTTCGCGGGGCTCAAGCCGAAGCTCCTGGGCTTCAACGAGTCGGGCGAGGTGGCGCGCGGCGAGCTCCACGCCATGCTGGGCGGGCCCTGGCGGGTTGAGTACAGCATGGGCACGGTGCCGATCACCAAGCTCTGCCTCGAGCCGGGGTGCGTCAGCACACAGTCGCCGCTCTACGCCGTCGTGAAGAACGCCCCGCACCCGAACGCCGCGAAGGTCTTCGTGGACTTCATGCTGAGCCGCGAGTACGCGGAATGGCGCGTGCAGTCGCTCGGCAACACGCCGGCCCGGGCCGACGTGGCGCCGCGGCCGCTCGACGACCCGTCGAAGTTCAAGCTCCAGTACGCCGGCGACGACAAGGCCGAGCGCCAGATCACCGAAGTCCTGAAGTGGGTGATCGCAAGTAAGCTTTTCGATTACTGATTGGATGGGGAGTCGCGAACAGCCCCACATCGTAAGCTCTCGACTCGCACACCTTTCTCTTCCGAGGTGTCCATGCGGCTGATCGGGCTTGTCTTCGCTCTCGCTCTGCTCGCAACGGACGCCAGCGCACAGGCGCCGAGGCCGCAACCCTCAGCCAAAATCCCGTCGGTCGGCGTGCTCTACCCTGGCGTGCCCGACGCAGCCATTGGCGCTGCCAGGGGATATTCTGCTGTCTTTGCACTGCAAGAAGGGCTGCGCGAGCTCGGCTACGTGGACGGGCAGAATATCGCCCTGGAGTATCGATGGGCGCGCGGGAAGTCCGAAGCGCTCCCCGACCTGGCGACGGACCTCGTGAAGCTCAAGGTCGACGTGCTCGTCGCCGTTGGCTCACCGGCCATCAGAGCCTCACTGGGCGTGTCCCGTACGATTCCGATCGTCGGCGTCGATCTCGAGACTGACCCAGTCGAGAGCGGTTACGTCGCAAGCTTCGCGCGGCCTGGCGGCAGCGTCACCGGGTTGTTTCTCGATCTTCCCGAGCTGACCGGCAAGTGGCTGCAACTGGTCAGAGAAGTCGCGCCCGGGACTCGACGTGTCGGGGTGTTATGGGACTCGACGACCAGCCCCCATCAACTGCGTGCCCTGAAGGTGGCTGCACAAGCGGCCGGGATTGAGCTCCGGGTCCTCGAAGTTCGAAATCCCTCGGAGTACGAGGAGGTTCTCCAGACAGCGATGAGAGCGAGAACGCAAGCGCTCATCCAGCTTTCCTCGCCCTTGATTCGTCAAGCGTCACGCCGGGTCGCGGAGTTCACGGTCAAGAATCGGCTTTTAGCGATCTCGATGTTCAGAGAATTCCCAGAGCGCGGGGGACTGATGGCCTATGGGCCAGACTTGCTGTTCCTCCGACGCGCCGCGCCGTACGTGGACAAGATCCTCAAGGGGGCGAAGCCCGGCGAGCTCCCGGTGGAACAGCCCTCGAAATACGAGTTCGTGGTGAACCTCAAGACCGCGAGGACTCTGGGCCTTGTCATTTCACAACCGCTGCTCCTGCGCGCGGACCAGGTCATCGAGTAGCGCGGCGCGCTCCGGCGCCGAGGGCGAGCGACGGCTCATGCGATACTCCGTGCGTACTCGGCTCGTGGACGGGAGGCGCTGACTTGGCTGTCGTCACTGGAGTGGGGCGGGCGCGGAGAATCGCGTGGCCGCGCGTGGCGACCTGGGCGTGGCTGCCGACGCTGCTGCTGATCGTGGTCGCCCTGCTCACGGTGACGCCCGTCCTGACCGCGCTGGTGGCCGGGTTCCGGGACGCGCCACCCGGGCGACCCGGCGCCATCACCCTCGAGTCCATTCGCGCCTCGTTCGCGGTCATGGCCCAGCCCGACGTCTGGCGGATCCTCTGGACCACGGTGTGGCTCTCCACGGTGCGAGCGGTGCTCGCGCTGGCCCTGGCGGTAGTGCTGGCGTGGATCATCGCGCGCACGGACTGCCCCTTCCGCAACCGGCTCGAGTTCCTCTTGATCCTCTCGTTCTTCTTCCCGCTCCTCGGCAAGGTGCTCGGCTGGGCCCTCCTCTTGAGCCCGCAGAAGGGCTACCTGAACCAGCTCCTGCGCCACCTGCCGATGTTCGCCGGCGACTCGGGACCGCTCGACATCTTCTCGTACGGTGGGCTCATCTTCGTGAGCGTCACCGGCTGGGCCACGCTGCTCACGATCTTCCTGGTGCCGGCGTTCCGTAACATGGACGCGGCGCTCGAGGAGTCGGCCCGCATGTGCGGCGCCTCGCCGCGGCGGACGATCATGCGCATCCTGGTGCCGCTCCTGCGCCCGGCCATCCTGGCGGCGTTCATCCTGTCGCTCACGCGCCTGCTCTCGTCGTTCGAGACGGAAGTGTTTCTGGGCACCAGCTCGGGCATCTACGTCCTCACGAACAAGATCTACGAGCGCATGGTGCAGATCTTTCCGCCGGATTTCCGGACGGGCATGACGATGGCCGTCATGCTCCTGGTCATCACGTTCACCCTCGTGCTCGTGAACTGGAAGTTCCTGGGCAAGCGCGACTACACGACCGTGAGCGGGCGGGGCTACTCGGCGCGTCCGATGGCGCTGGGCCGGCTACGCTGGGTCGCCTTCGGCTTCGTGGTGCTCTTCTTCGTCATCACGGTCGTGCTGCCGGCGGTCATGCTGGTGCAGGTGAGCTTCATCCGGTTCATCGGGCTCGACATCTTCGATCCCGCCAGCTACACGACAGACAACTGGCGCCGGATGCTCACGCTGCGGGTCAACCGCCTGGCGCTCACCAACAGCCTGGTGATGAGCATTGTCGCGACGACGGTGGGCATGATCATCTACTCGCTAGTGTCGTACGTCGTGACGCGGAGCCGTTACCGTGGCCGGCGGCTCCTGGACCTGGCGGCCTGGGTGCCCTGGGCAGTGCCGTCGCTGGTGCTCGGGCTCGGGGTCCTTTGGGCCGTGCTGCTCTCGCCGCTCGCCATGCTCTACGGCACGCTGACGGTCCTGATCCTGGCCCATATCGTGCGCGGGTTTCCGTTCGGGACCCAGATCATGGGCACGAGCATGATCCAGATCAGCCGCGAGCTGGAGGAGGCCGCGCGCATTCACAAGGCCTCGTGGCCCTCGACTTTCCGACGCATCTGGCTGCCGCTCGTCAAGAACGGCTTCGTGGCCGGCTGGGTCATCCAGTTCACGGTCTCGTTCAGTGACCTGGCGACCGTGGCGTTCCTGTACGGCCACAAATCGACGGTGCTGCCGACGCTCTTCCTGAGCCAGTGGTCGAACGGCCGCTTGGAGGAGGCCGCGGTGGCGGCGCTCATGATGACCGGCATCGTCCTCGCGGTCGTCGTCCTGGTCCGGCGGCTGGTGCTCGGCAGCGTGCGGACGACGACCGTGGCGTGACGGTCGGCGGTAGAATGGCGCAAGCTCTTCGCTAGGAGGGAACGGGCATGCTTTCCAGGGAAGACAACGAGCTCCTCTGTAGCGTCGGATCGGGCACGCCGGTCGGCGCCCTGATGCGCCAGTACTGGATTCCGGCTCTCATGTCGAGCGAGCTGCCGGAGCGGGACGGGGCGCCCGTCAGGGTCCGCCTCCTGGGCGAGAACCTGATCGCCTTCCGGGCCACCTCCGGAAAGATCGGCCTCATCCAGAACCACTGCCCGCACCGCGGCGCCTCGCTCTTCTTCGGCCGTAACGAGGAGGAGGGGCTGCGCTGTGTCTACCACGGCTGGAAGTTCGACTGCGAGGGCGCGTGCGTCGACATGCCCAACGAGCCCGCCGAGAGCAACTTCAAGTCGAAGGTCCGGGCGGTTGCCTATCCGTGTGTCGAGCGCAACGACATCATCTGGACGTACATGGGACCGCGCCGGACGCCGCCGCCGCTTCCGGACATCGAGCCCAACATGCTGCCGCGGGGCGAGTTCGCCGTGCAGAAGGTGCTCCGCGAATGCAACTGGTTCCAGGCGCTCGAAGGCGATATCGACACGAGCCACCTCGGCTTCCTGCACCTGGGCGCCGTCACGCCCACGCAGACGACGCCGGGCACGTTCGACTATTACAACGTGACCGACCGCGCCCCGAAGTACGAGGTGGTCGACACGGAGTTCGGCACCTCCTACGGCGCCTACCGCCCGGCCGAGGCCGACACATACTACTGGCGCATCGCGCATTATCTCTTCCCGTTCTTCACGATGATCCCCACGGGCATCCTCGGCATGCAGGTCCTCGTTCGGGCCTGGGTGCCGGTCGACGACAACCACGTGATGTTCTGGAGCATGGCCGCGCCCCGCTCGCGCGTGGGTAACGGCGCCGCGGGCGGAGCCTCGGGGCTCAACGCGGGAGGCCGGCCGGTCGCGTCGGCCGGCGCCAGGCCTGGCGGCTTCGAGTTCCTGCCGGACACGACAGACTGGCTCGGCAAGTTCCGCCTCACCCAGCACAAGGACAACGACTACCTGGTCGACCGCCAGTCGCAGCGTACCGACAGCTTCACGGGCATCGCCGGCATCCACCAGCAAGATCAGGCGGTCACCGAGAGCATGGGGCCAATCTACGATCGCTCGCAGGAGCACCTGGGGACGTCCGACGCGATGGTCATCCGGACTCGCCGGCGCGTGATCAACGCGGCCCGGGCGCTTCGCGACAGCGCGGCGACACCGCCGGGCGTCGACACCCCGGAGGTCTATCGCCATCGCTCCGGCGGCGTCATCCTGCCGCACGACGCCGACTGGCTCGAGGCCACGAAGGGACTGCGACAGGCATTTGGCGCGCCGGCGCCCGAAAAGACCGTCGCGCCATGACCGCCGCCGGTGGGCCGGTGACCCTCAAGACCGCCGTCGCGACCTACGCGCATACCAAGGCGCTGAAGGACGGCACCGTGACCGCGCCGGGCATCCGCTTCGAGCACGTCGAGGTGAACCCCATCGTCGCCGCGTTCCGGCGCATGGTGCGCACGCTGGAGTTCGACGTGTCCGAGATGGCGATCACGACCTATCTGACCGCGAAGGCTCACAACAAGCCGTTCACAGCGCTGCCGATCTTCGTCATGCGCCAGTTCCACCACGCGCCGATCGCCTACAACGTGAAGTCGGGCGTGAAGTCGCCGAAGGACCTGGAAGGCAAAAAAGTCGGTGTGCGGGCTTACACGGTGACGACGGGCGTCTGGGCGCGCGGCATCCTGGCGACCGAGTACGGCGTCGACCTCGACAAGGTGACCTGGGTTGTCGTCGACGAGGAGCACGTCCAGGAATATCAGAAGCCGGCGAACGTGCTGGAGAAGCCGGGTGCGAATCTCGGGAAGATGCTCGCCGACGGCGAGCTGGCGGCGGCGATCGGCGCGGGCCAGGTCGACTCGCCCGACGTGAAGCCCTTGATCGCCAATGCACGCGAGGCCGAGGCCGCCTGGTACCGGAAGACCGGGATCTATCCCATCAACCACACGGTCGTCGTGAAGGACTCGCTGCTGCAGGCCGACCCGACGCTGGCGCCACGGCTTTTCGGCGCGTTCAAGGAAGCGAAGGCGGCATTCCTGAAGCAGCTCGATTCGCCCGCCTCGCTCTCGGGCGACGCCCAGGCGCTCGCGCAGCGGCGGAGCATCGTGGGTGACGACCCGCTACCGAACGGTGTGGCCAGGAACCGCAAGGCGCTCGAGGCGATCATCCAGTTCGCGCGCGACCAGAGGATCCTGCCGCGCGCGGTGAGCCCGGAAGAGGTCTTCGCCCGCGACACGCTGGGCCTGGAATAGAGCGTCCGCGTGGACCAGATACTCCTCGGCAAGGGCGACCACCAGGTGTCGCTGCTCGCGAAGTACGGCAACCGCCACGGGCTCGTCGCGGGGGCCACCGGCACGGGCAAGACCGTGACACTCATGGTGATGGCCGAAGGTTTCTCGCGACTTGGCGTGCCGGTGTTCATGGCCGACGTGAAGGGCGACGTCGCCGGGCTCGCGCTGGCAGGAACCCCGAACGAGAAGACCCAGCAGCGCGTCGCCCAGATCGGCATCGAG
>JBKPCO010000183.1:0-8608 GCA_046727415.1 Candidatus Methylomirabilota bacterium
GCGCGCGCAGCAGCGTGCGCCCGGCGCGCGCCGCCGTCTCGGCCATGTCGATGTGCGGGTAGGTCCGGTAGCCGGTGATCACGGTGGCGTTAGCGATCATGCGCGACGTCATGTGGGCGTGGAAGTCGAGCCCGACGGCGATCGGCAGCTGCGGCGCCACCGCGCGCACGCGGCGGAGCAGCTCGCCCTCGCCGTCGTCCGTGTGCTCGGCGACCATCGCGCCGTGGAGCGCGAGGAACGCCCCGTCGCAGCCGCCGCGTACCGCGCCGACGATGGCCTCGGCCATGTCCTCGTAGGCGGACTTCTCGACGTATCCCGACGGATGCGCGCCGCCCGCGACCGGCACCACGATCTCGGCGCCGGCCTTCTGCGCAACCCCGAGGAACCCGCCGAGCTGCGTGTTGGTGTCGCGGAACTCCTCTATCGCGGCCACCCCGGCCAGCGGGCGGAACGACGCCAGCGGGGTCGGGACCGGCGAGAACGTGTTGGTCTCGTGCATCATCATCGCCACGACGATCTTCCGGCGCGCCATGTGGCCCATCCTTTCGCCCCGCGTGCCCGCCGCGGCGGCTCCGCAATCCTACACCCGCGCCGCGCGCCTTGACCGGGTCGCGCCGGCGGTGCCAGACCACACGCCGCACTCCATGAAAGACCCGATGGCCAAACGTCCGATCTGAGTGGACCGATCGTCCGATAGCGCGCCCATGTCCTTCGCAATACCGTCATCGACAACTGGTGGCGTCGGCCATGATGGGCCGAGCAAAAGCACACTACGATGGCATCAAGGCCTTCTCGGAGACCGACTTTACCGAGGACCTGAAGAAGATCGACGTGCCGACCCTCGTCCTGCATGGCGACGACGACCAGATCGTGCCGATCGCTGATTCCGCGCTGCTCTCCTCGAAGCTGCTAAGGAAGGCGACTCTCAAGGTCCACCAGGGGTTCCCACACGGTATGTGTACGACACACGCCGACGTGGTCAATCCCGAGCTTCTCGCTTTCATAAAGAGCTGACCTGCAGGGCAGTGAGAATGGCAAGTAGCGGCCCACGCCTCCATCGTGATGCACCACACTCGCTGACTGCGGCCCTATCGCACAACCATCGCAAACCCCGGCTTGCGGGCTACACGCCAGGAGGTTCGGTATGAAGATCGTCGTGATCGGCGGCACCGGGATGATCGGGTCGAAGACCGTCGCCATTCTGCGCCAGGGCGGCCATGAGGTCGTCGCCGCTTCGCCCAATACCGGCGTCAACACCATCACCGGCGAGGGCCTCAAAGAGGCCATGGCCAGCACGCAGGTGGTGATCGACCTCGCCAACTCGCCCTCATTTGAAGACAGAGCGGTGTTGGAATTCTTCGAGACCTCAGGGCGCAACCTTCTCTCCGCGGAGGGCCCCGCCGGCGTCCGGCACCATGTCGCGCTATCCATCGTCGGAGCCGACCGGACGCCTGACAATGGCTACTTCCGCGCCAAGGTCACCCAAGAGAAGCTGATCGAGAAGTCCGGTATCCCCTACACCATCATCCGCTCGACCCAGTTCCTCGAATTCCTCCGCGCCATCGCCGATTCAAGTGCGAAGGGAAGCATGGTCAGGCTTTCGCCCGGCCTGTTCCAGCCCATCGCGGCTGACGACGTTGCTGCCATCGTCGCCGATGTGGCGCTCGCGGCGCCGCGAAACGGCATCGTGGAGATTGCCGGCCCCGAACGAGCACCGTTCAACGAAATCGTCACCCGATATCTGAAGGCGGTCGGCGACCCGCGCGAGGTCGTGAGAGACCCCGAGGCCCGATACAACGGCGGGCGGGTCGAGGAGCGCTCGCTCGTGCCATTGGGCGAAGCGCGCCTCGGCCGCATCGGTCTCGACGAATGGCTCCGGCGCTCACAGGCAAGAGCCTGATGCTGCATCCGGGGTACGCCCAGGGGATCTCATCCACTGAAAGGAACAATATGAAGACACCCTACTTATGCTTCCGCTACTTCCGCGCTTGCCTGGCCGCACTCCTGATGCTCGCGGCTGTCCCGGCCGAAGCTGCAGACGTGAAGGAACTGTTCGCGATCGACCTCGCCGACTACGCGGGCAAGGAGGGTCGCATGATCGAGGTGTCGTATCCCCCGGGCGCACAAGACATGGTGCATCGGCACGACGCCCATGCGTTCGTCTACGTGCTCCAAGGCGAGATCGTCATGCAGTTGAAAGGCAAACCTGCCGTCACGCTCAAGGCAGGTCAGACGTTCTACGAGGGTCCTACCGATGTTCACGTCGTGGGGCGCAACGTAAGCAACACTCAGCCGGCCCGGTTCGTCGTGGTGCTGCTGAAGGCCAACGGGGCTCCCGTCCTCACGCCAGTGAAAGAATGATGCTCGTTATCCGGCCGCGGCTCACCTCAGCATGAGCACGATGACCACACCCCAGAGGATCAGGAGCGTGTTGCCGACCGCGTATGTGATCGTGTAGCCGAGAGCGGGAACGTTGCTCTGCGCCACGTCCTGGATGGCCCCCAGCGCCGCGGTCGTGGTGCGCGCTCCCGCGCAGGCGCCGAGTAGTACGCCGGGATGGAACTTGAACACGTACTTCCCCGCGAGGATCGCGACGATGAAGGGCATCACGGTCACGAACATGCCCCACAAGAACAGGCTGATTCCGGCCTCCTGCAGCCCCTTGAGGAATCCGGGGCCCGTGCTGATCCCCACCACAGCGATGAAGATCGTGAGCCCAGTGTTGTTGAAGGCCCACAGGGTGGGCTCGGGGATTCGGCCGAAGGTGCGATTGACGGCTCGGAGATAGCCGCCCACCAGACCGGCGACGAAGGCACCGCCGCTGGTACTGAGGCTGAGGGGCACGCCGCGGATGAGAATGCTGAACGCCCCGACCACGACGCCCCCCACGATGCCCAGGCCCATATAAACCGCGCCGGTCCTCTGCGCGGACCGATCGGCATAGCCCAGCACCTCGATCGCCCGCTCGACGTCACGCGTGGCGCCAATGACCTGTAGCACGTCGCCGCGGTCCACCGTGGTCCCGAACGTGAACGGCATCTCATGTCCCTGGCGTATCAGCTTACGGAGGACCACCCCGGGACCCTGGTGGTCATGCGTCGCGTCGATCTGCCGAAGAGTTTTCCCGGCCACGGTCTTATTCGTGATGACGATATCCACGATCTCGAGCGGGGAGGCGAGCAACTCGCCGTCGTCCACCTGGGCACCGAGGTCGGCCTCCCCCCTGAGGAGCGCCTCGCGCGCGGCCACGATCGCAAGCACGTCGCCGCCCTGTATCGGCCAGTCGGGATCGGCGGTCACGATATGGCCGCGCCGCCGGACGGCGTCGACGAAGGCGGGGATCCCGGGCTCCGCGAGGTTCTCCTCAAGGTCCGAGAAGCGCTGGCCCACGAACTTCGAATCCAACGCGATCTTGTACGCGCGGAACGCCACCTTGGCGCCGGTGCCGAGCCCACCCTCCTGGGCCTTCAGTCCGCCCAGCCTTCGCTCGTAGTCCTTGCATTCCTTGACGAGATCGACGCCGAGCAGCCGGGGCCCTATGAACGCCAGGAACCACGCCGAACCGGCCGTCCCGAAGAGGTAGGTGACCGCGTAGGCGATGGGCATGGCGTCGGTCCACTCTTTCGCGCGGTCCGACGGGAGACCCAGCCCGTTGATGGTGTCAGTCGCCACCCCGAGCACCCCCGAGCTGGTGGCGGCACCGGAGAGAAGTCCGGCCGCGAGGCCCGCGTGGTACCCGGCCAGGCTGGCGGCGACGTACGTGGACAGGAGCACGGCCAGGCACAGGACGCAGGCGAAGATCACCTGGGGCAGGCCGTCGCGCTTCAGTCCGCGAAAAAACTGCGGTCCCACGCCGTAGCCCACCGCGAAGAGGAACATCAGGAAGAACACCGATTTCACGCTCGGCGAGATCGTGATGTTCAGCTGCCCGATGAGCACTCCCGCCAGCAGCACCGCGGTCACGTTCCCGAGACTGAACTTCCCCAGCTTCAGCGACCCCACGCACAACCCGATCGCGAGCGCGGCGAGGATGGCGATCTCCGGATACTGTCGGAGCGTCTGGGCGACCCAATCCACGCGTCCCCTCGTCAGCCGTCGGTAAGCGGACGCGCTCGTGACCGGGCCCGCTCATCGTCTCGCGTCGCCGCTGGCAGCGTCAGCGTGAAGACGGCGCCGGTCACCTCGCCCGCTGTAACCGTCAGCTCGCCGCCGCTCAGCGTCGCCAGCGCCCGCGCCAGGGCGAGCCGGACGCGTGTGGCGCCGTCCTCGCCGTTGGCGGCGAGCGGGTCGAAGAGACGCGCGCCGTCCGCGACGGTGAGGTCGGGGTGGGAGACGCCGAGAGCGACGAACTTGCCGGCCGGGCGGGCTGACAGCACCGTCTTGGCGGGGCCCCCGTATTGGACGAGGGCGGCCAGAATCTGCGCGAGGCGAGTCCGGTCGGCGCGCACGAGGGGAAGGTCAGGCTCAGCCGCGACCAGGAAATCGCTGAGCTTGCGCTGCAGACGCTGGGCCGCGTCCAGGGCCGCCTGGCGAAGGGCGCTTTCCACGTCTACCGCCTCCGGCTCCAGCACGAGCGCGTTCGCCTCGGCGCGCGAGAGGTCGTGGAGATCGTTGACGAAGACGAGAAGGCGCTCACCGGCCACCTCGAGCGCTCGCACGTCGTCCTGCTGATGGCGGCTCTCGGCGTCGTACAGCGGCAGGCGCGAGTAGCCGAGGACGGCGTTGAGCGCTCGGCGAACCTCGAAGCAAAGCGACTCGAGCGCCCCGCCGTACAGTCGCCTGGCCTCCTGCTCGATCAGCTCTGGAGGCGCTGGCATGGCGGTCGCGGCCGAGCGGGCCCGCTCTAGCTCTGCGCGTAGTCCCGCCACCTCTACCCGGAGCGCGTTGCTCTCCTCGGTGCGCCGCGCCAGCTCGCGCATCGAGTCGATCAGTTCGTGCGCGCGCTGACTTGCGTCCAGCGTGCCGCGCATCAGCTCGCCGGCCAATCGCGTCTGCTCGTCCGCGAACCGGGCGCGCTCGGCCTGCAGCTCGGTGGTGACCCGCTCGTACTCAATGCGCGAGCGGTCGGCGGCGGCCTGGGCTTCGTCGAGGCGGGAGGCCACGGCGGTTCGCTCGGCCGCGAGGCGGTCCATGTCCTCAGTCCGCTTCAGCAGGAGTTCCTTCGTGAAGACCAGCTGCTCGCTCCGCGCCGCCAGCTGGCGACGCGCCTCGTCGAGGCGGGCCTGCAGCAAAGGGCCCAGGGAGGGACGCGGACGAGCCGGGGGCGCGGTCGAGCGGCGCGGGGCCCTCCTGGAAGCGAGCGCCCACACGGCCACGAACAGGACCGCTGCCCCAAGAGCCGCAGCGGCGACGAGGGCGTCGACGGTGAATGTTGTCATGTCGGAAACCTCAGCCAGATCGAGCCGGCGGCCGATGGCGAGCCGCGTGGCGAGGGTGCCCAGGATCAGCCCCCAGAAGAACGGCCATCGATTCATGTTCGCTTTGGGACCGAGAGCATAGGCGGCACAACCGGTGTCCGGGGGGGCCCCGACCGGGGCGGTGGCCGTCGGTCCGCGACAAAGTAGTCGCCGCGATCAGCGGCGCGAACTTCACCGAAGTTGCTCGATCCCGACGTGTTCCGCCTCCCAGGAGCCGATGTCACAGCGCATACCTGAGGCGAGCCGCAATGCTAACCGGGCACAGCAGCATCGTCAAGCGGCAGACAGCCCCCCAGCTGACCTCGCGACCTCAGTCGAGAAGAGCGGGCGGCGCGGCCGACATCCTCGTAGTAGCAGATGTCCCACATGGCGCCCGGGGAACTCGACGTGCGCGAACACGTCCGCCCGCCCCATCCGAGCTCGACGCTCGCCGCGGCCGGCTCGAACGGCAGGACTCCTACGCCAGTCCTGCGGCCCGTCGCGCTGGCGGGCGGGTCCATCTTCATGATCGGGTCCATTTTAACGATGTTCTGATGCGACTGGCCAGGCGGCTGTTGCAGCTCAGCGGCGCCCTAGCGCTTCTGGGGCTCGAACCGATGACCCTCGGCTACTGCACGACAGCGCGCTTCTAAGGACCCATCGGACGCCTAGGCCGGCCGACACGAGACTTAGGATCATTGCTTTGTTTACTCTCTCCTGAATGATGCGGGGAGACTTCAAACCGCCGCGAAAGCGGGCCTGCATAGGGCGGTCGTAGGACCGCCGGGCCTCCCCTGTCGACACCGTGGACTTTCCGGTACCATCGAGGCGGAATGTCCGACCCGACATTGCTCGACTCGCTCAACGAGCGCTTCGCCATCGCAGGCGTACTCAAGTTCGAAGCAGGATCCGGCGGGCTGGTACGTGCTGCCGTCGGAGGACGCTCGGCCGAGGGACATGTCTACCTCCACGGTGCACACGTCACGCACTATCGCCAAGCGGGCCAGCGGCCGCTGTTGTTCCTCAGCGAGCACAGCCGGTTCGCCGCCGGCAAGGCCATCCGAGGCGGCGTCCCTGTGATCTTTCCGTGGTTCGGCGCGCGCGCCGGTCACCCGGAAGCGCCTGACCACGGTTTTGCGCGCACCCGGGCGTGGGCCGTGGAATCCGTCGATCCAGGAAGCGACGGCTCGGTCGCCGTGACGCTCTCCCTCGAGGCCGACGACGCCACGCGACCGACGTGGCCTCACGAATTCACAGTCCGCCATCGCGTGGTCTTCGGTGAGCGGCTCGAGATGACGCTCGAGGTGGAGAACCGTTCAGGCCATCCGCTCGATTTCGAGGAGGCCCTCCACACCTACGTCCTTGTCGGCGACGTGGAGCAGGTGTCGATCGCTGGACTCGGCGGCGGTGTCTACATCGACAAGACGGACGACATGAAGCGCAAGACGCTCGCGGCCGGCCCGCTTCGGTTGAATGGAACAACGGACCGAGTGTTCCTCAACACCCGCGGGACGTGCACCGTCACCGATCCGGTTCTTGCGCGGCGGATTGTCGTCGAGAAGACGGGCTCGACCACGACGGTCGTGTGGAATCCCTGGCACGAGAAGGCCAGCACGATGGCCGATCTGGGAGACGAGCAGTGGCGCTCGATGCTCTGTGTCGAGGCGGCGAACGCGGCGGACAACGCAGTCCATCTCGCGGGCGGGAAGCGTCACACGATGCGTGTCGTCATCGGAGCCGAGGCCGCCTGAATGCGGAGTGGAACAGGATTCACGACCCTTCACGCGCGCGGCCGGCCGAGCCGAACATTTCCATCTTGTGCTCGACAACCGCCTGGACCGCATCGATAACGGGGCCGATCAGTTTCATGATCGCGTACTCGTCCGGGCGGGCCGCCAACTGCTGTTCCAGCGTCGTACGGTACGCTCTCCGTATCTCGCTGTTGATGTTGATCTTCGACACGCCGCGATCGACGGCCCCTCGGAACTCGTCGTCGGGCGTGCCGGACCCTCCGTGCAGACTCAGGTAGCACGGCACAGCTTCACGAATACGTTCGAGCAGGCCTAGGTCGAGATGTTTGGGCACCGGGTACAGGCCATGCAGGTTGCCAATGGCCACGGCGAAGGTATCGATACCAGTCGCCGCCACGAAGGCCCGCGTGCCGTCCGGTGTCGTAAACGTCTTGCGAATCTCGGCGTAATCGATGCCCTCGGCATGGACGTTGGAGCTGCCACCGAAGTAATGCGGTTCACTCTCCACACATGCGCCGTGGTCTTCGCATATTCGACGACCTCGCGAGTAGCTGTGATGATCTCCTCGTTGTTCGCGTCCGGCTTCGCCTGGCTCAGGTCAATATGAATGAACTCGAACCCGGCATCGATCGCCGCTTTCGCGGTTTTCACGCTCGGCGAATGATCCAGGTTGATGTACATCTCGATGCCGAATTCGGCCTTGTAACTGTCAACCATCGCACGGAAGTTGCGCAGGCCGATCATCTCGACCTCGCCATGGCTCGCCTCCACGAGAACCGGGCTCTTCCTCGTCGCGGCGGCTCGGGCGATCGCGATGAGTGTTTCCTGGTTGTCGACATTGAAGGCGCCGATGGCAAAGCGTTCCTCCCTCGTCCGGGCGTAGAGGACGCGAGCGGATTCAGTATTGGTCATGAGACCTCCTTCCGCGTCAGTCGGCTCGATCGACCAAGAACAAAGTCGTTTCGAGGCCGTGAACGTCAGGGCGGAGCGTTCTTACGAGTTCGAAACGTCGCGGGAGCGTACTGTCACGTCACACAATAATGGGCCCCAGCGGCTCAGAGCGCCGCGTGCGCCTCTCGCTGGACGTCGAGATCGACGAGATCGACAGGTGACGCCGTGGCTTCGAGCATGCCCCAGCTCTTCAGCCAGTCGAAGGTTCGCTGCATCTCGTCGAGGGGAATCGGGGCGGGGTCGCACACCACGAGGCGGCTCTCGCGAAAATCGTCGATGGTGAGCGCCGCGATCTCCGGATCATCCGGGCCGTGGTAATCGATGAAGTAGTGGAGGTAGGCGCGCTTGTCGGCATTGATGCGCCGCACTGCTTCGCGCACCGCGCGGTTGAACGCGGCATAGGTCTGGGCGTCGACCCGCTCGGACCCGACCTCGGTCCCGTGGAAGAACCCGGAGCAGATCGTCCGGCACCCTTGCTTCTCGGCCAGCGTGATGTAGGGCTCGGTCAAG
>JBKPCO010000184.1:0-9484 GCA_046727415.1 Candidatus Methylomirabilota bacterium
AGAATCTGCCGGGGTTCCCTGACAATCTTAGCGCTGGGCTTGGGGGCCGCTTCTGGCTTGCGCTGATCTTGCCGCGAAACAAGCTTCTAGACCAGCTTTCGGACGCGCCACTCGCTCGCACAATGATCCAGCGTCTTCCGACCTTCTTCCGACCGCAAGCCGTCGCCTATGGACATGTGGTCGCCATTGATGGAACCGGGAAGGTGCTCGCCAGCCTACAGGATCCGGGCGGTACCTACCGTCTGACGACCGGTGCTCTCGAAGCGAGGGACTATATCTATGTTGGTAGTTTGGTGATGCCTTCACTCGGCCGACTGCCGAAAGCCAAAGCCGGGCT
Source organism: Candidatus Methylomirabilota bacterium (assembly GCA_046727415.1). Lineage (GTDB taxonomy): Bacteria > Methylomirabilota > Methylomirabilia > Rokubacteriales > CSP1-6 > AR31. Next base: position 338 of record JBKPCO010000184.1, read on the forward strand.
CTGAGCGTCACCTGGCAGTGACGCAGCGAGCGGTGTAGGAGTGTTTTGGCGAGGGTTGAGGGGGGACAACCGATGAATGATCGCTTGGAGGCCATTTCTCGAGTCATCCCCATCGTGGCTCGACAGGAGGATCAGGAGTTGCGGCCGCTCGGCCGAGGTATTGGTTTCGTGCCGGAGCTGGCATTCGCCTACCTCGTCGGCAGAGCCATCACAGCTCGGTCGAGTGACATTTTCGGTACACCGGACGTCCGGTGGTCAACGGAGGAACTCATTGCTGGTTTTGGCCGCGCGAGCTTGGTCTTCCACCCCGCCGCACCAGGCAAAGCCATCGTAGTTGAGTTCAAAAGAAAATTTGGGCCGAACCTCTCCTACCTTGCCCAACTCAACAGACTCGGGGGCATCGATGAACACAAATACGACCGGCTGTTCTGTGGCCTTATGTTCTGTGGCGTCACGAACCCTGTCGTCGGGCCCTTGAATGATCCACGCACCCGTGCAGAGGAAGCCGCGAGCCATCTCCGTGTTCGTCCCACTTACTCGCCTTTCGAGTATTTCGAGACGGTCCCCAAATTGATCACTCCGATCTACTGTGTCGTCGGCGTGTGGCAGCTGCTCGGACGGGCAGGAGCCGACGCGTCTTAGATTCTCCACGGGCAAAGGGAAACAGCATGCCGCGGCCGGCGTCTTGACCACGCCGGACGCGCCCCGCTACTCTCGCCCCGACGCTCCGACCGTTCACCGGCCTGGCTGCTCGAAGGGCTCGACACGACTCTAAGGTGATACCCGCAAAGTCGGGAGGGAAGATGAAAAAGCTGGCCTGCATCTTCGTCATTGCCCTTTTCACAGGAACAGCATCGGCCGAAACGTCGCTCCAGCGCGGCAGGTACCTCGTCGAAGGGATCCTTACCTGCGGCAACTGCCACACGCCGCGCATCCCCGGCGGCATGCTCGATCCGGGCCGCCTGCACGCCGGCGGCCCGCAGACCTGGGAGACCTCCGAGTACAAGGTGAAAGGATCAAACATCACGCCCGACAAGGACACTGGCATCGGCGCGTGGAGCGAGAACGACGTCAAGCGCGCGATCCGCGACGGCGTACGGCCGAACGGCCAGCAGCTCGCGCCGCAGATGCCCTATGGCTACTACAAGATCTTCACGCCCGCCGACCTCGACGCCGTGGTTGCATACGTACGCTCGTTGCCGGCGGTCTCGAACAAGATCGAGGCGCCGGTCTACAAGGCGAAGAAGATGGTGCCCGACGTTCCGGCCGGTGCGGAGAAGCCGCTGCAGGAAAGCGAACTGCAGGACCCGGTGAAGCGCGGCTTCTATCTCGTGACGATCGGCCATTGCATGGAATGCCATTCGCCGCGCCACGAGGGCCACAGCGATCTCAAGAACGGCCTCGGCAAAGGCGGCGAGAAGTTCGAAGGCCCGTGGGGCGTGAGTGTGTCGCGTAACATCACCTCGCACAAGGTCGCTGGCATCGGCGGCTGGAGCGACGCCGAGATCAAGCGCGCCATCACGCAGGGCGTCGGCAAGGACGGTCGCAAGCTGCTGCCGCCGATGGGCTTCGCCTGGTATGCGCGCATGAGGCAGCAGGATCTCGATGCGATCGTCGCCTACCTGAGGACGGTGCCGCCGAAGGAGTAGGCTTGAGATTCCGACGCTGAAGCACGGGAATTTGATGTCAGGATCATCTTGGACCGCCGTGAGGGCGAGCTTCGAAGCCAACACAAGTTCCGTGTCGTGGAACAGCGGCGAGTCGAGCGCCGCCGTCGTTTGAACGCTCGGCCCTTACTTGAAGCTGGGTTGGGCTGTGATAGATCCGGATGAACTTTCCTCGTAAGCCTGTGAACCTGCTCGCCACCTTGAAGAGTTCGTCGCTGAACACCACCCCCACGGCCCCTTGACTGGCAACGCTACTGCGCCAGCGTGGAACGGCTACCTGCTCACCGTGACATGCCCATGTGGGGTGGTGTTTGAGCGATGGGTCACTCAAGCGGATGCCGAGCTAGATCTGCTCCGGGCGGCGAGACTGAACTAAAGCGGCCATCAGGCGCTACAACTCCATTCCAGCTACCCGCCTCCCCCTTGCCCACCCGTCCGCCTTCGCCTAGCCTGTCGTGGGTTCCTGCGCTGTGACAGGCAAGGAGAGGCCGACGCGTCGGCGTGCAAAGCCCCAGAAGGGTAGGGCTGAACTGCCGCTCGCCCGCAAGTCTCCGAAGACCGAAGGCTCCAGGGTCAGCGAACTTGAGAAGCAGCTGGCGGAGGCTCTCCGGGGCAAAGCGGAGACGCTGGGTCAGCTCCAGAAACGCGATCGCGAGCTGGCAGAGGCGCAGGAAGAGCAGACGGCCACCAGCGAGATCCTGCGCGTCATCAGCCAGTCGCCGACAGATGTGCAGCCGGTGTTCGACTCGATCGTTCAGAGTGCCGTCCGGTTGTGCGGGGCGCTCAACGGCTTCATATGGCGGGTCGAGGACGGCCTCCGTCGACAAGTCTCCTACGCGGGCGTCATGTCTCCGGAATGGGAGGCCATCGCGCGCGGGACCCAGGCTGGGCCGCCTACTCGTGAAACCGTGTCCGGGTGGGTCCAGATCGAGCGTGAGGTCCTGCATGTGCTCGACCTCGAGCGAGAGGACCGGTTTCCGCGCTCGAGGGAAATGGCCCGGGCAATGGGCTATCGGAGCCTGCTGGCCGTGCCGCTGCTGAGGAATCAGGTCCCTGTCGGGGCAATCGTTCTCCACAAAGCGGAGCCGTTCGACGACGGGCAGATCCAGCTCCTGCGCACTTTCGCCGACCAAGCCGTCATCGGGATCGAGAACGTGCGCCTCTTCACCGAGACGAAGGAGGCGTTGGAGCGGCAGACGGCCACTAGCGAGATCCTGCGCGTCATCGCGAGTTCCCCGACCGACGTCCAGCCCGTCTTTGACGCGATCGCGCGGAACGCCGCGCGGCTTTGCGACGCTAGTCGGAGCTCAGTCAACCTTCTCGAGGGCGATTGGATCCGATTTGTGGCCCTTTACAACATCCCGGAATGGTGGACGCAAATCCATGTCGCAGACGCTCCGAATGCGACGCGCGTCATCCGGGACGGCGTGATCTTCCACGTGGCCGACGCCGAAACCGATGCCCGCGTAACATCTGAAGCGCTTAGTAGAATGCGGGCGCTGGGGACTCGCAGCTTCCTGATGGTTCCCCTGCCTCGGGAGACGACCTCGATCGGCAGCATCGTGGTGTATCGCGGCGAGGCGGGAAGTTTTTCCGACCAACAAATCGAGCTCCTCAAAACGTTCGCCGACCAGGCGGTGATCGCGATCGAGAACGTGCGCCTATTCAACGAGACAAAGGAGGCGCTCGAGCAGCAGACGGCGACAGCCGAGATCCTTCGCGTGATCTCGGGCTCGCCGACTGACGTACAGCCCGTCCTCGATGCCGTCGTCCGGAGCGCAATACGGCTGTGCGAGGGCTATGATGCCTGGATCGGTCTGACGGAGGGGGGAAACCTCCGTGTCCGGGCCCACCAGGGGCCGATGGCAGTCGCCGAGGAGCTGAGACCGATCAGGCGAGGCCGGGTTTCTGAAACCGCAGTCTTGGACGGCCGGACGATTCACGTTCACGATCTCGCCGCCAGCGGGGCCGAGTTTCCCCAGGGCTACGCAGACGCTCTCCGGATTGGGCAACGGACCGTCCTCGGCGTACCGCTTCTGCGCGAGGGCGCGGCGATCGGCGTGATCCTGATCCGTCGCCTCGAGGTTCGTCCTTTCACGGACAAGCAGATCTCCCTGCTCCAGACCTTCGCTGACCAGGCCGTCATTGCGATTGAGAACGTGCGGTTGTTTACGGAGCTACAAGCAAGCAACCGTGAACTGAGGACGGCGCTCGACACGCAGATGGCTACGAGCGAGATCCTCGGCGTGATCAGCCGATCGCCGACTGACATCCAACCTGTATTCGACGCTATTGTGCGGAGTGCCGCCCGATTGTGCGACGCTGACGACGCTCAGCTACTCCGAGTCGATGACGAGATCCTTCGCCTCGTCGCGTCGTACGGGACAATTCCAGGTGAGATGACTCGGCCGATCATACGTACAAGGGTAGCGGGTCGCGCGGTCATCGACCGGCAAGCAATTCACGTTCATGACCTCCAAGCAGAGCACCAGGAATTCCCCGACGCGCAGCCATACGACATTCGGAGTATGCTTTCTCTCCCGTTATTGCGGGAAGGCCGCGCTCTTGGTGTGGTTCAGATCCGCCGAAGAGAAGTTCGTCCTTTTAACGACGCACAGATAGCCTTACTGGAAACCTTCGCTGATCAGGCAGTCATCGCCATTGAGAATGTCCGACTGTTCAAGGAGCTCGAAGCCAGTAACCAAGAGCTCGCGGACAAGAGTCATCAGCTCGAAGTTGCCAGCCAACACAAGTCCGAGTTCCTGGCTAACATGTCGCACGAGCTGCGCACGCCACTCAACGCCATCATCGGTTTCTCCGAAGTTCTGTCGGAGCGCATGTTCGGCGAGCTAAACGAGAAGCAGGAAGAGTATTCAAAAGACATTCACGCTTCGGGACAACACCTGCTCTCACTGATCAACGACATTCTCGACCTCTCGAAGATCGAGGCGGGGCGGATGGAATTGGAACTCACGGACTTCCATCTGCCACAGGCTATCGAGAATGCCCTCACGCTTGTGAGGGACCGGGCCGGGCGTCGAGGAATTGCCGTGGCCCACACGATGGACGAACGCCTAGGTGAGGTTCGTGGCGACGAGAGGAAGGTCAAGCAAGTCCTGTTGAACCTGCTGTCGAATGCCATCAAGTTCACGCCGGCGGGTGGACGGATAGAAGTGGCAGCGGTCACAAAGGCCGGATTGGCGGAGGTGTCGGTCCGCGACACAGGCGTCGGCATCGCCCCGGAGGACCAGGAGAAGGTGTTTGAGGAGTTCCGTCAGGTAGGAACGGCGGACAAGAAAGCCGAGGGGACAGGTCTGGGGCTGACCCTCTGCCGGAAGTTCGTTGAACTCCACGGTGGGCGAATCTGGGTGAAGAGCCGCGTGGGCGCGGGCTCGACGTTTACGTTCACCATCCCGGTGCGGCGTGAGGAGTGAACATAGCCCAGTCTCACCCGTAGAACCTATGCTTCTACACAAGCGGGATGGAACACTCGCCGACGAGCGCGACGGCACCGGATGGGAGCGAACACCGTGGCACGCGACGCAGCGAGCGGCGTGGGAGGCGCTGAAGAAGACTCGCGATTGAGGCAATGAGGGCCGGGCGGAGCGTGACATTGGTCGTGATGCGGAGGTTTTGGCTGGTCCGGCATGCGCGCGCTACACCGATCGGCCATCGAGATCCAAGTCGAGATAGGCTAGATTACCCTGTGTGAAGCGCAGAGGAGGGGGACATGATCGGGGCCATCAAGCTGATCAGCGGCAGCGCCCATCCAGAACTGGCCGAGGCCATCAGCAAGTGTCTCGGCGCCGACCTCTGCCGCACGACAGTTGTGCGCTTCTCCAATGAGAACATGCTCGTCCAGATCGATGAAAACGTCCGAGAGGCGGACGTCTTCGTAATTCAGCCCTCCTGTCCGCCGGTTTCGGACGGAATCGTCGAGCTCCTGATCACGATCGACGCGCTCAAGCACGCGTCTGCCGGGCGCGTCACAGCCGTGCTGCCCTATTTCCCTTACGTGCGCTCGGACAAGAAGGATCGTCCCCGCATCTCGATTACCGCGCGCCTCATGGCGGATCTGCTGCAAACAGCTGGGGCGGATCGCGTGCTCACCATGCACTTGCACTCGCCCCAGGTGCAGGGCTTCTTTCGCATCCCGACCGACCAGCTTGAGGCAGCGCCGATCCTATGTGACTACCTGCGCGAGAGCCGTGACCTGTCGAACTACGTGCTCGTCGCCGGCGACGTGGGTGAGGCGAAAGATGTCGGCCACTACGCGGCCCGCTTGAACCTGCCAATCGCGATTGTGGACAAGCGACGCTCCGGGGACGACGAGGTCACGCGGGCTGTAAATCTGATCGGTGATGTCGAGGGGAAAGTCGCGCTCATCATCGATGACGAAGTGGCCAGCGGGGGGACCCTCGTAGAGGCAGCCCGCTTTGTGCTGGAACACGGCGCTATCGCGGCGGAAGCTTGTGTCGTCCACGGCGTGCTGTCGGGAAGAGCCGTTGAGCGCATCGAGGGCTCGCCGCTTCGCCAGCTCGTGGTGACAGATACCATCCCGCTCCCTGCGAGCAAGCGCATCGACAAGATCCGCATAAGGTCGGTCGCGCGGTTATTCGCAGATGCGATTCATGCCATCCACGACGGATCGAGCGTCTCGCGCCTGTTTCGGTAACGACTGCGCCGAGGCCGCTACGCTACCGTCTCTAGCCTCCGGTCGCGACGATCAATCCGCTCGCGACGAAGCTCGAGACGACCCAAGCCCCGGCTATCAATTTCGAATTCGGTGCCGGGGCGCACGCGCTGTTCGGTCACCCTACTCCACTCGGCGTGACCCTCTTCGCGTACTGGGCTTTCTTCCAGGAGCATCAGTATTGCGGCGATCTCGATGGCGGCGTCGAGGGCGACCGGGTGTGGATGACGTGCTCCTGTGGTGCGGCGCTGGTACGCATAGTGGCGTTCGGCTAGACCCCCGGCCAGCCATCCCAACCGGGGTGCGGCGGCGAGGGCGACCGCGTCTGGATGACGTGTAGGTGTGGGGCGGTGATCAACCGGGACGCTGATCGTGACTGACCGGCGCGGTCGGCCGCTCAGGCCGCGACCTTCATGCGGCAGAAACAGGAGGCCTTCACCGGCACCTCCGATCGTGCCAGGGCGAGGTCGAGGCGCTGCTTGATCAGGGTCGCCTCGATGGCCTCGCCGCGCCGCGTGAGGCATTCGTACAGCCCGTGCAGGCTCCACAGATTGTCGGGATGCTGGCAGGCGCGGCTGAGCTTGCCGTCGAGGCCGAGATCCGATCGGTAGACCGCCTCGGCCTCGGCGACCCGGCCCTGCTCCAGCAGCAACGCGCCCAGGGCGTGTCGGGTCGGCTGCATCCAGCCCCAGGGCTCGTCGTAGGGTAGGGCATCGTCCAGCTCGACCGAGCGGCGCAGATGGGCGAAGGCGACCTCGTGGTTGCCGCGCCGGTATTCCAGCTCGCCGTCGAGCATCGCATGTGCGATCTCGAGCAAGTCGCGGACGGTGTTGTTGTGCACTCGCCGGCTCTCCGGCACCCGCTGCTTCGCTTCGATGAAGGCCGCCCGCGTCGCCTCGGCCTCGGCGATGTGACCGAGCGCCGAGTGCGCGACCGTCTGAGCGTAGAGCATCATGGCAGTCGTCGAACAGTAGAGCTCCCGGTCCACCGGCAGCTCCTGGGCAATGATCTCGCGCCACTTGCCGAAGCGGATCAGGACGTGCTGCTTCATCGGCAGGTAGCCTTCGACGAAATCGGCCATCGGCGGCGAGGGGATGCGCAGGAGTTCTTCGGGGATGGTGTCGATCAGCTCCTGCGCCGCCGCCATGGCGGGCCTGTACTGGCCGAGGAACATGGCCCCGTAGATGGCGAAGTGGTAGTCGTGGGTCCGGTAGAGCGAGTAGACGTTGAGCGCCCCTTCGCGGGCCAGGAACTTCCGGTCGGCCACGATGGCCTTCTGGTTGTAGACCAGCACGTCGCGATAGTGGCCGCAGAGCACGTCAATGTGGGTCGGCATGTGGATGAGGTGGCCGGCGTCGGGCACCAGGTCGCGCAAGCGGTCCCCTGCCCGGAGGGCGCGCTGCGGAAACGGCGACATCTCCATCAGGTGGACGTAGAGATGGAGGAGCCCCGGGTGGTCCCACGCAGCCGGGAAATCGCGGAAGGCGTTCTCGAGCACTTCCATCGCCTCCAGCGTGCCTGCCCCCTCGGCTACGCCGCCGCTCTTGAGGTTCCACATCTGCCAGGGCGTTAGGTTCATGATCGCCTCGGCGAAGACCTCGCGCACCTCGAGGTCATCGCGGTAGGCATGGAACACGCGGCGCATGGCGTCCGCATAGGCGGCGTCCCAGGGCGCTTGGTCGTCAATCGCCTCACGCTGCGGATAGCGCGCGGGCAGGGCGCGGATCAACGCCTGCTCGACCGAGCGAGCTCGCTCGGCGTGAGCCAGGGCGCCCTGCATCGCGTCGTAGGCAGCGGCGAGGGCGGCGGCCTTGCCGGCCGGGTCGTAGCGGTACCAGGGCAGGTTGTAGTTCGGCCCGGCCGCATACGAAATACCCCAGTAGGCCATGGCGCAGTCAGGGTCGTGCTTCAGCGCCTTCTTGAAGCAGGCGATGGCCTCGGCGTGGTTGAAGCCGAAGAGCCAATTGAGGCCGCGATCGAACCAGAGCTGGGTCTCGGACACGGCCGTCGTGATCTTGCGCGTATATGGGCCGAGGTCGTAATAGTCCATGAGACCCCCTGTTGCTGCGATTGCGGCAGAGGTCGCGCTGGTTGTCGCGGCCGAGTATGCCACAGGGGTCGCTGCTTCAATCCGACCCCTGCAATCAACTACGACCGTCGAAAATGATGTGGTTACGGACACCCGCAAGACGCGCTTGTTATTTGCCCGTGAGACGGACTGGGGATTCTGGGGCCGAGCTCGTCACACGTTGGCCATGAGGCGACGCAGCAATCCTGCTTGGCCCCATCCCATCGCCCATCGCCCTCTCAGCTCGTGCGCGGCGAATCCAGCGTCTCACTCGGGGCAACTCGGCGCGAGGAACGTACTCCCGGGCGTACCGATCACGGCCGGCGACGTCGTCCCAGTATCGGTAGCGCAAGAATGTATAGGGGCCGCGTCTCCGACCACGGGCGCGGCCTGCGCATCGACGATCCGCTCCTGGCCGAATGGACGGTGTCGACCACGCTGCAATGATGTGCTAAAGGTGGACGTCCGGTCGCCTGAAGACGGAGAAAGACACTGACATGGACAGCACGATCGGCGTGCTCGCGCGCCACGGCTATCTCGTAGTCTTCGGCTCCATCCTGGCGGAGCAGATCGGCCTTCCGTTTCCGGCGATCCCGTTCCTCCTCGCGGCCGGCGCGCTGGCGGGCGCCGGCAAGCTGAGCTTCGCGCTGCTCCTGCTCCTGTCCGGTATCGCCTCGCTCATCGCCGACATGGCCTGGTACGTCATCGGCCGGCTCGGC
>JBKPCO010000185.1:0-19094 GCA_046727415.1 Candidatus Methylomirabilota bacterium
TCGGTGAAGCGCATCGTCATGAAGAGCATTCCCGACGAGAGCACGCGCGCGGCCGCGGTGAAGACCGGCGAGGTCGACATCGCGTTCCTCTTCGTCGGCCCGCTCGCCGAGGAGCTGCGCCGCACGCCCGGCGTCCGGATCACCGCGCCCCTGCTCTACGGCATGTACTGGCTCGACTTCCTCGACCAGTGGGACGCGAAGTCGCCGTGGCACGACCGCCGCGTCCGCCAGGCGGCGAGCCTCCTCATCGACCGCAACGCGATCAACCAGGCCGAGATGCTGGGCTTCGGCAAGCCGACCGGTTCGTTCGTGCCGCCGGAGTTCGACTTCGCGCTCAAGGTCGAGCCGCCGCCGCTCGATCCCAAGCGGGCCAAGCAGCTCCTGGTCGACGCCGGCTATCCCAACGGCTTCGACGCGGGTGACCTGACGCCGCTGCCGCCGTACACCTCGCTGGCCGAGACGGTCGGCGGCTACCTCCAGGGCGTCGGCATCCGCACGCGCGTGCGGACGATGGAGCGGGCGACGTTCATGACCACGTGGCACGAGAAGAAGCTGAAGGGGCTCCTCATCGGCGCGACCGGCGCGGCCGGCAACGCCGCAGCCCGGCTCGAGCCGTTTTTCACCAAGGGCGGCCTCTACGCGTACGGCTCGTTGCCGGAGGTCGACGACTTGTTCCAGCGCCAGGCGAAGGAGCTCGATCGCAAGCAGCGCGAGGCGCAGCTCCATCAGATCCAGAAGATCGTCACCGACCAGGTGCTAGTGGCCCCGATCTTCCAGCAGGGCTTCATCTGGGGCGTGGGCTCGCGCGTCGAGGCCCCGGGCGCAGGACTGATCCAGGGGTACCCGTACGCGGCGCCCTGCGAAGATCTGAAGCTCAAGTAGTTTCTCAAGGATGTGCGCGCTGCAGGCCGTCGCGGGGCTGGGGCCCCGCCGGCCGAGGCGCGCCGATGGATGAATCAAGGAGTCGCGGCGATGGCAGCACGAACGGGCGCCGAGTACATCAAGGGCCTGCAGGCGCAGGAGCGCGAGGTCTGGCTGCGCGGCGAGCGCGTTAAGGACGTCACCACGCACCTCGGTCTCGCGAACGGAGTGCGTGCCATCGCCTCGCTCTACGATCAGCAGCATGACCCCAAGCTGCGCGACGAAATGACGTACGTGTCGCCGACCAGCGGCGAGCGCCTGGGGCTCTCCTTCGTCATCCCGCGCACGCAGGCGGAGCTCCAGCGCCGGGGCGCGATGATGCTGCGTTGGGCGCGCACGACCTGCGGCATGATGGGCCGCTCGCCGGACTTCATGAACGTCACCTTCGCCGCCTGGGCGGCCGCGTCGAGCTACTTCGGCCGGGGCCGGCCCGAGTTCGCCCGGAACATCGAACGCTACTACGAGTACATCAGCGAGAACGACCTGACGCTGACGCATTCGCTGATCAACCTGCAGCGCAGCCGGACCCTCACCGGGGTGTTCAATTTACAGGAGGGCACGGCACTCCAGGTGGTGCGGGAGACCGACGCCGGCATCGTCGTGCACGGGGCGCGCATCCTGGCGACGCTCGGTCCGCTGGCGGACGAGATCGCCGTCTACTCACCGCGGGTGGCGCGGCACACCGAGACCCACAGCCCGTTCGCGCTCAACTTCGCCCTCCCCTGCGGGACCCCGGGGCTCCGGTTCCTGTGTCGGGAGAGCTTCGACCTCGGGCGGTCGCATTTCGAGCATCCCCTCGGCTCCCGCTTCGAGGAGATGGACTGCGTAGTCTTCTTCGACAACGTGCTGGTGCCGTGGGAGCGTGTGTTCCTGCTGGGCGACGTCGATCTGCTGAACGGCACGGCCACCACCACCAACTCGATGACCCACACCGCGCACCAGGGCGCCGCCAAGAACATCGCCAAGTGCGAGTTCGTCCTGGGCCTGGCGCTCCTCATGACGAAGACGCTGGGCAACGCGCAGCTGCCGCACTCCGAGGAGCGCCTGGGCGAGCTGATGCTCTACACCGAGCTGATGAAGGCTTGCATGCGCGCCGCCGAGGCCGACGCGAAGCTCGACGACTGGGGCGTCATGTGCCCGGCCGGGCTGCCCGCCGAGAGCACGCGCAATCTCTTCATGACGGCATACCCCCGGATGGTGGAAATATTACAATTGCTCGGCTCCAGCAGCTTCATGCTCACGCCGACCGAGGCGGACTTCAGTGGTCCCCTCGCCTCGCACATCGACCAGTACCTGGCGACCGACACCGCGTCGGCGCGCGATCGCGTCAAGCTCTTTCGCTTGGCGTGGGACGTCGCCGGCAGCGCGTTCGGCAGCCGCCAGGTGCTCTACGAGCGGTTCTTCGCCAGCGATCCCCTGACCCGCGCCCGCGCGCTGAGCGCCATCTATCCCAAGGACGAGATGATGGAGCGGGTACAGCAGTTCCTCGACGAGGAATAGGCCGCGGGGCCCCTCTAGCAGGCGGAGTACAGGTGGCAGGCAACCCGGCGGCCCGGGGACGCCTCGAGCAGGCCCGGCTCCTGTTCCGAGCATCGCGGCATCGCGAAGGGACAGCGCGGGTGGAAGCTACAGCCGCGGGGCGGGCTCAAGGCGCTGGGGACCTCGCCGCTCAGCACGATCTCTTCTCGCGACTCGTCCGGATGCGACGGCAACGACGCGGCGAACAGGGCCTTCGTGTACGGATGGAGCGGGTGGGCGCATAGCTCGAGACTCTCGCCCACCTCGACGAGCTTACCCAGGTACATGACGGCAGTCCGCTGGCTCAGGTGGGCTACCGCCGCCAGGTCGTGCGCGATGAACAGGTAGCTCACGCCGAGCCGCTGCTGGAGCTCCTCCAGCAGCGTGATGATGTGAGCGCGGATCGAAACGTCGAGCGCCGAGACCGGCTCGTCGAGCACGACCAGTCGGGTTCGCGTGGACAGTGCCCGCGCGATCGCCAGTCGCTGTCGCTGTCCTCCGCTGAACTCGTGTGGGAAGAGCCGGGCGGCGTCTGGCCGAAGGCCGACCAGCTCCAGAAGCTCGGTCACGCGTGCCCGCACTTCGGACGCGGAGAGGGCGTCGTGCGCCTTGATCGGCTCGGCAATGATGTCGCCCACCCGCATGCGGGGGCTGAGCGAGCTGTAGGGGTCCTGGAAGACGACCTGGACCTGGCCGCGGTAGTTCTGGAGGCCCGCGCGGCCGAGCTCCGCGATGTTGCGCCCCTCGAACTCGATGCTGCCGGCCGTCGGCATCTCGGCCGCCAGGACCAGCTTCGACGTGGTGGTCTTGCCGCAACCGGATTCGCCGACAAGCCCGAGCGTCTCGCCCGAGCCGATCGTGAAGCTGATCCCGTCCACGGCCTTGACCATTCCCCGCGGCTTGCCGAAGAGCGACCCGCCGACGGGAAAGTGCTTCCGGAGATCGCGCACAGTCAGCAGCGGTTTATCCACGCGCGGCCTCGTGCTCGAAGGGCATCCAGCAACGCACGCTGCCGTCCCCGTTGAGGCTCTGCTGGGACGGCTCCTCGACGCGGCAACGCTCGACCGCCCGCGCGCAGCGGGGATGAAAGGCGCATCCGGGCGGGAGGGCCGCGAGATCCGGCGGCTGGCCCGGAATGCCGTAGAGCGGCTGACGGACGCCAAGCTTCGGGACCGAGTCGAGGAGCGCCTTCGTGTAGGGATGCCGGGCGCGGTAGAAGAGGCCGCGCACCGACTGCATCTCCACGATCTTGCCCGCGTACATCACGCCGACCCGGTCGCACATCTTGGCGACGATGCCGAGGTTGTGCGTGACGAAGATCAGCGCGACGCCGCTCGCGCGCTGGAGATCCTTCAGCAGATTCAAGTATTGCAGCTGGATCGTGACGTCGAGGTTGGTGGTGGGCTCGTCGGCGATGATAAGGCGCGGTCCGCCGGCCTGGGCGATGGCGCCGACGATCCGCTGGCGCATGCCGCCGCTGAGCTGGTGGGGAAAGTCCCGCATCCGCCGCTCCGGTGACGGGATCCGCACCGCCGTCAGCAGCTCCGTCACGCGCCGGCGCAGCGCCCGGCCGCGGAGCGCCTGGTGATAGTACGCCGGCTCGGCCACCTGGTCATAAATGGAGAAGAGCGGATCGAGCGAGGCCATCGGGTCCTGGAGAATGGTCGCGATCCGGCGCCCGCGGATCAGCCGCATCTCGCCCTGGCTTTTCTTCACCAGATCTTCACCCTCGAGCTCGATGCTACCGCTAACGATTCTGGCACTCGGCGGAAGTAGACGGACGATCGCGTGGCACGTCGTTGTCTTGCCGCAGCCGGATTCTCCGACGAGCCCGAAGGTCTCTCCGGCCTCGACCGAGAAGCTGACGCCGTCCACAGCCTTGACCACGCGAGCTCCGCCGAACCCGACGTAGTGCGTCCGGAGATCGCTCACGCGAAGGAGCGCAGCCACGTCAGCTCTTGACCTCCCAGACCTCCCAGGGCCACGGGAAGGGAGCGTTGAGGGTGTCCCAGTAGCGGTGCACGGCGTCGCCTTCCGGCAGCACCTTCTGGGTGACGGCGTGCACGAACGGCTGGAGATAGAGCGGGACGAGGTAGTAGCCCTCGACGATGGCGCGCTGGATCTCCTTCGACAAGCGATCCCGCTCAGCCACGTCGATGCTGGCCTCGTGCCTGGCCCACAGCGCTTCGATCTTCGGCTCGCAGATGTAGGAGGCCGGGCCGTCGCACACCGCGTAGAGCCGGATCAGCTCCTTGGCGCCTCCGGGCCGCGGGTCGATTCGCTGGACGATGGTGCGATTGCCGGGGAAGCCCTTGCGCCCCTTGCCGGTCTGCGCCATGTAAACCGGGGCGTCCAGCATCTGCATCTTGGATCGCATCCCGACCGCGCGGAGGTCGGTGAGGATTCGCTCGGCCATGTCGAAGTAGGGCGCAAACGGGACGTACCAGTCGAAGTCGAAGCCGTTGGGATACCCAGCCTCCGCCAGAAGCTGCTTCGCTCTCGCCGGATCGTAAGGCGGTACCGGTAGCTCGGTCCCATCGCCATGTAGGGCATCGCGGGTTTCGTGGCTGATCCAGTTGCCCCATGGCTTGCCGATACCCTGGGTCTCCTGCTTGACGATGAAGGATCGGTTGATCGCCAGGCTGACGGCCTGGCGCACGCGCTGGTCGTGGAACGGACTGGCCGGCTCGTTGTAGCCGGGGAATACGAGGTGCCAGGGCGAGGTGTAGTTGGGATCCCACCGCAGCTTGGGATCCGCCATGACCCGCTGCAAGAGCTTACCCGTCATCCCGTAGGCCAGGTCGAGCTCGCCGGTCTCGAGGCCGGCCATGCGGGCGGCCAGATCCCTGACGGCCCGGACATTGATCGTCTTCACACCGGGCGCTCGCCGCCAGTATTGATCCCAGGCCTCGACCGAGATCTGCACACCCGCTTCCTGGCTCACGAACTTGAACGGCCCGGCGCCCATGGGACGGGCCTTGAAGCCGTCCTTCCCGACCTGTTCGTAGTAGTGTCGCGGAACGATCCACCCGATTCCGCTCCCAGACCCGTTGTAGAGATCCAGGAAGTCGACGAACGGTCCCTTGAAGTGAAAGACGATCGTGCGGTCGTCGACGATCTGAATGTTCTCGACCTTCTCCTGAAGGTACTTGAAGCCGAGACCGCGGTAGTTCTCGTACGTCCACTTGACGTCCGTCGTCGTGAGCGGATGGCCATCCTGGAATTTCAGACCCGGCCGCAGACGAAAGGCCGCGCGTCGGTAGTCTGCCGACATCTCGGCGCGCTCGGCCAGACTGTAGGTGAATTCGCCCTGCGGCATCGGCTTGATGAGCGCGTCGTGCATCAGATAGAAGAACTGCAGGGCTGCGCCGTGATACCCGAGCGGATCGAACCAGCCGGGATCGATCCCGAAGTGCAGCCCGATTCTCAATCCACCTTTCGGCGTTCCCCTGCCCGCCTCGACCCGGGCGTCCTTGATGTCGAGCTTCGCCAGCGGCCCCGAGAGGATCGGCCGGGACGTGGACGGAGCGCTCTGACCCCAGGCGACGCCGCACGTGAGGGTCAGTCCCGAGAGGATCGCGAAGGCTTTCTTCAGCATGACGAGCCTCGTCGATTACCGGTTGCGAAGCTGGGGATCCAGTCGGACGCGCAGCCAGTCCCCGAGCATGTTCGCTGACAGCACCAGCAGCGTGATGCAGGTGCCCGGGAGGACCTCGAGCCACCACCTGCCCTCCATCAATGACTCCCGCTCCTGCGCCATCATGAGTCCCCACGACGGCTCCGGCGGCGGCACGCCGACGCCCAGGAAGCTGAGCGACGCTTCGATGATCACGGCCACGCCGACCTGGAGGCTGAACAGCACCATGACCGTGTTCATCACGTTCGGGATCAGGTGCCGCCGGATGATCGTGAGCTTGCCGATGCCGTTGATCTCGGCGAGCTTCACGAAGTCGCGCTCACGGAGCGTCAGGACCTCGCCGCGGACGGCGCGGGAGTACCGGCTCCAGAACACCAGGGCCAGGATGAGCACAACATTCCAGAGGCCCGGCCCGCGCACGCTCGAGAGAAGGATCGCGAAGACCAGCGACGGGAGCGTGAGCCAGGCGTCGGTGATTCGCATGATGATCTCGTCCCACCACCGACCCATGTAGCCGGCCAGGACGCCGAGGAGCGTGCCGATGCCTCCGGCGAAGAGGGTCCCGGTGAGCGCCACGATCAACGAGATACGGGCGCCGTACATGAGCCGGCTCAGCACGTCGCGGCCGAGAAAATCGGTTCCGAGAGGCGTGTCGAACCGGCCGCCGCGCGACCAGAAGGGCGGCACGTTGTCGACGTAGGGACAGTCCGACGTGCCGTACTTCGCTAGACACTGCTCCGGAGTCGGCTTCACCGGATCGAGACTTCCGTGCGGGGCCAGCACGGGGGCGAGGATGGCCACAAACGCCAGGCCGGCGAGGATCACGAGGGGAATCAGGGGCGCCTGGCGCAGGACGCGCAAGTGCCGGCCGGCGCGCGGTCTGGCGATCGTACGATCGGCACCGATCGGAATCGTCGCCATGACGTCACCCCCTCCGGTCGAGACCCTCGACCGGGTCGTTGCTCGAGCCGGTCCTAGCGCGACAGGCGGATGCGCGGATCGACGTACCCATAGAGGACGTCGATCGTGAAGTTGAGCAGCACGATCATAAGCCCCGACATGAGCACGACCCCCTGCACCATCGGAAAGTCGCGGTTGCTCAGCGCGTCGTAGAGCAGCTGGCCGACACCCGGCCAGTTGAAGATGACCTCGATCACGACGGCCACGTTCACCATGATGAGGAGATTCAGCCCGGCGAAGGTGAGGACGGGGATCATCGAGTTCCTCAGCGCGTGCCGGGCAACGACGATCCGCTCGGGAACCCCTTTGAGGCGCACGAGCTTGATGAAGTCGCTCCCGAGCACCTCGAGCATGCCTGAGCGCGTGATCCGCAGCATCGCGCCGGAGAAGTACCAGCCCAGCGCGAAGGCCGGCATCACGAGATGCGCCCAGTCCCGGAACCAGAACGTCATCCAGGTCGACGGGGCGCTCCAGACGAACGCGCTCGACCCTTTGCCCAGCACCGGCAGCCAGCCGAGCCCGGTACCGAAGATCATGATCAACACCAGCCCGACGAAGAAGCCGGGCATCGACAGCCCGAACAGGGCGACGAGCTTTCCGGCATGGTCCCACCAGGAGTTCACCTTCAGCGCCGACAGCATCCCGAACGGTACGCCGAGCACGATCGAGATCAGGAACGCGGCGAAGCCGAGCTTGAGCGAATTCGGCAGCCGCTCGAAGTAGATGTCACGGACGGGCAGCGACTTCTCGAACGAGTGACCAAAGTCCGCCTGGAGGAGCCGCCCGACGAAAGAGAGGTACTGCTGGTAGAGCGGCTGATCCAGGCCCCAGCTCTGCCGGAGCTGCGCCACGTACGCGGCGTCGGCGCCCGCCTCGGCCTTCATCGCGACCGGATCGCCAGTGAGCCGGACGAGCCCGAAGATGATCGTCACGAGCAGCCACAGCGTCACGACGCTGTAGAGCGCCCGGACGAGGATGTACCTCTTCATCTAGCGGTCCGCCTTGACCTCCCAGACCTCCCAGGGCCACGGGTACGGCGCGTTGAGCGTGTCCCAGTAGCGATGAAACCCCTCGCCTTCCGGCAGCACCCGGGACCCGACCGCGTGGACGAATGGGTTCAGGTAGATCGGGATGAAATAGTACTCATCGAGCACGATTCGCTGGATCTGCTTGACGAGTCGTTCGCGCTCCGCCAGATCGAGGCTCGCCTGGTGCTTCTTCCATAGCGCCTCGATCTGGGGATCGCAGATGAAGGATGAGGGGCTGTCGCACACCGCGTACACGGCGATGTTGGCCTTCGAGCCGCCGGCCCGCGGGTCGATGTTCTGCACGATGTTGCGATTGCCCGGATAGCTCTTGCGGCCCCCGCCGATCTTCGCCCGGAACGCCGGCCCCTCGAGCGTCTGCATCTTCCCGCGGATCCCGATGGCGCGCAGATCGTTCATGATGCGCTCGGCCATGTCGAAGTACGGCGGGAACGGCGTGTAGTCGACCTCAAAGCCGGCGGCGAACCCGGCCTGCGCCATCAGCTGCTTGGCCCTCTCGAGGTTGAACTCGGGCACCGGCGCTTCCTGGCCCTGGAGCGCGTCGCGGTTTTCCGCGCTGATCCAGTTGCCCGTCGGCTTGCCGATTCCCTGCGTTTCCTGCTTGATCAGGAACGGCCGGTTGATGGCCAGGCTCGCCGCCTGGCGCACGCGCTTGTCGCGGAAGGGGCTGCCCTGGTCGTTGTAGCCCGGGAACATGAGCCACCACGGTCCCGTGTAGTTCGGGTCCCACCGGAGGTTCGGATCGCTCATCACGCGCGAGAGCAGTTTACCGGTCATGCCGAAGGCGAGATCCAGCTCGCCGGTCTGGAGGCCGGCCATGCGTGCCGTGAGATCCCGGACGCCCTTGACGACGATCGTCTTGGTCGCCGGGGTCCGCCGCCAGTAGCCCTCGAACGCCTCGAACGTCATCTGCACACCGGCCTGCTGGCTCACGAGCCTGTACGGCCCGGCGCCGATCGGCTTGGCCTTGAACCCGTCGCGGCCGGCCTTCTCGTAGTAGTGCCGGGGAACAATCCAGCCGATGCCGCTCACGCCACCGTTGTAGAGGTCGATGAAGTCGATGAAGGGCTCCCTGAAGTGGAACACCATCGTCCGGTCGTCCACGATCTGGATGTGCTCGAGCTTGTCGTGGAAGATCTTCGCGTAGGCGCCCTTGAAGTTCTCGTATGTCCACTTCACGTCGGCGGTCGTGAGCGGCTGGCCGTCGTGGAATTTGAGACCCGGGCGGAGCCGGAAGGCGGCGCGCCGGAAGTCGGCCGACAGCTCCGCGTGCTCGGCGAGGCCGTAGGTGACGAAGCCGTACGGCATCGGCTTGATCATCGCGTCGTGGACGAGGTAGTCGTACATGTGCATCGTCACTGCGGGGATGTGCTCGAGCGGGTCGAGCCAACCCGGATCGAGCGCGAAGTGCATCGCAACAGTCAATGTGCCCTTCGGTCCGCCCCTCGCGGTGTCCATCTGCGCCGGCTTGATGTCCAGCTTCGCCAGCGGGCCGTCGAGGATGGAAGCGGCTCCCGACTTTTGCGCGGCCGCCGGCTCACCGACTGTCAGGATGGCCAGGACGGCGACGAGAGTCAGGAGCGTCTGGGCCGAAGCGCATCGATTCATGTCGATCCTCCTCGTCATCTGGGGCCGAGCGAGAAAGCGCGACGGAAGCGGAACCGAACCGAAAAAAGCTGCATCATTATGGACAGGTTGCAGCGCTTGTCAAGTCTACCACCGGTCGCTACCTTCGGCCTTGCCCGCAGGAAATTCGGGCCGACTACACCGTGCGCGCAGGTCTCCAGACGATGCCGGCACGGTGCGCGACCGCGACCAGCACCGCGACGCCGAGAAGACCGACGGCGCCGCCGGCGGCGCACGCCGCTCGCACCCCCTGGTGCTCGGCGATCATGCCCACGACCAGTGAGCCGAACGGCGTCATCCCGGCGAAGGTCACCGTGTAGAGGCCCATCACCCGCCCGCGCAGATTGTTGGGCGCGGCGAGCTGCAGCATGGTGTTGCATCCCGTTGTGAAGAGAATCTGCGCGCAGCCAAGGAGCGCCAGCACCGCGAACGCGACCGCGAAGCGGTCGACGAGCGCCAGCGCCAAGAACCCGGCGCACAGCATGACCGCCGCGCCCACCAGGAACGACAGTGTCGGCTGCCCGGTGCGGAGCAGGGCGACGCCGAAGCCGCCCGCGACGGCGCCGGCGCCGAGGGCCGACATGAGAAGCCCGAATCCGTGCGCGTCCTGATTGAGGACGGTGCGGGCCACCAGAGGGACAACCACGTTGAAGTTGAGGATCAGCAGGCTCACCACGACCATCAACCCGAGCGTGAACGCCACCGGCGGCGTCTTCGCGGCATAGGCGACCGCGCTGAGCACACCCTCGCGGATTCCGAGCCGTCCGGCCGGATCGGGCTGCCCTTCGGTCCGGATCGCCAGCAGCGCGACGAGCACGGCGACGAAGCTCACGCCGTTCAGTAAAAAGGCGAGGGCCACGCCGAACGCGGCGATGAGCAGGCCGGCCACGGCCGGGCCGACGATGCGCGCTCCGTTCATGACGACCGAGTTGAGCGCCACCGCGTTGGGCAGGTCGGAGCGCCCGACGAGATCGGTGACGTAGGCCTGGCGGGTGGGAATGTCGAGGGCGCGCCCCAGGCCGTACACCACGGCCATCGCGGCCACGTGCCAGTAGCGGATGTATCCGCTCCAGACCAGCGCCGCGAGGATGAGCGCCTGCAGCTGCATGGCCGTCTGGCTCACCAGGAGAACGCGACGCTTGGCAAAGCGATCGCTCAGCGCCCCGCCCACCGGTGACAGGAGCAAAATCGGAGTGAACTGAAGCGCACTGACGATCCCGAGCTGGAGCGGCGAGTGCGTCAGGTCGAGCACGAGCCACGCCTGCGCCACGCTCTGCATCCACGTGCCGACCTGCGAGATGAGCTGGCCGGCCCAGAACAGCCGGAAATCGCGGTGGCGGAGCGCGCCGAGACGCACCGCTGAAGGCCCTGGCATGTGCCGTCCGCCTTCCTCGGTGGCTTCAGATCCGACGGGCATCGTCCCGACTCTACACGACCCTCCAGTGGAATTTCACGATCCGGAAGTCTGTGTGGGCTGTCGGCGGAGACGAGCGCCATCGTGGTGTGCAGAACTCAAGCTGCTGTTACAAATCACGGCACCTAGTGCCAGTGTGCGTGGGCACGTTGGAGAGCTACGCCGAAATATCGGAAATGTGTCGTCGTTAAGTCTCTGAGTCAATAGACGTTTCCCTGGGCAACGGTATGGCACCGATGCTGCACCGTCAATGTGGCAACGGACCTGCGTTTAACCCAAGACCGCTCAGACAGGGGGATTTCATGTATCGGTGGTGGACAGCGAAACGCCTCACGGCTGCGAACCAGCGCGGCTTCACCCTCATCGAGCTGATGATCGTCGTCGCGATCATCGGCATCCTGGCGGCCATCGCCATCCCGCTCTACGCCAACGTTCAGGCGCGCGCGCGGATCGCCAAGGCCCAGGCCGATGCACGGGCCCTCGCGTCCTCGGTCTCGATCTACGGCGCTCACATGGGCGTGCTCCCGACGGCGCTTAGCGACCTGACGGGGGTGGCGACGAACAACCTGAACCAGACGGCTGGTCCGTTCATGGCGAACGTTCCTCCGCCGCCGGCCGGCTGGAGCTCGCCGTACGCGTACACGGCCTCGACTGCGACCGGAACCTTCAACATCTCGGCCACCGGCGACAGCACGACCGTCTCGCTTCCGTAGGCAGGAAACCTCTCCGCGTCATGGCGCACGGGAAGGGACACCCCTTCCCGTGCGCCGCATAGTAACCGCACGCGCTTCCCGCCCCTCGCCACCATCTTGCGCATCGCGCCCGCTCGCGTAATGCTGTCCGGGCCCTTCGAGCTCCGCGGCCCGCGGAGGCCGGGACGGCAAGCCCTGACCATGGAGGAACGGCGCGATGAAGCGGCTGCTAGGGATGCTCCTGGTGGTGTCGTCGGTTGCGTGGCTGTCGCCCGGTGCGGAGGCTCAAACCCCGGGTGAGGTATTTCGCAAGGTCGCCCCGTCTGTGGTCGTGATCCGCGCCAAGGGGCGCGACATCGCCGCGAGCGGTCAAACGCGATTCAGCGAGACCGGCTCGGGGGTGCTGATCTCGTCGGACGGCAAGGTGATGACAGCCGCCCATGTCGTGCACGCCATGGACGAGATCAGCGTCGAGTTCCTGGGCGGCGAGACCGTGAAGGCCCGCGTGGTCGCCTCCGAGCCGGCGGCCGACCTGTCCCTGCTCCAGCTCGAGCGTGTGCCCACGGGCGCCAAGTCGTCGCCGCTCGCCAACTCCGATCCGATCCAGGTTGGAGATCCGGTCATCATCGTGGGCGCGCCCTACGGGCTCAGCTACTCTTTGAGCGACGGACTGATCAGCGCCCGATGGAAGCCCAACACGGTGTACAAGACCATGCCCCTCGCCGAGTTCTTTCAGACGACCGCCACGATCAACACCGGTAACTCGGGCGGACCGATGTTCGCGATGAACGGCGAGGTGATCGGGATCGTCAGCCACAACATCTCGAAGAGCGGCGGCAGCGAGGGGCTCGGCTTCGTGGTGACGATCAACACCGCGAAGAAGCTCCTGCTCGAGAAGCGATCGTTCTGGGCGGGCCTCGAGGGTCAGGTCCTCACCGACGAGCAGGCCGACCTTCTCAATCTGCCGCCCGGCTCGACCGGCTTCATCATCAAGACGGTCGCCAAGGGCTCGCCGGCCGAGGCGATGGGGCTTCGCGGCGCCACGATGGTCGTCAACCTGGGCGGCGACCCGGTCCCGCTTGGCGGCGACATCATTCTGGCCGTCGAAGGCATCAAGGCTGAGGCGGTCAATCTGGTGAAGATTCGAGATCTGCTGTCGAGCAGCCCCGCGGGAAGCCCGTACAAGGTGACGGTGCTTCGGGCCGGCAAGGTGCTCGAGCTGGTCGGGAAAGTCCAGTGAATCGACCTTGGCGACCGTCCGGTATCAGGGCTCTCGTCGTGATCGTCGTGTCGCTGCTCGCGACCGGCTGCGCCGGCTTCGCTGGTGGGCGAGGAGCCGGGAGCGAGCTGCCTCCGCCGGTCCGTCAGGTGCTGCCCAACGGTCTGCGGCTGATCGTCCAAGATCACCGCGCCGCTGACATCGTTGCCGTCTACCTCTACGTGGGCGTCGGCGTGCGCTACGAGCGGCTGGATCAGCTCGGCTACTCGCACTTCCAGGAACACATGCTGTTCAAGGGCACGGACAAGTGGGGCCCGGGCTACATCGATCGCACCGTGGAGGGCGTGGGCGGGCGCACCAACGCGACGACCTCGTTCGACTACACGGACTTCTACATCGTCGTCCCCACCGAGGCCACGGAGATAGCCTTGCAGACCCTCGCCGACATGGTCTTCCGCTCGAAATTCGATTCGAACGAGGTCGCGCGGGAGCGTGAGGTGATCTTCGAGGAGGCGAACATCGAGACCGACAATCCCAAGACCGCCATCATCCGGCAGCTCTACGGGCTCGTCTTCGACGGCAACCCCTACGGCTTCCCGGTGCTCGGCACGCGGCCCACGATGAACGCCGCCACGAGCGAGATCTTGAAAGCCTACAACAAGCAGTACTACACGCCGGAGAACATGGCGCTCGTGGTCGCGGGGCCAGTCGACGTGAAGACGATACGTGCCATGGTCGATCGCATCTGGGGTGTGATCCCGCCCACCGGCTACAAGCCCGCGCCCGCGCCGGCACCCCGCCCGCTCGCGAGTATGGTGCGTCGAACGGTGGAGCGGCCGGAGCAGCAGGCCCGGCTTGCCATGGGCTGGCAGGCGCCGCCCTCCAATGACCTGAGCGGCGACGCGGTGGACCTTCTGACGACCATCCTGGCGGGCGCCGAGAGCTCGCGGCTGGCGAAGCGGCTGCGCGACCAGGAGAGGCTCGTGTCCTCGATCACGATGAACTACGCGGCCCAGATGGGCGGCGGCATCGTGACCCTGCGGGCCGATCTGGAGGCGAAGGATCTCGAGCGGGTCGAGCAGATCATTCTCGAGGAGATCGCGCGCATGCAGGAGTCGGGTCCGACCGAGGAGGAGCGCCAGCTGGCCGTCATCCAGTTCGAGTCGCAGCACGCCTTCGACACGGAGACGTCCGAGGGGCTCGCGAACGCCTACGCGCTCGCCGAGACCACGTGGACCCTGGCGGCAGAGCTCGGCTACATCGACCGGCTGGGCAAGATCACGCGCGAGCAGATCCGCGACGCGGCGCGGCGCTACCTCTCGCGGACCAACTACGCCCAGATCGCTTTCCGGCCCAAGCCATGAGCCGCCGCATCGCCGCGGCGCTCACGATCACGCTCACGGTTTTCAGCCTTGTCGCCACGTCCACTCGCGCCGGCGCTGCTGACAGCGCGACCGGCGCAGTCACGCGAACCCGGCTCGCCAACGGCTTGACCGTCCTCGTGCGCGAGAACCCGACGGCGCCGGTCGTCGGCATGTCGCTCATGCTGCGGATGGGCACGCGCTGGGAGACCCGCGAGACGGCCGGCCTCTCCAACTTTCTCCAGCTCATGGTCGTGCGCGGCACGACGACGCGCGACGGAACCGAGATCGTCAAAGCGGCCGATCGCATGGGCGGAAGCATCGACGCCTATGCCGAGGCCGACTACGCCGAGATCGCCGCCACCGCCCTCTCTCGCTTCTGGTCCGACATGCTCGACCTCGTGGCCGACGTCACGCTACGGCCGTCGCTCGACGACGGGACGATCAAGGCCGTGCGCGATTTTCTGGGGCGACAGATTCGAAACCGCGCCGACAAGCCGTACGATGCCGCGTTCGACGCAATGCTGGCTCGGACCTTCGGCGACAACCCCTATGGATGGGACGCGCTCGGGCTCAAGGAGAGCGTCGAGCGTACAGATCGCGCCGCCCTCCTCGCTCACTACAAACGTCACTACGTCCCCGGAGGCATGGTGCTGGCCGTGAGCGGCAAGGTGAAGCGTGAGGACGTGATCGCCCGGGCCGAGCAGCTCTTCGGCGGGCTTCCCGCGGCCACGGCGCCGCCGCCCAACACGACGCCAACGCCCGCGCCCGCCGCCGCGCGGGCGGTGCTGACGGTGCCGGGCGCCCAGTCCCAGATCCTCATGGGCGGGCTCGCTCCGTCCCTCACCGATCCCGACCTGGCGGCCATGAAGCTGGTGACCACCGTGCTGGGCGGTGGGCTGGCCAGCCGCTTCTTCTCGGAGCTCCGCGACCAGCAAGGGCTCGCCTACACGACCGCTGCACGGGAGCCCCTTCGGGTGAATGCGGGCTACTTCCTGGCGCTCCTCGGCACGGCACCGGCCAATCAGGAGAAGGCCGAGGCCGCGCTGCGCGCGCAGCTCGAGCGGATCCAGAAGCAGGCGGTGTCCGACGAGGAGCTGCGCGTCGCCAAGGCCTACCTGCTCGGTACCCTCGCCATGGATCGCCGCACGAACGCGCGCCAGGCTTGGTATCTCGCCTCGCTCGAAACCGCGGGCGTCGGCCACGAGTTTCTCGATCGTTACCAGACCCAGGTGCGCGCGGTGACCGCTGCCGACGTTCAGCGTGCCGCCCAGAAATATCTCGGCACGCTGCGCACGGTCGTGGCGGAGCCGCCGCCGAAATGAAGCCCGAGCCACAAGGAGGAGCCGGATGAAGCCTGTCGTTCCTCTCCTGACCCTGACGGCGTTGCTGATCGCCACGCCCGCGATGGCGCTCGACTCGATCGTCGGCAAGTGGAGGACGGTCGACGACAAGACCGGCAAGGTCATGTCCGACGTGGAGATCTACCAGCAAGGCGACAAGCTGTTCGGCAAGATCACGGGGCTCGCCGAGCCGAACGACGCGCAGGGCAAGCCGAAGGTCTGCATCAAGTGCACCGGGCCCGACAAGGACAAGCCCATCGTCGGCCTCGTGATCATCAAAGATCTTAGCGCCAGCGGTGACCGCTACAAGAACGGCACGATCACGGATCCCGAGGACGGCAAGATCTACAAGGCCGAGGTGTGGACCGAGGCCGAGAAGCTCAAAGTGCGCGGCTATCTCGGGCCGTTCTACAAGACGCAGACGTGGGTCAAGGGTAACTAGCGCTCAAGCGGCTCCGGCCTCATCGGCCGCAGTATAATTCGCCCGACCCCCGAGACGCCCGAGCGGTGAGGAGGATGCCATGCACGTCGGCCTGGTGATGGAGTGCGACTATCGCGAGGGAAGGACGCAGGAGGAGGCGTTTGCCGAAGCGATGTCTATCGCCGAGATCGCGGAGACGCGCGGACTCGACGGTGTCTGGCTCGCCGAGCGGCACTTCGCGATGCACCGGCGACCGACCGATCCGATGGGCGCCGGCATCCCGTCCATCGCCTCGGTGCCGCTCGTGCTCGCCGCGGCGATCGCCGCGCGCACGAAGCGCCTGCGTATCGGCACCGGCGTCAGCGTGCTTCCGCTCTGCCATCCCATCCGCACCGCCGAGGAAGCCGCCACGGTCGATCAGATCAGCCAGGGGCGCCTCGACTTCGGCGTCGGGCGCAGCGGCTTTCCCCGCGCCTACTCGGGCTACGGCGTCCGCTATGACGAAAGCCGCGAGCGCTTCCAGGAATCGCTCGACGTCATTCTGAAGGCGTGGACGCAGAACGGCTTCTCGCACACCGGGAAATACTTCACGTTCGACAATCTCACCGTGGTGCCGCGCCCCTATCAGAAGCCGCACCCGCCCATCTGGGTAGCGGCCACCACGCACGACACGTTCCCGATGGTCGGGCGCATGGGGTACTCGCTCGTCACAGGGCTGCGCGGCTTCGATGTCCCCGAGGCGATCGGCCACCTCCGCGCCTATCGCGCCGCGCGGCGAGAGGCCGGGCACGCGGGCGACGGCAACGTCTACCTCCGCATGCCGGTCTATGTCGCGGCCACCGCGGCCCAGGCCCGCTCGGAGCCTGAGGAAAGCACCATGCGGGCCTATCGTCGCCTGGCCGAGAACATGGCCCAGTCCGTCGGCGCGACCGGAACGACGGCATCGGAGGAGCGGGCCGAGCGTGCCGCGCGCCTCGCCACTGTGAGCTACGACGACCTGCTGCGGGATCGCGTGGCTTACGGCACTCCAGACATGGTCGTCGACCGGCTGCGCTGGCTACGCGACGAGCTGGGCCTGTCGGGGGTCATCATGGAGTCGAACGTCGGTGGGCGCATCCCGCTCGAGCAGGTGCTCACGTCGATTCGCCTCTACGCGCAGGAGGTCGCCCCGCGCCTGCGCTGACGTCCACCGGCCACGACGTTTTCGCGCCGAACAGCGCCTGGGCCGCAAGGTTCAGGAGGCCAGCGATGACGCCCGCGAGAACGGCTCGCCAGGGGCGATCGAGCGCGACCAGGGCTTCGAGGAGCGACATCGACACGACGATCCCGACGGCCACCGTGGCGAGCGTGCTCCGGCTTCGGCGAAAGCTTCGGCCCGTCGCCCTCCACACCAGCCGGGACGCCACGATGAACAGCAGGACGAACCCGAGCATGACGATCACCGGCAGCGTCCACGGGTTCATTCGCGTTTCAGCGGCGGGCCGCGCGCCACGCGTCGATGAGGGACCAGACCCACACGGCCAGGAGCGCGAAGAGCGGCCCGAGAACGTCGGCACCTGGCTGGGCGAGCGCAAGCGGGTCGGCCGGCGCCGCTCGGGCGGCGGCCCACGTCAGCGCCAAGCCTAGGACGAGGCTGATCGCCCCTTTGACAGGCTGTCGGTTGTAGAACTGCCCGATCCCCGGAAATATCCCCGACAGCATCAACGCGATAACCTGATGCCGCCGGGTGGCGGGGTCAGCCATCTCATCCTTTCGGAAAGTCGTAGAGTGCCGCCGGATTCTCGACCAGTACGCGGTGGCGCGTCTTCTCGTCGGGCACCCAGTCGGTGAGCAGGTCGAAGAGCAGAGCGTCGTCCGGCAGGTGCTTCGATTGCTCACCGGGATGCGGCCAGTCACTGCCCCACACGCAGCGCTCGGGCGCCGCCCTCGCGTACGCGCGCGCGACCGCGCTCGAATCCGAATACGTCGGCGGCCCCACCTTCGTGTCCGCATAGGCGCCGGACAGCTTCACCCATGTGCGGCCCTTGTCCATGAGCGCCCGCACCTTGGCGTAGAGCGGATGGTTGACGCCGTCGGGCTGCGGGATGTGCGCGAGGTGGTCGAAGACGATCTGCGAGGGAACGCGCTCGAGAATCGGCATGATCTCCATGATCTTCGCGGCCGGCGCGTTGATCTGGATGTGCCAGCCGAGGTCGTTGACCCGCTTCGACAGCGGCTCGACCATCTCGGGCGTCGTGGCGCCCGCCTGCGCCAGGTTGAAGCGGATACCGCGTACGCCGAGCCCGTGCAGGCGCTTGAGCTCCTCGGTCGACACGGTGTCGTCGACGACTGCGACCATGCGCGCCGTCGCGCCGAATGCGGCCAGTGCCTCGAGATGGCACCGGTTATCGGTGCCGTAGGTCGAGGGCTGCACGAGGACGTTGCGCGTCGTCCCGATGCGCTTCTGGAGGGCGCGATAGTCCTCCACCAGCGCGTCGCCGGGTCGCAGCGTGGCCTTCGGATCGACCGGGTACTTCGCGTTGTAGACGTGGTGATGACAGTCGGTGGCGTTAGCCGGCGCCTTCAGCTTCGGCGCTTCGGTGCCCATCGACCACTTGACCGACTGGGCCGCCGCGGATCGCGGAGCGGCAGCGGCCAGCGCGGCCGCGGAGACAACCTTCAAGACGTCGCGCCGATTCCAGGACTGAGTGCGCATCGTTATCCTCCCCACTTCCCCATGAACGGCAAGCGAAACATGCACAGCAAGCTAAGCGCAGCGGAGTGCCCGGTCAATCATCTCTTGAGCGTCCATTTCCCGATCGCATCAGGTAGATTGCCCGATTCGCGCGAGAGCCATGGCGCCGCGGGTTCCCCAAGCATGCAGAAATATTGACGCTGACGATGAGGGAGGCGGTGGCATGACGCATGCGTACAGTTCTTACCCCTCAAGAGAAAAC
>JBKPCO010000186.1:0-5584 GCA_046727415.1 Candidatus Methylomirabilota bacterium
CGGCGAAGTACGCGGTGTCGCCGGCGAAGTAGAGCCGCTTGGCCTGCCCGGCGATGACCCAACCACTCCAGAGGCGACGGTTACGGTCCCATAACGTGCGTCCGGAGAAGTGCTGTGCCGGAACGCAGGTGAAGCTGATCCCGCGCTCCGCACGCTGACCCCACCAGTCGAGCTCCTCGACGTCGGTAATCCCGGCGTCCGCGAACCACTCCTTGAGGCCGAGCGGGACCAGGAACCGGGGACGGTGCTCGGCCGCGAGGCGCTTCACTGTGGTCTCGTCCAGGTGGTCGTAGTGGTCGTGCGAGATCACGACGATGTGGATCGGGGGCAGATCCTCGAACCGGAGACCGGGCGCCGACACACGGCGCGGGCCGGCAAACGACAAAGGGCTCGCTCGATCGGACCACTGAGGATCGGTGAGGATGTTGACCCCATCGAGCTGGATCAGCAGGGTCGCGTGGCCGACCCAGGTCACGGTGACAGCGCCGCGACCGGCACGGATGGTCTCGAGATCGCTGGCCACGCGCGGGAGATTCGCCGTCCGCGGCGAGAAGGTGGCAGACCACATGCGGGAGATGAAGAAGCTTACGCGCGTCCACGCGCCGGCGGTCGGGTGCGCCTGATGTATGTTCGCGAACCCGCGCTCGCGGTGATGGGCGGGAGCGCCCGGAACCGGCGCGCCGACGCTGGAGCAGCCGGCCACGAGGAGCGTCAGGAGCAGTGCGCGCGCCGGCCGAACGATCAGGCGGTGAGCTCCCCGAGAGGCAGCTCGATGGTGAACGAGGCGCCGCCATCGGCGGCGTTCTCGGCACGGAGCGAGCCGCCGAGCTCGGTGACGATCCCGTAGGAGACCGACAGCCCGAGGCCGCTTCCTTCGCCCGGCGGCTTGGTGGTGAAGAACGGGTCGAAGATCCGCGGGAGCACTTCCGGCGGGATGCCGGGACCGGTGTCGCGTACCTCGACGTGGGCGTGGCGATCCGAGGGCCACACCCGCACCGTCAGCACGCGGTTGGCCGGGTGCTTGGACATCGCCTGGTGCGCGTTCTGCACGAGGTTGAGCAGCACCTGCTGGAGCTGGTTCTCGTCCGCCCACACGAACGAGCACGCGGCGAAGTCCGTGACCACGCGGATGTTGTCCTGATGGAGCTGGTAGCCGATCAGCTCGAGCACGCGCTGGGCCTGGTCGGCGAGTGAGCACGGGCGTCGCTCGGGCGTGTAGTGGCGGGCGAACAGCAGCAAGTTCTGGACGATCCGCGCCGCGCGTCCGGCCTCCTCGGCGACGATGCCGAGCCGGTCGCGCACGTGCGAGGTCGTCTCGGGATGCGTCAGCAGGAGATGGGTCAGGCCGAGGATCGTCGTGAGTGGATTGTTGATCTCGTGCGCCACGCCCGAGGCGAGCTCGCCGACGGCCGAGAGCTTCTCGGCGTGGATCAGCTGCGTCTCGGCGCGAATGCGCTGGGCGTGCGCGCGCTTGATCTCGTCGCGCTCGCGCAGGAGCTCGGAATAGAGCCGCGCGTTGTCGAGCGCGATACCGATCTGATCCGCGGCCGCCTGCAGCAGGGCGAGCTCCTCCCGGTCGAACTGGTCGACCGTCTTGCGGCCGAGCGACAGGGTACCCAGGACCCTGCCCCGGCTGTGGATCGGCACGCAGACGAAGCCGTGGATCTGCTCGCGCCGCACCGCGGCCCTGGCGCTCGGCAGGACGTTCGGGTCCTCGTAGTTCCGGTCGATCCGCACCGTCTTGCCGGACGTCGCTACGTGCCCGATGAGCCCCTCGCCCACCGGCAGTGATCGATTCACCTCGCGCAACCGCGGCGACATGCCACGCTCGCCGCGGAGCTCGAGCGTCTTGCCGTCTTCGGAGATCAGATGCAGGCTCGAGATCTCGTAACCGGTGACGCCGGTGAGCGCCTCGACCGCGGTCCGCACGACCTCGTCGACGTCGAGGGTGCGGCTCACCGCCTCCGCGACGGTGTGGAGGATCTTGAGATGGGGCTGGACGGCCCGCCGAGCGGGAGCCCGGCGCCGCGCGTTAGTGCCGTGCGGGGAGCGACCGGCGCGCCGCTTCAATCGCGGACTCCACGAGCGCCCGGTCAGCGGCCGGGAGGTCTCCGAATTCGGCGGCGAGGCCAAGCAGCGTCGCGGCTTCGGCGAGGTGCTCACCGGCGGCCGCTTCCCGGCCGGCCGCCGCGTCACGCGCGGCGGCGAGGGCTACGGTTTCCAGCCGCTCGCCGGTCGATGCTCGTGCCGTGTGGCTCATGCCGCGCGTGACGCGAAAGACCGTGTGCGCGAGACGCTTCCACGGGTCATCGCTCGGAGCGACCGCCGCCTGGGCCTTGTCGGCCACACGCGCGAGGCCCGCGGCCACGGCGCGATCGAGATAGTCGAAGTCGAACGGCTTGGCGACGTAGTCGAACGCGCCGAGCATCAAGGTTTTGCGGGCGAGACTGATGTCTTCGTTGGCGGTGACCATGATGACGGGGACGCTGTCGGTCAGCTCGCGGATCCGGCGTAGGACCTGCACGCCATCGAGACCTGGCATGCGCACGTCTAGCAGGACCAGATCGGCCCGGCCGCCGCTAACGGCGCTGAGCGCTTCGAGACCGCTCGTCGCCGCCTCGACGGCATACCCCTCGGTCGCGAAGTACTCCGTCAGGACCTCGCGGACCGGGGCTTCGTCATCGACGACCAGGATCCGTCCCAGAGCCATCACCCACTATCTTAACCCAGGCAAGAGCCTTGGCCGTCACCCCGCCGCGCGGGCGACGAACGCGTAGGTGAGCTCTAAAGCCGCGTCAAGACGGGCCGGATCCTTGCCACCCGCCTGAGCGAGGTCGGGGCGGCCGCCGCCTCCGCCGCCCACGGCCTTGGCAACCTCCTGAACGAGCTTGCCTGCCGGAAACCGGGAGGTCAGATCCTTCGTGACGGCGGCGATCAGGTTGACCTTCCCGTCGAGGACGCTCCCCACGCAGACCACCCCCGAGCCGAGCCGGGTTCGCAGGGTGTCGGCGACCGAGCGTAGCCCGTCGGCGTCCAGCCCGTCGATGCGCCCGGCGATCACCGCGACCCCGTTGATCTGGCGGGCCGAGGCGACCAGGTCCTCGGCGCGCGTGCGCGCCTGCCGCCCCTCGAGCTCCCGGAGCTGCTTCTCGAGAGCCTTCTGCTCGTCGAGGAGCTTCTGCAGGCGGGCCGGGACCTCGAGGGGCCCGATCTTGAGCATGTCGGCTGCCTGGCGCAGCGCCGATTCGCTTCGAGCGACGCTCGCGAGCGCGGCCGGCCCGGCGACCGCCTCGACGCGCCGGACGCCCGAGGCGACCGCGCCCTCGGTCGTAACCTTGAGCAAACCGATCTCGCCGGTGCGGCCGAGGTGCGTGCCGCCGCACAGCTCGGTCGAGAAGTCGCCGATCTTGATCACGCGTACCCGATCGCCGTACTTCTCGCCGAAGAGCGCCATCGCGCCGGTCTTCAGCGCCTCGTCGAGATTCATCTCGCTCGGGACGACCGCGGTGTCGGCCTGCACCTGCTCGTTCACCAGATCTTCGATGCGGCCGATCTCGCGGTCGTTCACCTGGCTGCCGTGCGAGAAGTCGAACCGCAGGTGATCGGGGGCGACCAGCGATCCCGCCTGGGTCACGTGCGTGCCGAGTACCTTGCGCAAGGCGGCGTGGAGAAGATGCGTGCCGGTGTGGTGCTGTCGCAGGCCTTGGCGGCGCGGCGAATCGACCGTGACCGCCACCTCGTCGTCCTCGCGCAAGGCACCCTCCGTCACCTTGACGCGGTGCACGATCACTTTCGGGCCGCGATAGAACGTGTCGACGATCTCGCCGCGCCCGGCGCGCCCGACGATCGCGCCGGTGTCGCCCATCTGGCCGCCGGACTCCGCGTATCCCGGCGTCTGATCGAGCACGACCTCGACGGTCCCGCCCTGGCGCGCCTCGCGCACGCGCGCAACGTCGCCCTCGCGGACCATCGCCCAGATTCTCGCCGGCGTCGCCAGGTGCTCATAGCCGAGGAACTTCTGGGCGCCAAACGTCTGTGGGACCGTCGCGAAGAACGTCGCGCCGTCGGCGCCGTCGCCGGCCGAGAAGGACGCGCCCGCCCTCGCGCGCTCGCGCTGGCGCTCCATCTCCTGCTCCCACGCTGACTCGGTCGCCTGTGTCGACACCCAGCCGCGGTCGCGCAATTCGTCCTCGGCCAGGTCGCGCGGGAACCCGAATGTGTCGTACAGCGTGAAGAGGAAGCGGCCGTCGATCGCGCGCTCGCGCCCCGGGCCCTGGGCCTTCGCGTATTCGTCGATCCGGGTCATACCGGCGTCCAGCACTGTGGCGAACCGCTCTTCCTCCTCGCCGACCGCGCGCCGGATGCGCTCCCCCTCGCTCCGGAGCTCCGGATAGGCGTCGCCCATGTCGGCCACGACGCCCTCGATGGCCTGCCACAAGAACGCGCCCGAGATGGCGAGCTTGCGGGCGTGGCGCATCGCTCGCCGCATGATGCGGCGCAGGACGTAGCCGCGCCATTCGTTCGAGGGCAGAACGCCGTCGGCGATGAGGAACGCGGTTGTGCGCGCGTGATCCGCGATGACGCGCATTGACACCCGGTCGTCTACCGCCGCCGTCGCGTAGGCCCGGTGCGCGAGCCTTTCGATCCGATCGAACACGTGCACGAACAGGTCCGTGTCCCAGTTCGATTGCTTGCCCTGGACGACCGCCGCGATGCGTTCGAGCCCCATGCCGGTGTCGATCGACGGCCGCGGCAAGGGTGCCATCACGCCGCTCGCGTCCCGGTTGTACTGCATGAAGACGAGGTTCCACACCTCGAGCCAGCGGTCGCACTCGCACTCGGTGCCCAGGCACGGTCGGCCGGCCGCGGCCTCGGCGCAGGCGATGTGATCGCCCTGGTGGAAGTGCAGCTCCGAGCACGGGCCGCAGGGACCGGTGTCGCCCATCGCCCAGAAGTTGTCCTTCTCGCCCAATCTCAAGATACGGTCGTCAGTCAGGCCGGCGACGCGCTTCCAGAGGCCGAAGGCATCGTCGTCGTCGGTGTACACCGTCGCCTTGAGGCGCCGCCGATCGAGGCCGAGGTCGCGCGTGACGAACTCCCACGCGAAGGCGATCGCGTCCGGCTTGAAGTAGTCGCCGAACGAGAAGTTGCCGAGCATCTCGAAGAACGTGTGATGGCGCGCGGTGTGGCCGACGTTCTCCAAATCGTTGTGTTTACCACCGGCCCGCACACACTTCTGGCTCGACGTGGCCCGGACGTAAGGGCGCCGCTCGGCGCCGAGGAACACGGACTTGAACTGGACCATGCCGGCGTTCGTGAACAGGAGCGTCGGGTCGTCGCCGGGCACGAGCGACGACGAGCGCACGCGCGTGTGCCCGCTCTGCTCGAAATACTTCAGAAATTTCTCGCGAAGCTCGCTGCCCGTCATAGGAAGCCCAATTGTATCACCGGCATCTCAGTCATCGAGGCCGACACCGAGGCATTCGCGCACGACGCGCGCGACGACCGACGGGGCATGGCCGCGACGCAGAAGATGGTCGCGCAGCCGCGGCGCGGCGCGCGCGGGATCGGCGCGGCGCAACGC
>JBKPCO010000187.1:0-17118 GCA_046727415.1 Candidatus Methylomirabilota bacterium
ACTGTCCTGGTCGCGCCGTTCACCCGCAACGTGAAGCTGGCCATGCTGCCCTCCGCGTTTGGGAGAGACCGCGAATGCCTTCGAACAGCCGCGAGACCAGGATGATACACGGAGTCGGCGGTCGCCGCCGGGAACGTCGGACGCGAGTCGGATCGATGCGCAGAGGAATGCGCCGGGGGCCGCGGGGCCCCCTGGCGGTCAACTGAGGCTGTCAGTCGTTGTCGTGATCGCGAAACTGCCCGCGAATCTCACCGGAGGGGAATTTGTCGGTGTGGACGTTGCCGTAGATGGCGTGGTTCTGCAGCGCTTCGAGGAGCGCGTCGAAGCCGTCCTGACCTGCAGGAAACCCTTGGCCGGCGAGCGACAGGACTTGCGCCGGTGTAATGGTCCCTCTCACGGTCCCGGACGGGCTCGGACATGTCGGGGTGGCGGCCGCCGCAGCGGGAGCCGGGCTGTCCGCCGACTGGCACAGCCACACGTTGATGCCGCCTACAGTGTGCTTCTGGCCGAAGTGGAGGTGCGCCTGGTTGACGAACTGGGTGCCCTGTACCGGCGTCTGGGCGGCATCGGGGAACTCGTAGACCAGCTCGTACTGGATCATGCGGTTCTGCTTGTCGATCTTCAGCGTGAGTCGGCCGCTGCCCGTGCTGAAAATGGCGCCGAGGCCGAGGTTCGGCGGGATCACTTCCTGGAATCCCGTGAGGTTGATGCGAAGACGCCTGTCGTTGTCTCGGTCGTCGTCGGCCGAGCCCGTCGCGGGGACGAGGAGGGCGAGCAGGCCGGCCGTCGCCACGATGGTCCTGACAAATCTGTTCATCCCGGTGCCTCCTTCTAAGCGGTGACTGGACGGTAATGCGCTTGCTACATCTGCTGTTCCGGCACTCCCTCCTCTCTCCCTGACGACCAGCAAGGTGCTGCAGCGACCCGCGATGCGGTTAACGTCGGACGAAACGAAGGAAGGAGCCTCGCGGTTCCCCGCGTCAGCGTGACCTGAACCTAGAGACAGTGAGGTTACATCCTGGTGACGGGAGCGTTGCTGAGAAAGGCGGGGGTGGCCGCGCCTGCGACCACCCCATCATTTTTACACGACGGTTACACCGGCCCGTTCGGCGCGACGAGGATCTTTCCGCTGCGCTCGCCCCGCTGCGCGTGCGCCACCGCCTCTTTTATGTCCTCGATGGCATAGACCGTCTCGACCGGCGCCGACAGGATGCCTTTCGAGACCTGCTGGCCAAGCTCGGCGTAGATCGCGCGGATTTGCTCGAGCGAACGGCTGGAGAGCGCCCGGCCGAGGATGAAGCCGACCAGCTTCTGGCCGCCATTGATCAGCCCGGCGCGGGACATCACCGGCTCGTCGCCGCTCATCGAGCCGTAGTTGCACACGACGCCGCCCTCGCCGACGCAGAGCGAGAGCCGGAGCGTGGCCTGCCCGGACACCGCGTCGAGTCCCAGGCGGATCGGAACGCCGCGCGTGTGGGCTTTGACCGCCTCGGCCAGGTCGGGGCCGTCGACGACGCACGCATCGGCGCCGAGCGCCTTGAGCTCGCCGAAGAGCGACTCGCGCCGCACCACGTTCACGGTCTTGATGCCACGCAGCCGAGCCAGCCGGATCACGAGGCGGCCGACAGCGGAGTTGGCGACGTTCTGGATGACCCAGTCGCCCGATTTCAGGTCGGCGAGGTCGGTGAGCAGCAGGAGCGCGGTCGCCGGATTGATGCGCAGCATGGCGGCTTGCTGGATGTCGATCCCTTCCGACACGGCGATGACGTCGTCACCCTTGACGCGTCGGTGCTGCGTCCAGTTCTCGCGTTGCAGGTTGATGACCATGTCACCGGGCTTCACGTGCGTCACGCCGGAGCCGACGGCCGTCACGCGGCCGACGCACTCGGCGCCGGGCGTCGCCGGCAGCGTCGGCTTGAGCCGATAGGTGCCGCGACAGAACGAGATGTCGGCGGGGTTGATCGGGAACGCGAGGACCTCGAACACCACCTCGCCCGCGCCGGGCGCGCTGACGTCAGGCACGTCGGCGCAGCGCAGACCGTCCTCCGGCTTGCCGTACCGATCGAGCAGTACCTGTTTCATCCCGTCATCTCCTTCAACCAACCCGAAGGCTTGTTTGTCGTCCCTCAGCCCGGGAGCTTCCAGCCCAGCCAGTTGCAGAGGGCCCGGCCCATGATCAGCTCTTTGTCTCGGGCGCTGAGCCACGGCAGCTCCTCGGTGAACATCGTCACGCACTGCCGCCACGGGCAGGGCATGCGCGTGATGTCGGTGCCCCAGAACATCCGATCCGGCCCGAACGCGTCGTAGAGCTTGCGAATATGCTCGTGAATATTGCGATACGGGTAGGGCTCGCTCGAGTAGCTCGGTGCGCCCGTCGCCTTCAGGGCCACGTTCTTGTGCTTGGCCTGGGCGAGCACACCGGGAAGATGCGACCAGCTCGCGTCGGGCCGCCCGAAGTGGTCGATGATCAGCTTGAGCCCGGAGTGACGCTCGGCGATCCCGCCGATCGCCTGCAGCACGTTGGCGCCGATGAGCGCGACCGGGATGCCGGCGCGCTCGGCGGCCGGCCACAGCCAGTCGGCGGTCCCGTCGCTCAGCCACGTCTGCTGATGCGGCTGGTTCAGGGCGAACCTGAGCCCGAGCATGCCGGGCCGCCGCTTCCAGCCATCGACGAGTGACCGGCTCTCCGGGCGATCGAGCGGGAAGTTGCCGAGGATCGCCAGCCGGGTCGGATGCTGGCGGGCCGCGTCGACGGCCAGCGCGTTGGAATTGGGGTCCCAGCCCGGCGGGTGGATGACCGCCGCGTCGATCCCGGCCGCGTCCA
Organism: Candidatus Methylomirabilota bacterium; assembly: GCA_046727415.1. Taxonomy (GTDB): domain Bacteria; phylum Methylomirabilota; class Methylomirabilia; order Rokubacteriales; family CSP1-6; genus AR31. The sequence goes on from JBKPCO010000187.1 coordinate 2,825, forward strand.
TCTCCCGGAGCAGGTCGTCCTTCGAATAGTTCTCGATCTGCCGGTGGTTCGGATTCGTGGGCTTGTGGTTCGCCCAGATGTGAACCTGTGCGTCGACGATCAGCATGATCGCTACCCTCTCACGTCTTCTCGAAGTCGATCCGCTCGTATACGGGCAGTCCCTGGAGCTGGCGGCGCAGACAGTCGAGCCCCATCTCCGAGGCGCCGAGGCGCACCCACTCACGTCCGCCGAGAATGCGGCTGCGCCGGGACTCGGCCCCCTCTGCGGTCGCGATGGCCAGGCAGATGGTGCCGCCAAAGTCGATCCGGTCAGGGCCGTCGTCGAGATCGATCAGCACCGCCAGCGCGTGGGTGGCGCCGGTCCGGCGCCGCGCGGCCTGCGCCACCGCGTCGGCCGTCTCGCGCGTCACCTCGCCCGCCGGGGGCGGGCCCTCGAGGCCGACGCTCGCGTAGACCTCGCCGAGGTCGCGCGAGACGATGCCGCGCCGGACGATCTTTTCCGCGCCGGGGATCGGCGCGAGGCGAGCGGTGATGTGCCCGCCGGTGAACGTCTCGACGATCGCGAGCGAGCCCTGACGCTTCGTCAGCTCGGCCAGGATGACGCTCTCCAGCGTCTGGTCGTCCTCGGCCATGATGAAGTTGCCCAAGCGCTTGCGCACCTCGCGCTCGACCGGCTCGAGCTTCTTGCGCATGTCGTTCATGTCCTTGCCGCGCACCGTCAGCTTGGTCTCGAGCTGCGGGTAGTGGGCGCGGAAGCCGAGCTTGACGCTGCCGTCCGCCGCGAGCTCCTCCACGCCGGTGAGGAGCTGGTCGACATGCGACTCGCCCAGGCCGTACGAATGGAATCGCTTCAGGTGAATCGCCGTCTGCAGGCCGCTCTTCGCGAGCAGCCGCGGGATGATTTGCTCTTCAAGCATGCGCCGGAGCTCGCGCGGCACCCCCGGCGTGAAGAAGAAGCGCGCCCGGCCGATGTCGAGCGCGAAGCCGCACGCGGTGCCGATCGGGTTGTCGATCACCTCGGCGGTGGCCGGCAGCATCGCCTGCTTCTTGTTGTTGGGTGGCATGACACGGCTGCGCTTGCGGAAGAACTCCTCCATCGTCTTGAGCCACCCCTCGTTCAGCGCCAGCTCGACGCCGGCCGCCTTGGCGGCGATCTCCTGCGAGAGATCGTCGACGGTGGGGCCGAGCCCGCCGTTGACGATGACCGCGTCGGCGCGCTGGCCGGCCAGCTGGAACGCCAGCAGGAGATTCTCGCGGTCGTCGCCGACCGTCGTCTCCCACTGGACCGCGAGCCCGACGTCCTCGAGCTTCTGCGTGATGTAGCTGAAGTTGGTGTTGACGATCTTGCCCGTCAAAACCTCGTCACCGGTGCAGATGACCTCGATGCGCATGGGCCCGTCCTAGCGGAGCACCTTCAGCAGGGCGTCGACCACTGCCGTGGGCTCCTCGCGCGGCATGAAGTGACCGACGCCGGGTACGACGCGGCGCTCGGTCCCCGCCGGAAATCGTGACAGCTCGCCCTCGTGACGCCCGGGCGGTCCCACCGTGTCCGCCGCCCCGTGCAGGATCTGGGTGGGAACGGGGATCGCCGGTCTCGGGGCGAGGCGGCGCTCGATCGCGTCCAGGCAGGGATCGCCCGGCGCGTTGCCGTGACGGTGGCGATAGGAGTGGATCACCACCGCCACGAAGTCGGGATTGTCGAACGAGGGCGCAGTGCTGTCGAAGGTGGCCTGATCGAATTGCCAGGTCGGCGACCATTCGTTCCACAAGAGCTGGCAGATCTCTCGGCGATTCGCCTCGAGCCCCCGCCGGCCGCGCTCGGTGTTGAAGTACCACTGATACCAGTACGAGCGCTCGGCCACCGCGGAGGCCGGTGGCGCCGGCGTCACCGTGTTCTGGACGTTGTAGCCGCCGATGGTGACCAGCGCCCGCACGCGCTCGGGGGCGAGGATCGCGGCGATGCACGCGGCCCGGCCGCCCCAGTCGTAGCCGGCGAGGCCGGCGGCGCGTACGCCGAGCGCGTCCATGAAGTCGAGCAGATCCTGACCGATCGCCGCCTGCTGGGCCATGCGTGGCTCGCTCGCGTCGAGAAAGCGCGTCGGCCCATAGCCGCGCAGGTAGGGAACGAGCACGCGGTATCCGGCCGCGGCCAGCGGCGGCGCCACGCCGTCCCAGGCCCGCGCGTCGTCCGGAAATCCGTGGAGCAGAATGACGGGCGTGCCGGCCACAGGGCCGTGAGCCTCGTAGCCGATCTCGAGGGAATGCGTTCGCACCGTGAGGATCTCGGGCGCCGGGCCTGGGGTCCGGGTCATCGGGCCCGATGATACGTCATCGGCGGCGCGAGGCAACCGTCCGGCGACTTGACGACGCGACGGAGAGGTCGCAGGCTCTCGGCGGGGCGACAACGACTCGTGGAGGGGAGCGCCATGGCGGGACGGCTCGAAGGCAAGGTCGCGCTGATCACTGGCGGGGGAAGCGGGATCGGGCGGGCGTGCGCGTTGCGGTTTGCCCGCGAAGGGGCGAACGTGTGCGTCGCCGACCTCGATCAGGCCGGGGCAGCAGAATCGGCGCGGCAGGTCGAAGCCGCGGGACGCAAGGCGCTGGCCCTTGGCGTCGATACCACCGTCGAGGCCGCCAACGACGGGATGGTCAAGCGCTGTGTGGACGCGCTCGGCGGAGTCGACGTCCTGGTGGCCGCGGCGGGCGTGGGCGGCGCGCGGGTGCCGGGGACCGAGTCATACCGGACGTACACCGTGCTCGACATCCCGATGGCCGACTTCCGGCGCGTCATCGACGTCAACCTCTACGGCGTATTGTTCTCGAACCGCGCCGTGGCGCGCTGGATGATGGAGAACCGTCGGGGCGGGAGCATCATCAACCTCGGATCGATCATGTCGCGGATGCCGTCGACGAGCGCGCCCTACAGCGTCAGCAAAGCGGGCGTGTGGATGCTGACGAAGTGCCTGGCGCAGGAGGTCGCCGCGCACGGGATCCGCGTGAACGCGATCGGGCCGGGATTCATCGAGACACCCATGACGAAGGCGATGCGCGACGACGCGGAGCGCTCTCGGTGGGCGATGCGCCTCACGCCGATGGGGCGCTACGGCCGGCCCGAGGAGATCGCCGCGACCGCGTTGTTCCTTGCGTCCGATGATGCGTCCTACTTCACCGGGGAGCTCTTGCACCCGTCGGGCGGCGTGTTCGTCGGCTGAGCCGGCTCAGGTGGCGGCGGCGAGCGCGCCGCCGTCCACTACGATGTGGGTGCCGCTGATCCACGCCGCGTCGTCCGAGGCAAGGAAGAGGGCGCAGCGCGCGATGTCCTCCGGCTCGCCGACGCGGCCGAGCGGGATCTGCCGGCCCGCGGCCACTTCGCGCTCCACCCGGTCGATGATGTCGGCCGTGAGCCGCGTCCGGATGGTGCCGGGACAGATCGCGTTCACGCGGATGCGGTCGGAGCCGTACGATGCCGCCATGGCGTGCGTGAGGGCGAGCACCGCGCCCTTCGACGCGGCATACGCGTGGCTCGGCCGCGACGCCGAGCCGCGAAAGGCGCTGACGGACGCGGTGTTGATGATCGAGCCGCCGCCCGACCAGCGCATCAACGGCACCGCGGCCCGGCTCACCAGGTAGATCCCGCGGACGTTGACGTCCTGGGCGAGGTTCCAACGCTCGAGGTCGATGGTCTCGACGGTGCCGCCCACGACCATCGTGCCGACCCCCGCGTTGTTGAAGAGCACGTCAAGCCGGCCGTCGGCCCGATCGGCGGCCGCCACCACCGCCGCGCAGTCATCCGGCTTCGCCAGGTCGGCCGTCACCAGCACCGGCTCGACGCCGATCTCGCGCACCGCCGAATCGGTCTGCGCCAGCTCTTCCGGGCGCACGTCCACCAGGATCAGCCGCGCGCCCGCCTGCGCGAACAGGAGCGCGGTCGCGCGGCCGATGCCGGTCGCCGCGCCGGTGATGATCGCGACTTTGCCGTCGAGCGGGCGCGCGCTCAGCGCCACAGCCGCTTCGTGGCCAGGTCGGCGCCCTCGCGGAGGGCGCGGAGCTTCGTCCACGCCACGCTCTCCTCGACGAGCTGTGAGCCGGCGAACGTGCCGAAGCCGCAGTCGACGCTCGCCAGGACCCGCGTGCGATCGCCAATAGCCTCGACGGCCGCGGTGATTCGATCGGCGACGACCTCCGGGTGCTCCACCACGTTCGTCGTCGAGTCGATCACGCCCGGGAGAAACAGCATGCCGGCCGGCAGCGGATGGTGGCGGAAGGCCTTCAGCTCGTGCTGATGGCGCGGGCTGGCGAGCGGCAGCGAGAGGGCTCCGACGCGCGCGCGATAGATGATCGGTAGCAGGGGCTCGAGGGCCACGTCGTGGGTGTGCGGCCCGTCGTAGTTGCCCCAGCAGAGGTGCAGCCGCACCCGGTCGGGCGGAATCGCCCCGATCGCCTCGTTGATCGCGTCGATGTGAAGGGCGACTGCGTCGAGGAAGCGGTCGAGCGGCTCGTCCTGGAAGAAGCGCACGCGCTCCATGGCCAGATCGGGGCAGTCGAGCTGGAGCACGAACCCACGCGCGACGATCAGCTCGTACTCCTTGCGCATCTCGCGGGCGAGGGCGCGGATGTAGCGCTCGTGCGAGCCGTAGTAGGCATCGAGCATGATCGTCGCGATGACGCCGGGTGAGGCCGCCGTCATGAAGGGCTCGGTGAACGTCTTCGCGGCGCCGGCCGTCGCGCGCGCGAACACGTCGCACTCGGCCGTCGCCTCGGTGAGGTCCGTGTACGCCACCTCCGCCACCGCCTGCGGCGCGTCGTTGATGCGCGCCGCGCCCGAGCGCATGCGGGACAGCCGCGCCATGTAGTCCGGATGGTCGGCAATGTCCCGGGACATGCGCCGCTTGCTGGCGCCGCCGAAGCCCTGCATACGCTTGGCCGGGTAGGTCGAGAATCCAACGCGGGGCTGCTCGCCGTCGTTGCCGACGTCGACGCCCGCCTCGAGCTGACGCGCCACCACGTGGCGCACGGCGGCCTCGGCCTCGCGGGCGAGTGCGGCGCCGTCGACCGGCTCGCCGCGATCCTGGCTCACCAGGAGATCGCGGAGCGCGGGAGTCCGAGGAAGACTGCCGACATGGGTGGTGAGGATCCGGCTCTCGCTGCGCTTCATGGAGTCCTCCTGTGGAGGGGACTCTACCATCGCGCGGTCTGCTAGACTCCGCGAACCCTCACTCCGATCGCGACACCCAGGGAGGTGCACTCATGCGCGTGCTCATCGCTTCGATCGCTCTGCTCACGCTCGGCGGCTGCGCGACGCTCACGGTCGTGCCGAAGGAGCAACTGGCGGAGCAGCGGCTGACGCCGGGCGCCGAGCCCATAGCGCACATCTACGCCGATAATTGGGGCTGGTATCTGTTCAAGTACATCCCGATCATCACCGGGAGCCTGGCGCGCCCGGGCGCGCTGGCCTGGCCGGCGCTCTTCAGCGACCAGGTGCGGATCGACGCCCTGGTGCAGAAGGTGAGCGAGGAGAGCCAGAAGCGCGGCGGCAACGTGCTCACCGATCTGCGGACCCGGGACCGGTCGTACTGGGCGCCGCAGAGTCTGATTTTCTGGCTGAACGAGTTCGAGGTCTCGGCAAATGCCTCGCGGCAGCCCTGATGCTCACCGGCGGGCGTGAGCGTCGAGGAACCGACGCGTGCTCACCGCCGTCGTGCGGGCCCACTCGTGCGCCGACCGTCGCTCGCCCTCCGGCATCGGCAGCTCGACGCTGAGCGGCAGCCCAGGCGGCAAGGCGTCGAGGATCTCGTGCAGCGGGAGGATCCCTTCGCCGGGCAGGCGACGCTGGTTGGGGCTCATGCGTCCGAGCTCTCGCGGATTGGGCTCGCCCGGTCCAAGCACGCCGTCGGAGATCTGCGCGTACGGAAAGAGCCGCGGGTTGACCGCGCGGAGCTCCGCCACCGTGCCACCGCCGCGAATGTGGTTGAGCGGGTCGAGGCAGACGACCGCGTTCTCGCGACCGGCGTCGGCGAGGAGCCGCAGCGTCTGGCCAAGCGTCGCCAGGGGGCGGATCACGGCGAACTCGACAGCCGCCGTCACGCCGAACGGGCGAGCCAGGTCGCAGAAGCGCGCGAGGTTGTCGCGCAGGCGCAAGCCGTCAGAGTCGTCGCCGGCCACCAGCGCGTAGCGCGCTCCGAGCTCGGCGCCCAGCTCGAGCGGCGCCGCGAAGGCCTCGATGTTGGTCACGGGCTGCAGATAGAAGCTCAGGATGTCGAGCACGCCGAGGCGGGATCGGGCGAGGGCGCGCTTCAGCTCGCGAACCAGGCCCGCGTTGCCGGCGACCGGATGGAACGGGAACAGCGGCGAGCGACTGAGGCGCAGCCCCACCGCGTCGTAGCCGGCGGCAGCCGCGGCCTCGACGTACTCGAGCGGCGGCGTGTCGGGCAGGGTCGTCGGGGAGAGCGCGAGCAGGTTTGGGGTCACCGGGCCGGATCATAACTCCGAGGGCTAGTTCGTAACTTCGGAGAGTCGAGCCGTGGTGTACCCTTTGTCCGCCGGACCGACGTTCGCGGTCCGAGCCCACAGGAGGCCCGCATGTTCTTCGAGCTCAGGCAGTACCACATCCGTCCCGGTCAGCGCGACAAGTGGGTCAAGTGCATGGAAGAGGAGATCATCCCGTTCCAGGTCAAGATGGGCATGGTGATCCTCGGCAGCTTCGTCGGCGAGGAAGACGAGAGCGTGTACGTCTGGATTCGCCGGTTCGAGAGCGAGGCGGAGCGCAAGCGCCTCTACGACCTCGTCTACCAGAGCGACTACTGGAAGAACGAGATCTCGCCGAAGGTGCCGACCATGATCGACCGCGAGCAGATCAAGGTCACCCGCCTGGTGGCGACGGCGCACTCGGTCATCCAGTAGCCGGTCGATGGGCTTCTCGGCCGATACGCTGCACGATCGCGTTGCGATCGTGACCGGCGCCAGCCAGGGTATCGGCCGCGCGATCGCCGTCGAGCTCGCCCGGGTCGGCGCGCACGTCGTGGTGACGAGCCGGCGGGCCGAAGCGCTCGAGCCCGTGGCCACGGCCGTGGCCGCCGAGGGGCGCCGGGCGCTGGCCGTCGCCTGCGACGTGGGCGACGCGCGCCAGGTCGACCACGCCGTGGTCCGGACAGTCGAGACGTTCGGGCGCATCGACATCCTGGTCAACAACGCCGGCTATCGCATCCGCTCGCCCCTGGAGGACCTGCCGCGGTCCGAATGGGACGCGATGGTCGCCACGAACCTGACGGGCGTGTTCCTCTTCTCGCAGGCGGTCGGGCGCGTGATGATCCGGCAGCGCGCCGGCAAGATCATCACGGTGACCTCGACGGCCGGCCGCACGGGCTCGCGCGGCATGGCGGCTTACGCCGCCGCCAAGGCGGGCGCGGCCGTGCTGATGCAGAGCATGGGTGCCGAGTGGGCGAAGTACGGCATTCTCGTCAACGCGGTCGCGCCGGGGCCGGTGGAGACGGAAGGCGTGCTCGAGGTGTGGAAGACTCCGGCGATGATCGCGCAGGCCGCGCGCGACGTGCCGCTCCAGCGTCTGGGCCGCCCGGAAGAGGTCGCGTGGGCGGTCGTCTTCGTCGCGTCGGATCAGGCGAGCTTCATGACCGGAGAGACCCTGTACGTGAGCGGGGGCCCCCGTGTGGCCAACCGCGAGGACACCAAATGAAAGTCGCGTTCGGCATCAGCCTGAGCCCGGGCACCCCGCTGCTCCAAGAAAAGGACACGCGCGCGTTCATCGACCTGGCGAAGATGGCCGATAGCTATGGCGCCGAGGCCGTCGCCACGCACGATACCGCCTTCATCGGGGGTGACGCCTACGTGAGGGCCACGCTGATCGCGCTGGGCTCGGCGCGGGCGCGCGTGGGGCTGCGCCCGACGAACCCGATCACCCGCGAGCCCCAGGTGATGGCGTCGTTCCTCGCGTCGATCGACAGCCTGACGGGTGGGCGCGCCTTCATGGACATGGCCAGCGGCGACAGCGCGGTGCTCAACATCGGCTACGAGGTTGCCACGCGCGCCCGCATCGAGGACTACGTGACGTGCGTGCGCGACCTCATGGCCAAGGGCGAGGCGACCTATCAGGGCCGGCCGCAGCGCGTGCGCTGGGCGTCGACCGTGACGCGCCAGCGCATCCCCATCTCGATTTGCGCCGAGGGCCCGAAGATGCTCCACCTGGGTGGCCGGATCGGCGACGGCGTCACCGCCGGGACCGGCCTGCTCCCGGCGGTCATCAAGGACACGATCGCGCGCGTCCATGCCGGCGCGCGCGAGGCTGGGCGCAACCCCGGCGACGTGGACATCTGGTTCACGACGCGCACGTCGCTGGACGACGATCGCGAGCGGGCGATCGAGAACGTCAAGGCCTCGGTGTCGTCGATCCTGAATCACTCCATGCGATTCGGGCTCGACGGCAAGCACGTGCCCGACGAGCTCCGCGGCAAGATCCAGGAATACGTCGACGGCTACGAGCTCTACGACCACGTCCTGTCCGAGGGCCGCAACCCCCGGCGGATGGAGCAGCTCGGCCTCACCGGGTATGCCCTCGATCGCTTCGCGCTGGCCGGCAACGCGAGCGACTGGATCCAGCGGATCGAGCAGATCGCCGAGGCGGGGGCGCGGAAGCTGTGGGTGAGTCTCCGCGCCACCGACATGGAGACCCAGCACCACTACATGCGGGTCCTCGGCGAGGAGATCATGCCCCGGTTCGCCTAGCCGCGCGTCAGGCGTTGATCTCGCTGGGCCGCACGCCCGCCATCTCCGCGCAGTGGGCGCAGCAGAAGATGCGGTCGCCCTGCTCGACGCCGTGGCCGATCACCCGGCAGCGGCAGTGCACGCACACCGGCGCCATCTTCTGGATGGCGCATTCGAACGAGTCGAACGTACCGACAATGTTCTGATAGCGAATCTCCATCGTTCGCCGATAGTCGTTGCCGCAGACGTCACAGCGAGGCATTGTGGTTTCCCCCCTTCGGTGAGTCGTCGTCGGCGGCGTCGGCGGGCCGTGTGCCGAGAGGCCGGCTCACCTCCGTGTCGATCGCAGCCGTCCAGATGGAAGCCTCGTCGTCGGTCATGCTGCCGTGCGGGGCGAGCCGCGCGTCCTCGTAACCCCAGCGCTCGATGTCCACCAGGTACTGCGCGCGCGAGGTCAGCGTGCCCCAGCAGATGCGCCGCGCCGGCGCGGACCGCATCTCGAGATCGAGCAAGCGTACGCACTGTCGCATCACCGCTTCTGGGATGCGGCGCCGCTCGGAGGGGTAGACGAATCCGAACAGCGTGAGATGCGCGAACAGGACGCGCCAGTGCCGGCCGAACCGTCGGGTCAGCCGCGACCAGTCCAGGGTCTCCGCGCAGGCGTGCAGCAGATGCAGAACGTCGGCGCCGTCGAAGCGCTCGCGCTCCATCACGAAGGCCTTCGACCAGATCATCTCCTCGACCGGCGAGAGCTTCACCGGAACGCCCAGCACGCGCGACGGCACGGCATGGCGAAACCAGTCGTCGTCCACCGGGCAGATGCCGTTGCCCGCGTTGAAGATCAGGTCGACCTGGTCGTCGCGGCGCGTGATCTTGGCGAGCCAGTGCGGAAATGTCAGCTCAGCGCCGAAGCCGAGGCTCCGGAAGTGGTCGAGCGCGGACGGTACGTCGCTGGGGCGAAGAAAGAGGTCAAGATCCTTCGTCGGCCGCCCGATACCCAGATGGACCTCGAGCGCGTAGCCGCCGCCGACGACGAACTCGATGCCCGCCGCGTTGAGCGCCCGCAGGACTCGCCGGTAGAAGCGATGTTGCGGCGAGTTCGGAGCCGCCGCGCTCCCCGCGGTGGGCGGGTACTCCGGCGCTATCGCCTGCATCATTGGGCGTCTCCTCGGCCGGCCGCGGCGGGCGTCGCCGGCTGAGCCGGAATCTCGACGACCCGGAACGGCGGCTGATCAGGGAAGAGGCGCTGCAACAGCGGCAGCGCCACGTTGTACACGGGCACCCCGCCCGACGTCTTGCCCTCGGGCCGTCCGTTGTGAGCGTGGCCGTGAAACACGACGCTCGCCGCGTAGCGGTTGATCGGCTCCTCCATCCGGCTCGATCCGAGAAACGGATAGATCTCGAAGGACTCGCCGTCGCAGGTGTCGCGCACGGGCGCGTAGTGCAAGACCACCACGCGTCCGGCCGTGCGCAGCCTCGCCAGCGCCGATTCCAGCTTCAGCGTCTCCTCGACGGCGGTGCGCACGAACGTCTTGATCGGCTCCTCACCCCACGCCTGGAGCGCCCGCTCGCCGAAGCCCCCGGCGAACCCTTTGGCGCCGGCGATGCCGATGCCCGCGACCTCCAGCGCCGTCCCGTCGAGGATGCTCACCCCGGCGTCGGTGAGAATCTCCGTCACCTCGGTAGCAGCGTCGGACTCGAAGTCGTGATTGCCGAGGACTGCGATCTTCGGGATCTTCAGCGCTTGTAGCTCCTTCGCCAGCACGCGCGCCTCTTCCGCCTGACCGCGGTCGGTGAGATCGCCGCACATCGCAAACACGTCCGCACTCTCGGCAACGCGCGCGAACAGCGTCTGGAAGGCGCCGCTCGAGGCCTTGGAGCAGTGGAGGTCGCCGACGGCCGCGATCCTGACCGAGCCGGGCATGACGGAAGAGAACGTGGCAAGGGCGGTGCCAGGCCGAAAGCGCGCGAATCAGTGAAGCTTCAGGCCCGGTCCGGGCCGGCGCCGTGAAATATGTTCACGGCGCCGTGTAAGATAACCAGTCCCTGGTTTCGCCCGGCTTGAGGACCCACACGTCGTGCGGGTCGATATCGCGGCGAGCTGCCTCGGCGGCCAGACGCGAGGGCGGCTCGTCGTAGGGCTCGCGTGCGAGGGCGAAGGTGCCCCAGTGGATGCCGATCATCCGGGCCGCGCGCAGATCGAGCGATGCCTGGACCGCCTCCTCCGGCGAGATGTGCACCGGCCGCGCGATCGCGCGAGGCGTATAGGAGCCGATCGGCAGCGCCGCCAGATCAAAGGGGCCGAGCGCGTCACCGATCTCCTTGAAGTGACGGTAGTAGCCGGTGTCGCCGGCGAAGTAGAAGCGCTGGGAGCCGAGCACCGCCCAGGACGCCCAGAGCCGGCGTCCCTGATCGACCAGCGTGCGGCCCGAGCCGTGTTGCGCCGGTGTGCAGACGATCTCCAGGCCACCGATCCTGACCGACTCGCCCCAGTTCAGCTCGACCACGTTCGTGATGCCCCGGTCCTCGAGCCAAGCCTTGAGGCCCAGCGGCACGACGAAGCGCGGATTGAACGCACGCGCCAGGCGGCGCACCGTCGCCTCGTCGAGATGGTCGTAGTGGTCATGGGAAATCAGGACGAAGTCGATCGGCGGCAGGTCCTCGAAGCGAATGCCCGGCGGTGTGTAGCGGTGTACGCCGATCAGCCCGTTGAACGGACCGGTCCGGTCGGCCCAGGTGGGATCGGTGAGGAAGTTCAGGCCGTCGAGCTGAACCAGGACGGTCGAGTGGCCGACCCAGGTGACGGTCGCGCGGCTCGAGTTGTCGCGCAGCGCCTGCGGGCGCGGGGTGGCCAGCGCGAGCGGAGCGACCCGATGCTCCGAGGCGAGCCAGGTCGCGCCCACGACGAAGGCGCGGGCCCGCATCCACATCGGCGCGCGCTTGTACTGGGGATCGAGATTCCGGAAGACGTTGCCGACGTGCGGGGCGGACGCCAGGCCCGCGGCGACGGTCGGGCCCGGGGGCGTTGCCGCGATCGGATGCGGCGAGGCCGGGCCGCCGACCAGCAGGGCCAGGATCAGCAGGACTACCGCGCGTCGTCCCGTACGAGCGACCACTACTTTCGAGTGTACAGGACCCGTGGGCGACCGGCCATCGGCTGCGACGGGGCGCGCGCGCCGGCCGGCTTACATCTGCTCGCGAAGCGGCACCGAGAGGAGCTCGAGGAACCGGCTGGCCAGGCTCCGCCGACTCCAGTCCCGGTAGGTCACGGGACGCGAGTTGGCGAGATCCTGCTGGAACACCTTCTCGAGCCGCTGGGCGATGTCGCCGTCGTATACGACGACGTTCAACTCCTCGTTGAGGGCGAAGGAGCGATGATCCAGGTTGGTGCTCCCGACGGTCGCCCAGATGCCGTCGATGACCATCGTCTTGGCGTGCAGGAGCGCCGGGCGGTACTCGTAGATGAGCACCCCGCCCTTGAGCAGTCGGCCGAACTCGGACCGGCTCGCCTGGCGCACCAGGTTGTGGTCGATCGCGCCGGGGATCAGGAGCACGACCTTCACACCGCGCCGGGCGGCGTCCAAGAGTGTGTCGATCATCTTGTCGTCCGGCACGAAGTAGGGATTCGTGATGTGAATGGACTGACGGGCCGAGGACAGCGCAAGCAGGAACACCGTGTACATCGCCGTGCTGCCGCCGGCCGGTGAGCTGCGGACGACCTGCGCGTCGACGTCGCCCTTGGAGTCGAGACGACGGCGCGGAAAGTACGCCGGGCCGCCGATCGCCACGCCCGTCGCCTCGAGCCAGTTCTCGGCGAACGCGCCCTGGAGCTGCTCGACCACCGGCCCCTCGATGCGGACGTCGGTATCGCGCCAGTGCCCGGATTGCTTGCCGTTTCCGCTCCATTTGCCACTGATGCCGGAGCCCCCGGTCACGCCTACCACACCGTCGACGACGAGGATCCGGCGATGGTTTCGGTTGTTGAACCGATCGAACGTAAAGGGCCCCAGGGGTCGGAAGCTCTCGACGCGACACCCGGCCTCGGTCATCTCGGTGCGAAGCTCGGCCGGCATGGCGAGCGCGCCCACGGCGTCTAGGAGCACATTGACCTGAACGCCCGCGCGGCATCGCTCGGCGAGCGCGGCCGCGATTTCCTCCGCCGGCGTGCCGTTTTCGAAGACGTACTGCGCGTAGTTGATCGATCGCCGGGCGCTCCGGATCGCTGCGAGCTTGGCGGGGAAGATCTCCTCGCCGTTCAGCAGGATGTCGACGCGGTTGCCTGCGACCACGGGAGTCCCGGAGTATCCGCCGAGCGTGGCCGCGAACGCGGGCTGCTGCGTTTCGAGATGCGGCAGCTCGAGATGCGGTGGCACGCGCGAGCAGCTGGCGACGACGACGAGCAGAACGGCCAGGCCGCTGCGGATGTGGGCATTGGGTAAGCCTCTTCGCATAACGCGGTTCCCTCCACAGGGGAGGTGAGAGCAAGCGAGATACCAGCGGGCGGCTGCGTAGGAAATTCCTTCTCAGCGCGTAACATCTGCCGGCCTCGCGGCGCCGGTGTTCACCGCGCGAGGAAGCGCGCCCGCCCGCTAAAGCCTCGGCAGAGCGCCGATCGACGCCCCAACGGCGTTATGGCAAGGTCATTGCTGATCATCGGGGTGGACTCTCGAGTGGAATGCACTCGAGCGTGTGAATCACGGTTCCACCACAAGGAGGGAAAACCGATGCGTGACCATCTGGTCAAGACCGGTCTCGCGCTCGTGGCCGCGGCGTTTCTCGCGGCGCCGCTGAGCGTCAGCGCCGGCGACACGATGAACAAGGCCGAGGAGAAGGTCAAAGGGACGACGCACGACATGAAGGAGGCCTCCGGCGACGCCTGGATCACCTCCAAGACCAAAATCGCGCTCTTTGCCGACAGCCGGGTGAAGGGCCGCGAGGTGAGCGTCGAGACGATGAACGGCGAGGTGTTCCTGCGGGGCAAGGTCGACTCGGATGAGGCGAAGAGCGCCGCGGCCGAGGTGACCCGCGGGATCGAGGGCGTGAAGAACGTCAAGAACGACCTGCAGGTTGTGCCGGCGTCCTCGCGCAAGGCCGTCACCGCTGACGACAAGGCGATCACCAGGTCGGTAGAATCGCGCTTCTCCAAGGACCCCGATCTGAAGAAGATCGAAGTCCGCACCGACGCCGGCGTTGTCGTGCTGAGCGGCCAGGTCGCGAACATCACGGCGGCCGCGCGCGCCTCGGAGATGGCGCACAAGGTCGACGGTGTGAAGGCGGTGAAGAACGAGCTGACCGTCAAACAGGCCAAGGCGAACTAGCCTTCGCCGGTCACGCACCTACGAGCGGGTGGGTCAGCCAGTCGGCTGGCCCACCCGCTCTGCGTTTGTTAGCGACTACCGCCGGGAGGGCCGCTCGGGCTCGTACTGCTCGAAATGCTTCTTGATCTCCCGATCGACTTCGTCGCGCTCCCAGCCGTACCGCTCCTGGAGCGCTCCGGCGAGCTTGTCCATCGCCCCGTCGACGCGGTCCAGATCGTCGTCGGTGAGCTTGCCCCACCACTGCTTGACCTGACCGCGCAT
>JBKPCO010000188.1:0-11906 GCA_046727415.1 Candidatus Methylomirabilota bacterium
CGAGATCCGGGCCCGCGTCCGGCCGAAGCTCGACGCGATGGGCGAGACGCTGGCGCCCGCGGTCGGCCGCTCGATAGGCGGCAAGGTCTTCGTTCACGTGGCCAAGCACGCCCGCCGCACGGTGAACCCGCCGGACGACACGTGGGTCGCGTTCGGGCCCGAAGCGCGGGGCTACAAGCAGCACGGCCACTTCAAGGTCGCAGTCTCGCGGGGCGGCGTGCGGTTCCTCTTCGAGATCGGCCCCGAGCACGCCGAGAAGCGGCGCTGGGCGTCCGCCTGGAAGAAGAACGCGCCGAAGGTGGGTCCCGTCCTGCGGCGCATGCACCACCTCGGGTGGTTCAAGAACGAGCACGACGACGAGCCGGCGTCGCCCCTGGCCGATCTCACGCCGGAGAGTCTCGCCGAGCTCGCCGACGAGCTCACCCGCAATCGCGACGGCCAGTTCGTCGTCGGCCGCGCGGTGCCCGCCGACGAGGCGGCGCGCTGGACCGCGGCGCAATACCGGTCCGCCGCGCTCGAGACGTTCCGCGCCCTCGCGCCACTCTACCGGCTGCGGTAGGCGGTGGAGACGCGCGCCGTCATCTTCGATATGGACGGCGTGCTGGTGGACTCAGGGGCGCATCACCGTCAGGCCTGGCGCGTGCTCCTCGACGAGCTGGGCGTCACGCCGAGTCAGCCCGACTTCTGGCGCCTCACCATCGGCCGGCCGAGCGTCGAAGCGGTGCCGCTACTCCTGGATCGGGCGACTCCCCTGCCCGAGGCCCGCCGGCTCGCCGACCGCAAGCAGCACCACTACCGGTTGCTCTCCCGCGAGGGCTCGCCGCCGGTCCGCGGTGTCGTCGTGTTCGTCGGCGATCTCGTCGCGCGCGGCGTGCCCCGCGCCGTGGCCACCTCGGCCTCGCGCGTCGACGCCGAGCCGATCCTGGAACGGATCGGTCTCCGGGACCGCTTCGATGTCCTCGTCACCGCCGAGGACGTCCGCCGGGGCAAGCCGGACCCCGAGGTCTACCTGCGCGCCGCGCGCGGTCTCGGACAGGAGCCCGCGCGCTGTCTCGTATTCGAGGACGCGCTGGTCGGCGTGCGCGCGGCGCGGAGCGCTGGCATGCGGGTGATCGGTGTGAGCACCGCCCACACCGAGATCGAGCTCTGCGCGGCCGGCGCCGAGCGCGCGATCGGTCACTTCGAGGGGCTCACATGGCCGGCGTGAGCGCGCCCGAGTTCTGGACCGATCTCTACGCGCGCGGCGGCGACGGCTGGGATCTTCGCCAGCCCTCGCCGCCGCTGGTCGAGTTCCTCGACCTTACACCGCTCTCGCCCGGGCGCGTCGCGGTGCCGGGCTGCGGGCGCGGCCACGACGCGCGCCATCTGGCGCGCCGCGGCCACGCGGTGGTCGCCTTCGATTTCTCGCCGGCCGCGATCGCCGAGGCGCGCGCGCTGGCGCGCTCCGGCGGCGTCGCCGCCGAGTTCGTCGAGCGCGATATCTTCACACTGGGGCTCGACTACGAGCGCGCGTTCGACGGCGTGTGGGAATACACGTGCTTCTGCGCGATCGATCCGAAGCGGCGGGCCGAGTACGTCCGCGCCATGGGCGCGATTCTCCGCCCGGGCGGCTGGCTGCTCGCCTGCTTCTTTCCCATGCACGGCCGGGCCGCCGGCCCGCCGTTTCCAGTGTCCGAGCGTGAGGTGCGCCGGCTCTTCACGCGGGAATTCCGTCTGGAGCGCGCCTACCGGCCGCGGTCCGTACGCCTCCGGCAGGGCCAGGAGTGGATGGTCCTGTTTCGCCGGACTGGCGCGCCCGCGTGAGCGGCGGCCGCTGGCGGGTGTGCTAACGTTACGAGCGACTGGAGCGGGGCGGCGATGGCTGACAAAGAGCCTTCAAAAGAAGCGAAGGAGCTGGCAGCGCAGGTCGAGGGCGACGGCGGCCGGGTGCTGGCGCTCTATCAGGAGCCGGTGGGCGAGCACTGGCAGATCTTCTGCCTCTTGCCGCGCGGCAAGTGCGAGGCGAGTCCGTATCAGCGCGATCTCTCGCCCACCCACGTCAAGCGCCTCACCGAATCGATCAAGCGCCTCGACCGCTTCGTGGACCCGATCGTGGTCATCTCGCCCCGGCCGGGCGTCTACTGGACACCGAACGGCAACCACCGCCGAACGGTCCTCGACAAGCTCAAGGCGGACTTCATCCCGGCGATCCTCGTCGTCGAGCCCCAGATGGTCTTCGAGGTCCTCCCGCTCAACGTCGAAAAAGCGCACAACCTCAAGGAGAAGTCGCTCGAGGTCATCCGGATGTACCGCGCGCTGGCGAAGGAGGAGCCCGACACCAACGAGGAGGCGTGGACGTTCCAGTTCGAGTCCGCGCACTTCATCACCCTTGGCCTGCTCTACGAGGAGAACAAGCGGTTCGCCGGCGGCGCGTTCGCGCCGATCCTCCGGCGCGTCGACAAGTTCCTGAAGCAGACGCTTCCGAAGGGCCTGGAGACGCGCACCGAGCGAGCCGAGCTCGTCCGCGAGACCGACGCGGTGCTGGCGACGGTCGTCGCCAAGATCAAGAAGCGCGGGATCAATCACCCGTACGTGAAGAACTATCTACTCGCGCGCACCACGCCGCTTACCCGCGCGCGCAAGACCCTGCCGTCCTTCGAGCAGACCTTCAAGAAGCTACGCGAGAACCTCGAGGAGTTCGACGTGGCGAAGGTCCGCTACGATGACATCCAGCGCTCCTCGATCATGGGCGCCCCGGCCGGCGAGTGACCGCGCCGGGACCGCTGGCGGGCCGCGTCGCCATCATCACCGGCGGGACGGGAGCGCTCGGACAGGCGGTAACGCTGCGCTTCCTCGCCGACGGCGCTACCGTCGCCGTCCCGTACGCCGTCTCGGCGGAGCGCGATCGCCTCCACCAGCGCGTTGCCGCCGCCGACCGCGATCGTCTCGGCCTGGAGGCCGTGGACGTCGGCGATCTCGCCGCGATGACCGCCTTCGCCACCAGCGCCGCCGCCCGCGGCAAGATCGACGTGCTCGTGGCGGGCGTCGGGGGCTTCGCCGGCGGTTCGCTTCTCGAGACCGACGCGGAGACCTGGCAGCGCATGCTCGACCTCAACCTGACGACGGCGTTCAGCGCTGCCAAGGCGGTGCTCCCGCGCATGATCGCGGCGCGCTACGGCCGCATCGTCGTCGTCGCGTCGCGCGCTGTCGTGCCGCCGGCCGCCGGCTTCATCGCCTATACCGTCGCGAAGGCGGGCGTCATCGCGTTCACGCAAGCCCTGGCCCAGGAGACGCGCGAGCACGGGGTGACGGTGAACGCGGTACTGCCGAGCACCATGGACACGCCGGCGAATCGGGCGGCGATGCCGAACGCCGATCGCTCGGGCTGGGTCCCCGTCGAGTCGGTCGCCGACGCGATCGCGGTTCTCGCGCGCGAGGCGTCCGCGCACATCACGGGCACGCTGCTCGCCATCTAAAGGAAGCCCCCGGGCTTCCGGAATTCCCCCCGGCCTCGCGTTCTCATGGGCCGTCCCCCGTAAACGAACGGACCGTCCGTCCGTCCAATCAAACAGTGGTCGAAGCGGTCAATTTCCTTGTGGAGGAGACCGATGAAGCCTCTGACGACGGCGGCGGTAGTGGCGACGGCGGTAGCCCTGAGCGTTGGCGTCGCAGGCGCCCAGAACGGGCGGGAGATCAGAGAGAACCGGCAGGACGTGCGGCAGGACCGGCGGGAGCTCCGGCAGGACAACCATGACATCCACCAGGACCGGCGCGAGCTCGCGAGCGATCGCCGCGAGCTGCGGGCTGACCGCCAGGCCGGCCGGACCGGTGAGGTCAAGCAGGATCGCGTCGAGCTGGCCGGCGATCGGCGCGAGCTTCGTGAGGACGTTCGCGACCGCCGCGACGACCGGCGCGATCTGAGGCAGGATCGGCGCGAGCTTGCCCGCGACGTGCGACAGTAGAGGGAGCTTGCGGCCCGAGAGCCGGGAGTGACAAGGTGGGAGCCGAGAGGACGACAGCCGGGTGGAGCCATCGGACGAGGCGCTTTGCGAGCGCGTGGCCAGGCGGGACGAGGCGGCGTTCGACCTCCTCGTGTCTCGCTATCAGGAGCGGGCGTACCGCCTCGCCTGGTCGATACTGCGCAACAACGAGGACGCCCGCGATGTCTCGCAGGAGGCCTTCATTCGCCTCTTCGAGGCGGCCGGGAGCTTCGGCGGCCGGTCGAAGTTTTCGACCTGGTTCTATCGCATCCTGGTCAACCTCTGCCTCGACCACAAGCGAAAGAATCGCTGGTGGAAGCTGTGGGCGCGTGACGATGACGACGAGCGCGAGCCGCTCCTCGAGCGGCAGCCGGCGCCCGTCACCGACCCGGTGGACAAGCTCAGCGAGGAGCGCAGGGTGAAGGATCTGGGCGCCGCGGTGGATCGACTGGCTCCGCGCCAGCGGGCCGCCGTGGTGCTCAGGGTGCAGGAGGACATGGCGACGTACGACATCGCCCAGGTGCTCAAGTGCTCCGAGCCGACCGTGCGCGTCCACCTGCACCGCGCGCTCGCGACCCTGAAGAAGACGATGGAGAAGCGCTGAGATGGCGAAGCACCCCGATACCGATCTGGTGCCGTACCTGCGCGGAGAGCTTCCGCTGGCCGAGCGCGAGAGCGTCGAGCGGCATCTCGCGGAGTGCCCCGACTGCCGGCAGGATACCGAGCTGCTTCGCGAGCTCCTCGAGCACGTCGCGCGCTTCGGACGGCCGCCGGACGTGAGCTGGGCCCGCTATCGGGCCGAGCTCCGCGAGAAGCTCGAGGCTCGCCGCGCGCGGCGCGCGTGGTGGTGGCGCCCCGTGCCGATGGCGCTGTCGGCGAGCGTCGCCGGGGTCCTTCTCCTCGTCACGGTGTGGACCGGATACCAGATGACGGGTGGGGAGCCCTTCACACCGGAAGAAGCGTCGCTCGGAAGTGAGCTCGGCCTGCTGCAGGAGTATCAGGTGGTCGATCAGCTCGATCTTCTCGAGGACCTCGACGTCATCCGCAATCTCGACGGGCTCGCCGCGGGGCGTCCCAGCTAGCGATGCCGCGCACGCCGGTGTGGCTGGCGGTGGGGCTCCTGGGCACGATCGGCCTCTCGGCGCCGCGCGCGGCTCGCGCGGCCGACGGGGCTCCCGAGCCACCGGATGCCCAGATGCTGCTCGACCTCGACCTCCTCAAAGATGCCGACCTCTCGCGTGACCGCGGGCTCTTGACGCGCATGCAGATCCTCGAGCGGATGCGCCTGCTCGAGGCCCTGCCGGTGCTCGAGGCGCCGGCGCCGCGCGAGACGTCGACGCCCGGCGAGGCGAAGGACCGATGAGACGCCGGCTCCTCGCGATGCTGCCGATGTTGGCCGTCATCCTGGCCGTCGAGATTGCGTGGGGCCAGGGCCAGACGGCGCCCATCCAGGGATTGGACAAGCTCTCGCCCGAGGAGCGCGCGCTCGCCGAGCGGAATCTCGAGCGATGGCAGAGGCTTTCGCCCGAGGAGCGCGCCCGCGCCCTCGAGAACTATCGCCGCTGGAAGTCGATGACGCCGGAGGAGCGCGAGGCGGCGCGTCAAAACTACCGGCGGTTCCGCCAGCTCTCGCCGGAGCAGAAGGCCAGGATCCTCCAGGATTTCCAGCGCTGGAACGAGCTGCCGGAGGCGCGGCGCCAGGAGCTGCAGAAGGCCTATGACCGGTTCCAGCAACTGCCGCCCGAGCGGCGCGACCGGATCCAGCAGCGGTTCGGGCAGTGGCAGGCGATGTCGCCCGAGGAGCGGGAGCGCGTCCTGCGCAACCAGGAGCGCTGGCGCCAGATGACGCCGGAAGAGCGCGAGCAGATCCGCGAGCGCTGGCGCCAGATGTCGCCTGAGGAGCGAGAGCGGCTTCGCCAGCAGCGACAGCAGCGGAGAAACCAGCCGTGACCACGACGAACGCGCTCGCGCTACTCGTGCTGGTTCTCCTGGCCGGCTGCGGCGGGGCCACGAGCGGCGGAGACACGGCCGCGCCGCCGCTGAGCCGGACGGCGCCGAACGCCGCGTCGCTCGCCGCCGATCGCGAGATCGCTCGCGCGCTCAACCGGCTCACCTACGGTACGCGGCCCGGCGACCTCGAGCGCGTCCGGGCGATCGGCCTGTCGGCCTGGATCGAACGCCAGCTCCGGCCGCAGACCATCGACGACTCGGCGACCGAGCATCTGCTCGCCGAGCTGACAACGCTGCGCATGCCCATCGCCGAGCTCCTGCGCGAGTATCCGCGGCCCGATCCCAGGCTGCGCGAGATGCTCGCCAGCGGCACGATGACGCGGGCTGAGATGCAGGAGCGCTATCCGGCCGAGAAGCGGCCCGGGCGCATCGCGGCCGATCTCCAGGCCGCGAAGGTCGTCCGCGCGGTGACCAGCGAACGCCAGCTCGAAGAGGTCATGGTCGACTTCTGGTTCAACCACTTCAACGTCTTCGCCAACAAAGGCGACGTGCGCTGGTACGTGTCGGCCTACGAGCGCGAGGCGATCCGGCCATACGCGCTCGGGAAGTTCCCCGATTTGGTACGCGCCACCGCGCGCCACCCGGCGATGCTCTTCTACCTCGACAACTGGGTCAGCGCCCACGCCGACTTCGTCATTCCGGCCGGGCCCAACCGCGGCCGGAGGACGGGGCTCAACGAGAACTACGCCCGTGAGCTGATGGAGCTGCACACCCTCGGTGTGGACGGCGGCTACACGCAGCGCGACGTCATCGAAGTGGCGCGCGCGTTCACCGGCTGGACGATCGATCGTCCGCGGGTCGAGGGGCGCTTCGTCTTCCGGCCGCTCATGCACGACGCGGGCGAGAAGGTCGTGCTCGGTCACCGCATCCCAGCCGGCGGCGGGCAAGACGACGGTGAGCGCGTGATCGAGATCCTCACGCAGCATCCGTCGACCGCGCGCTTCGTCGCCACCAAGCTCGTGCGACGCTTCGTGTCAGACACCCCGCCGCCCGCGCTGGTGGACCGGGTCGCCGCCGCTTACACCGAGAGTGGCGGGGACATTCCCGCGATGCTCCGGGTCATCTTCGCGTCGCGCGAGTTCCACGGCGAGGACGCGAGCCTGACCAAGATCAAGAAGCCGTTCGAGTTCGTGGCCAGCGCGGTACGAGCCCTCGGCGGCCGCATCGACGCCCAGGGCGGCCTGGCCCTCGCCCGTGCCAGCGCCGAGATCGGGGAGCCGCTGTATCTGGCCCAGCCGCCGACGGGCTACGCGGACCGCGCCGAGGTGTGGGTGAATTCCGGCGCCCTGCTGGCCCGCATGAACTTCGCGCTCGCGCTCGTCTCCGGACGCTACTCGCACGTCACGGTCGATCTCGCTCCGCTGGTCGCCGGCAGTGACCCGCGCTCGCCGGCGGATGTGCTCGACCGCCTCCTCGCCGCGATCGTCGGCGACCAGGCACGACCGGCGACACGCGCCGTCCTCGCGGCTCAGCTCGCCGATCCGCAGATCACGCGGCTGTCGGCGGACGACCGCGGGCCGGCAAGCACGGACGTCGCCAAGCTGGCGGCGCTGGTGATCGGCTCGCCGGAGTTCCAGCGGCGATGAGCAAGCCCATGGCCGATCTCCACACGCGACGCACGTTCTTGAAGGCCGGAGGATGCGCGCTGGTCGCCTACGCGTCGGCGCCGCGATTTCTGTTGAGAACGGCGCGTGCCGCCGAGGCCAGCGGCAAGGTGCTGGTCGCGGTCTTCCAGCGCGGAGCCGTGGACGGGCTCAGCATGGTGATGCCCCACGGCGATCCCGGCTATGCCGTCGTGCGGCCCTCGATCGGGCTCAAGCCGCCGAAGCACGGCGAGAGCGAGCGCGCCCTCGACCTCGACGGGTTCTTCGCGCTGCACCCGTCGCTCGCTCCGCTCGTGCCGCTCTGGGAGAGCCGCGTGCTGGCCGTCGTGCACGCGTGCGGCTCGCCCGACACGACGCGCTCGCACTTCGACGCGCAGGACTACATGGAGAGCGGCACACCGGGGATCAAGAGCACGCCCGATGGCTGGCTGGCGCGCGCGATCCGGACGCGCTCGAAGGCCCCGAGCCCGTTCCGCGCCGTGGCGATGGGCGGAGCGCTTCCGCGAACGCTCCAGGGCGACGTCGGCGCCATCTCGATGCAGTCGATCGAGCGGTTCGACGTCCGGGCCGAGGGCGACCCGAGGGCGCGGCAGAGCTTTGAGGCGCTCTACGAGCAGGGCGTTCGCGATCTGTTGCACGGGACGGGCCGCGAGACCTTCGAGGCGGTGAAGATGCTCCGGAGCGCAAACGTCGCCCGTATCGCACCCGCGCACGGCGCCGACTATCTGCGCGGTCCCTTTGGCCAGGCCATGCGGCAGATCGCTCAGCTCATCAAGGCTAACGTCGGCCTCGAGGTCGCGTTCGCCGACATGCAGGGCTGGGATACCCACGTCGGCCAGGGCGCCGAGAGCGGCCAGCTGGCGCTCCGGTTCCGCGAGTTCGGCGGGGCGCTGGCGGCCTTCGCCCAGGATCTCGGCGACAAGATGGCGGACGTCGTCGTGATCACCATGTCCGAGTTCGGCCGGACCGTAGCCGAGAACGGCAATCGTGGCACTGATCACGGCCACGCCACCGCCATGCTCGTCCTCGGCGGCGGCGTGCGGGGCGGCCGCGCCTACGGCCGCTGGCCCGGGCTCGCGCCGCATCAGCTCTTCGAGGGCCGCGACCTCGCCGTTACGACCGACTTCCGCTCGCTCTTCACCGAGGTCGCGACGCGCCATCTCGGCGTCGCCGCCGCGCCGCTCTTCCCCGGTTTCAGGGCCGCGTCGGTTCCCCTCGGCCTCTTCGCCTGAGCCCGCCGCGCGCGGGGCCGGCGCCGTTGCGGGCGGCGCGCGCCCTGTGATACCGTCCGCGCGCATGAACGACAACGTCACGCTCGTTCGCGACGGCGCGATCGCGACCGTCACGCTGAACCGTCCCGACCGGCGCAACTCGCTGAGCGACCCGATGCTCACCGACCTGGCGGCGGCGTTCACCGAGCTGCGCGACGACGGGGCGACGCGCGTAGTCATCGTGACCGGGGCGCCGCCCGTGTTCTCGGCGGGGGCCGACGCCGGGCTCAAGTCGGGGATGTCGGCCGACGAGCGCCGGGCGGCCTTTGGCCAGCGCAAGAGCCAGTTCCGCCGGCTGTTCGAGCGCGCCAACACGTTGCTCGAGGGCCTGGAGCAGGCGACGATCGCCATGATCAACGGCCACGCGGTTGGCGGCGGCTGGGGGCTGACGCTCGCGTGCGACTTTCGCTGGGCCGCCGCCGAGGCGCAGCTGTGGATCCCGGAGGTCGACCTCGGCGTGCCGCTCGGGGTCGCGTCGACGACTCGCTTCGTGCGTCTCGTCGGGCCCGCCCGCGCGAAGGAGATCATCATGGAGTGCCGGCGGTTCTCGGCCGCCGAGGCCCAGACGTGGGGCCTCGTGCACCGGGTCGTGCCCGGCGCGTCGCTCGCGAAGGAGGTGCGCGCGTACGCCGACGCGCTCGCCGCCAAGCCGTTCAAGGCCATGGCCGAGGTCAAGGCGCGGATCAACGCCATCGCGCGCACCGGCATCCCCGAGGTCAACGCGATGACGGAGGGCTTCCTCGATCGAGGCTGAGGGCGCCATGATGCTGGACGGAATCCGCGTCCTCGATCTTTCGCGTGTGATCGCAGGCCCTTATTGCGCGACGCTCATGGCCGACCTGGGCGCCGACGTGGTGAAGGTGGAGCGTCCCGGCCGCGGCGACGACCTGCGCGCCTGGCGCGGCGACGGAATGAGCGCGGCGTTCGCCGCGATCAATCGCGGCAAGCGCGGCATCGCGGTCGATCTCCAGCAAACCGAGGGTAGCCAGCTCGTCTTTGAGCTGGCCCGCCGCGCCGACGTCATCGTCGAGAACTTCCTGCCGGGCGTCGCCGACAAGCTCGGGCTCGGCTACGCCGCCGTGAGCTCGGTGAACCCGGCGGTGGTCTACGTCTCGGTGACGGGCTTCGGCCAGACCGGGCCGCACGCGCGTCGGGCTGGCTACAACACGATCGCCCAGGGCATGAGCGGCATCATGGCGCTCACCGGCATGCCCGGGCATCCGCCGACGAAGGTCGGCGGCTCCGTCGCCGACCTGGCGGCCGCCCTCTGGGCGTTCGGCGTGGCCAGCGCCGCGCTCGCCCACCGGCTCCGCACCGGACAGGGCCAGCACCTCGACGTGAGCCTGCTCGCCTCGACGCTCGCGCTGCTGCCGGACCCGGTCGCCCACTACTTCGACTCGGGCCAGCGGCCGCCGCGCGTCGGAAACCGCAATCCGTATCTAACACCCGCCGAGGCGTTCCGTACGAAGGACGGCTGGGTCCAGGTCGTCATCATGAACCCCGACCAGTACGGGCGCTTCTGCCGGGCGCTCGGCGACGACTCGTTGGCCACCGATCCGAAGCTCGCGACCAACGACAGCCGCGTGGCGAATCACGACGAGTTTCGCGCGCGTGTCGAGCGTGCGCTCGCCCGGGACACGACCGGCGCGTGGGTCGCGCGGTTCGAGGCCGAGCAGGTGGCGGCCGGCCCGATCTACGAGTTCGACGAGGTGTTCGCTGATCCTCAGGTGAAGCACCTCGGCCTGGTCACCGAGGTCGAGCAGCCGGGCTACGGGCGGGCGCGCATGCTCGCCTTCCCGGTCAGGGCCTCGGCCACGCCAGGCGCGATCCGGCGCCCGGCCCCGCTGCTCGGCGAGCACACCGCCGAGGTGCTCGGCGAGCTCGGCCTGCCGAAGAGCGAGATCGATCGCCTCGCCGCCGCCGGGGTCGTCGCGCTGGCGTGAGGGCGCCATCCGTGAAGCCCGCGCTCGCCGCCCTCGTTGTTGCACTAGCCCTGTCGGGGTGCGCCGGGCTTCAGGTCGGCCGCGAGTTTCCCTCGCCGGAAGCCGCCCAGATCAAGCCCGACGTCACGGACAAGGCGCGGCTCCTCACGCTCTTCGGCGAGCCCTACCAGGTCGGGATCGACAACGGCGACCAGACCTGGCGCTGGTTCTACGCCCAGCGGGGCGGGTCGGCGACCACCAGCAAGGACCTGTCCGTGCGCTTCAACGCCAACGGCACGGTCAAGTCGTACTCGTTCACGTCGAACTTTCCCGAGGACATGAAGAAGCTCCGGTAACCCGCAGGAGTGCGCGCCGCAGGCCGTCTCGGGGCTGGGGCCCCGCCGGCCGAGGCGCGGCTATTAAGGAGACCGCCGTGGCCACCAAGATCGTTCTCTCCCCCAAGCTCCCAGCCGCGCTCGTCGACATCGCCCGCTCGCTCGTGCCCGCCGGGTTCGAGCTCGAGATCGCCGATCAGGGCACGCCGGAGTTCCCCGCTGCCATGAAGGACGCCGAGTACCTCGTGGGCTTCGCGCGCGAGAACCTGGGCGACGCCTTCTATCGCGGCGCCCCGAAGCTGAAGCTCATCCAGCTCATCAGCGCCGGTTACGATCGCCTCGACATCGCGGCAGCGCGCCGGGCGGGGGTTCCGGTCGCCAACAACGGCGGGTCCAATTCGGTCGCGGTCGCCGAGCACACCCTGATGCTCATGCTGGCCGTCTCCCGGAAGCTCGCTTGGCATCACCACAACGTCATCACCGGCAAGTGGCGCGTGGGCGATTTCTCGCAGACGCGGATGTACGAGCTGGCCGGCAAGACGCTGGGCATCGTCGGGCTCGGCACGATCGGCAAGAAGGTCGCGGCGCGCGCGCAGGCGTTCGACATGCACGTGCAGTACTACGACATCATCCGGCTGACCGAGGACGCCGAGGATGCGCTGGGCGTGCGCTTCGTGCTCTTCCCCGAGCTCTTGCGCACCTCGGACATCGTCAGCCTCCACGTGCCGCTCAGCGACGCGACTCGCGGCATGATGGGCGCGCGCGAGTTCGAGACGATGAAGCGCAGCGCGATCCTGATCAACAC
>JBKPCO010000189.1:0-13528 GCA_046727415.1 Candidatus Methylomirabilota bacterium
CTCCTGAACCATTATACGAGAAACCCCGAATCTTGTATAAGGGAACCCCTTCCCAGTTGGTGAGCCGGCAACTGACTACGGGGGCTCGACGCGGGGGACTGCAAGTCCGGCGTTATGCTTGTCATCCGGCATGGCGAAGAAGGCACCCAAGCGGTCCAAAGCTTTGCTCGACTCGAAAGCCTTGGACTTCTTCCGTGAGATGGGTCGGAGGGGCGGCAAAAAAGGCGGTCCCAAGGGCGGTCCCAAAGGTGGCAAGGCACGGTGGGAAGGCGTATCGCCCGAAGAACGAAGTGAGATCGCTCGCCGGGCTGTCATGGCTCGGTGGCGAAAAAAGCGGAAGTAATCGGAACAGACTGATCCGCAGAGCGAGGTCCGGATGCGCTTGCGTTGTTTTGCGCTGAACGGTTGCGGGAGCGGCGTGATCTCGCGTCCGCACCTGTCGTGAGAATGCGTCTGTGTCGCGGGCTATTCGCCGGCGAACGCGTAGGGAAAACACGCGGTTGCCCGTAAGTACGTGGAAGGAAGAGAGGGCCGGCTCATCACCGGCCCTCGACTACGAATCCGAAGGCCAGAGGTTCGAATCCTCTAGGGCGCACCACACTTACAGAGCCGCAACACCCTCTTGCCCTGAGACTGCGCTGAACTCACGCTCGGTAGGGCGGCATCGAGGCGAGCGACGGC
Organism: Candidatus Methylomirabilota bacterium; assembly: GCA_046727415.1. GTDB lineage: Bacteria > Methylomirabilota > Methylomirabilia > Rokubacteriales > CSP1-6 > AR31. Next base: position 682 of record JBKPCO010000189.1, read on the forward strand.
TCTGCGACGATGTTCCGGGCTCAGGTGAGCGTAGCGCACCACCATCGCCAAGGTAAGGTGTGGCGCAGGTCGTGAAGTGGAAGTCCTCCAGCTTAGCCCGGAGACGAATGACAGGTTCGGGATCGAGGATGGTAGCCGCACTCCAACTATCGCTTGGCGAACACCTCCTTGAGGAGATCGGTGACCCGGGCGGCAGGGTTGGTCCGGATTTTCCGCTCTTCATCGGCGACGACATAGAAGAGACCGTCGAGCGCCTTGCTCACGACATACGTGTTGAGGTCGTAGGACTCGGCCTTGAGGAATGGGATCGCCTTCGCGAGTCCGAGTAGCTCCTGGTACTGGCGGGTTACCCCCACCTTGCTCATCGAGCGCTCGACGGTCGGCCGGAACGCCGTTGTCAGTTGGTCAGTCGTCTTGATCTTGAAGTAGTCGGTGGCGGCAGTCTCGGGGCCCTTCAGAATCTTGCGGGCGTCCTCGAAGCTCATCGCTGCGATCGCATTCCCGAAGATCTGTTTGGCGGCAGGCGCCGACTGCTCGGCGGCCCGGTTCATGCTCAGCACCAACTCCTCCACTTGCGAGCCGTAGCCGAACGCTCGCAGCCCCTGCTCGAGTGTCTGGAGCTTCTCCGGCATGAGGATCTTGATCGCCTGATTCAGGAAGTATCCGTCCGTCTTGCTGGTGAGAATGACAGCGTTCTGGGTGCCGACCCTGAGCGCTTCCCTGAGCCCGGAGGCGATCTTGGCGTCGTTCAGATCAGCGCCCGCCGACTCCTGGGAAAGCCCCTTGAGCAGGCGATCGAGTTGGGCTGACACGTGGGCCGCCGGGAGAAGCACGACCAAAACGACAGCGAGCACCGTGACAAGCCGGATGCGATTCAGGGACATAGTCCTCGTACCTCAAACGCTGCGCCGCTTGCATTGTACCCGTTAGCGGCGCCCGCTGCCGCCACAGCACGGCGACGACACGGGACGGGCGTCTCCGCAAGGTCATCCAGATGCGCGCCAATCAACTGGACAATACGGCCGCCTCCAGTCACCGGCTCGCGCGCGACGTTCTACACGACCGGCATGGCGCTCGCCGACTAGCGCGACGGGCACGGATTGGGAGCGCACGCTGTGGCGCGCGACGCAGTGGGCGGCGTGAGGCCGAGGCCACCGCACTCCGGACAGGCCATTAGCGCGTGTAGGGCTTTTGCGGATGTGCGCTGAACGCAACAGCTGCGATTTCAGCCCCGGAGCGAGATAAGAGTCTTCGGGAGTCGTGATACGATCAGCGCGGTGCGCTCGCCAAATCGTTGGGTTGTATCCGAAGTGCTCGGAGAGGCGAGAGACCGGCTCGCCGCCGGCCCCTGCCTCCGAATCCGAAGGCCAGAGGTTCGAATCTCTAGGGCGCACCACACCCACCCCAGGCGCCGGACCGAGAAAGGGAGGATTGCGTGAGGTTCACCAAATGGATCTGCGTGCTGCTGGTAGCGGTGCTGCTGGCCACGGTCGCCCAGCCGGCCCGCGCGGAGGCGATGGACCCGATCATCATCTCCCTGATCGTGAGCGGCGCGATCGTGGTGGTCGCCCTCATCGCGATTCTCATCATCGCCAATGCGTCGGAGGGGAGGCGCCGGAGGGGCGAAGACACTACGCCTCCGGAGCGCATCGTGGCATACGAGTACGTCGTGATCAGCACGCAGCCCATCGCGGCGCAGCCGGTCAAGAACGAAAGCCCCTAGGCGTGGTGAACGCCGAAGGCCTCATGCGCGTGGCGCTCGCTGAGGCGCGAGCGGGCCTTGCGGCCGGCGAGGTGCCCGTAGGCGCGGTCGTCGTCGTCGGCGACGTCATCGTCGGACAGGCGCACAACGCGCCGATCGGGCTGGTCGACCCGAGCGCCCACGCCGAGGTGCTGGCCCTGCGCGAGGCCGCCCGGAAGATCGGCAACTACCGCCTTCCCGACGCGACGCTCTTCTCGACGCTCGAGCCGTGCACGATGTGCTGCGGCGCGGTGATCCAGGCGCGTCTGGCGCGGGTCGTGTACGGCGCGCCAGACCCGCGGGCGGGCGCGATCGAATCGCTCTATCGCCTGCTCGACGACCCTCGCCTGAACCACCGAGTGGAGGCGTTGGGCGGCGTGCTCGCTGACGAGTGCGGCGCGCTCCTGCGAGAGTTCTTCGAGACGAAGCGCCGGTAGAGTGGCTAGAGCCCGGCCACCGCCGGGACGACCTTCGCCCCCATCAGCTCGATCGACCGCATCGTCGTCGGGTGGTCCATGCGCGATTCCTGAGCTTCCAGCAGAAGGTGGCCAATACCGAGCTCGCGCTGGACGCGGGCGAAGCGATCGCTCACCTCGTCCGGCGTTCCGGCGATGATGAACTGGCCGTCCAGCAGCTCCTGATAGCTCATGCTCGCCAGCGAGCGGGGTCGCGCCCGCAGCGCGAACTGGGCGCCGGCACGCGAGCGCATTCCTACCGGGGCCATGAACTCCGCGGGCGCGCGCAGCGTCGGGCCCATGCGCCACACGAAGTGCCGTCCGGCCTCGACGGCTTTCTCTTTCGTGTCCGCCGTGACGGCGCAGATGAGGAAGCCGAGGTTGTCCGGCGTTACCGTGCGCCCGACTTCGGCGGCGCCCTGCCGGTAATAGTCGAACAGCTCGCGGGCGATCTCGGGCGGCACCAGGAACGGAACGTAGGTGTAGCCGCGCCGCCCGGCCCAGATCGCCGTCTCGGGGCTCGCGGTGCCCGGAGTCCAGATCGGCGGGTGCGGCTTCTGGAGCGGAAGGCACCAGGGATTGACGTGACGGAAATGGTAGTGCTTGCCTTCCCAGCGGAACGGTCCCGGCGATGTCCAGCACTTGAGGATGAGATCGTGGCACTCCTCGAAGCGCTCCCGGTTGTGAACGGGGTTCGTATTGGACCACCAGGTCTCGACACCGATGCCGCGCACGAATCCCGAGAGCACGCGGCCGCCCGAAATGAGGTCGGCCATGGCCAGCTGCTCGGCCAGGCGGACGGGATTTTCCTCGACCGGAAGAATGTTGCCGAGCAGCAGGATCTTCGCCCGCCGCGTGATGCGTCCGAGCACCGCCGCCGTCATGTTGACGCCGACGTTCACGCACGAGGGCGTCGAGTGGTGCTCGTTGATCATCAGGCCTTCGAACCCGGCCTGGTCGGCGAACTCGTACTCGGTCAGGTATCGCTGGTAGTTCGCCGCGGCCTTCTCCCGGTCGAAGAAGCGATTGGGGAACTCGAGCCGGAGCGACGGATACTTGTCGCCCTCCTCATCCGGGAACTCATGGTGCGGCATCTCGCTGAAGTAGTAGAGCTTCATCGCCGCGACGCTCCTTCCAGGAAGTCGAGGACCAGACGTGCGAATTGGTCGGGCTGCTCGATGGGCGGCAGGTGGCCGCAGCGCTCGAGCACGGTCAGGGTCGCGTTGGGCAGGAGCCGGCGATACTGCTCGCCGCACTCGACCGGGACGATCCGGTCCTCGCGGCCCCAGATGATCAGCGTGCGATTCGTCACCCGCGGCAGGAAGTGGCCGAGCCGAGGGTTGTGCATGTACGGCTTCCACGTCAGGCGCGCCGCCATCTCGCGGTTGCGCGTCGCGACCTCGATCTCGGCGGGCGTCGGCGCCCGGCCATAGAGCTCGTTCCACTCGGGGACGGTCTTCGGATCATGCACGGTCATGGTGAGGAGCTGCGGCGGCGAGTAATAGAACACGTCGAGGATCTCGCCCTGCTCGGGCTTGAGACCGACCGGCGCCACCAGGATCAGCCGGTCGATCGCGCCCGGGCTCATCGTCGCCATCTCCGCCGCGGTCCATCCGCCGATCGAGTGGCCCAGGAGATGCGGCCGGCCGAGTCCGGCGGCTTCGATGAACCAGAGATGGAACCGGGCCAGGTCGTCGATGCCGCCCATCCAGTCGGCGTCGGCAGAGCGCCCGAACCCCGGGTGCGTCGGCGCCCACACGGTGAAGCGCTCGGAAACCTGATCGAGCCAGCGCGTCCAGCCGCGGTTACCGCCGGCGCCGTGCAGCACCAGCAGCGGCGCGCCCTGACCACCGATCCACGTGTGTACGCCGGTACCGCCGACTGAGATGGTCTCCTCACGGGGTCGCATGCGCCGTATTATGCTCCAGCCGTAGTGCGCGCTGCAGGCCGTCGCGGGGCTGGGGCCCCGCCGGCCGAGGCGCGGCTACAGATTATGGAAAAGACGCCGCTCGCCCTTCGGCTCGGAGAATTCGTCGCCGCGCTGCGCTTCGAGGATCTGCCGCCCGCCGTCGTCGACAAGGGAAAGGCCCTCGTGAACCACGCCGTCACCGTGGGTCTCGCGGGCGCGCAGGCCGAGCGCTCGCAGGCGGCCCGGCGCGCCGTGCTCGAGCACGAGCGCCTCGGTGTGCGCCGCGTCGGCGCGGGGCAGGGGGCGACGCTCTGGGTCGACGGCTCGCGCGTGACCCGCCCGGGCGCGGCCTTCGCCAGCGCGGTCGCCGTGGCCGTGAACAACCAGTGTGACTCGTATCGCATGCTGACCCATCCTGGTGTTCTGATCGTGCCGGCCGGGCTGGCGACGGCCGAAGGCCAGGGCTGCGCCGGTCGCGACCTGCTGACGGCGCTCGTCGCCGGCTACGAGGTGCAGTGCCGCTGCGCGCGCGACTTCATTCCGTCGACTCCGGCGCACGGCTTCCGCGCGAGTCCGGTCTACGGCATCCTCGGCTGCGCGGCGACGACGGCGAAGCTGCTCGGGCTCGACGCTCCAGGCATCGGCAACGCCATCGCGCTGGCGGCAAGCTTCGCGGGCAGCCTCATCGAGGGCCAGCGTGTGGGCGCGCGCGACGCGGATTTCGCAGAGGCGCAGGCGGCGCGCAGCGGCATGTGGGCGGCGAGCCTCGCCGCGCAGGGCTTCCAGGGCGCGCCGACCGCGCTGGAGGGCGAGGGCGGCTTCTACCACGCGTTCACCGGCAGCAGCACGGGCGCCCTGACCTACACGTTCACCGGGCCGCCCAAGGCGGACCTCGACGACATCGTCAGAGACCTCGGCCGTCGCTGGGAAGTGCTGCACGTGAAGTTCAAGGTGTATCCGACGCCGGGCTTCAATCAGCCGGTCGTCTGGCTGGCGAGCGAGATAGTGACGCGCCACAAGCTGGTCGCCGACCAGATCGAGCACGTCACGCTCGAGATGAACTATCTGGAGACGCTCTATCCGTCGCCGCGATTTCCGCGGCCGCCGGCCGCTGACGGGAGCGGCTTCGGCCGCACCGCGTACATGCTCGCCTACACGCTGATCGCCGGCGACTATCCTGTGCTGGAGAAGAACGTGGAGGACCCGCGCGACGCGGGCGCCGCGGCGGGCGCCGAGCTGGCGGCGCGCGTGGCCGCGCTCCAGCGGCGCGTCGAGATCCTCGGCGTGGTCGGGCGCGACTGCTTCGCGCCGCGCCTGACGGTGGCGTTGCGCGACGGCCGGCGCGTCAGCGGTGAATACGACGGCCACGAGCTGATGTGGGACTTCCGGCGGGACGCCGAGGTGCTACGCCGCTTCGTGCCGGGTCTGCCGATCGCACCGAATCAGTACGAGCGCTTTGTGACTGCGGTCGCCGATCTCGACAAAGCCGAATCGGTCGACGAGGTCGTCGCCCTCACGCTGCCGACGTAGCCGCGGTCTCCGGCTACTTGAGAGCCTGGCGCAGCGACGCGGCGACGTGCGAGATGGCGCGGTTGCCCGTGTCGATGAGCTTCCCCATCGGCATGAAGCCGTGGATCATCCCGCCGTAGCAGACGTAGTCGACACGCCCGCCGGCCTCGGTCATCCGCGCCGCGTACGCCGCTCCCTCGTCGCGCAGCGGATCGAAGCCCGCGGTGATGATGAGCGCGGGTGGAAGGCCGGCCAGCGACGTAGCCCGAAGCGGCGAGGCGCGCCAGTCGTCGGCGTCGCCGGACGACTTCAGGTAGTGGTTCTTGAACCAGCGCATGCTGTCGCGCGTCAGCAGATAGCCGTCCGCGAAGTCGCCGTACGACTTCGACTCGCTGGAAAGATCGGTGACCGGATAGGTGAGCACCTGGAGTGCAATGGCCGGCGTGTTGCCCGCGTCGCGCGCCATCAAGGCAACGACCGCGGCCAGGTTGCCGCCCGCGCTGTCACCGCCGATCGCGATGCGCCGCCCATCGATGCCGAGCTCGCTTGCGTGCGCGACGACCCAGCGCGTCGCCGCCCAGGCGTCGTCCACCGCCGCCGGGAACTTGTGCTCCGGGGCCAGGCGATAATCGACGGCCACGACCACGATGCCCGCCTCGGCGGCGGTCTGCCGGCACTGCACGTCGTGCGTGTCGAGGTCGCCGATGACCCAGCCGCCGCCGTGGTAATAGACGAGCGCCGGGATCGGAGTGCCGCTGGCGACACCCGCCGGCCGGTAGACGCGCAGCGGAATCGGTCCGCCCGGGCCCTCCGCCGTGACGTTCTTGACGGCGCCGATCTCCGGAGGCGTGGGCGTCGAGGCGGGGCGCGTCTCGCGGAAGAGCTGGCGCGCGTCCTTGGGCGACAGCGTGTTGTACGCCGGGCGACCCGACTTGATGACGAGCTGGATGACTTCCTGTACCTGGGGATCGAGGGCCATGGCGCTCTCCTCTATGCGGCGTGGCTGGCGGCTAGAACACGTCGTCGCGGCGGCCGGTCTCGAACTCGCGCGTGCGCTCGGCCAGGGTGGCCGGGTCGACCAGGCCCTTGTCGGCGAGCAGCTGCTCGAAGGCGTTGAGCCAGCGCTCGTAATAGCTCGTGGACTCGCCCTCGCGCTCGGCGTGGGCGATCTCGGCGATCAGCTGGGCCTGGAACTCTCGCCACTCGAAACTGGCGTCGTGGCTCATTGCCACGGTCATGCCGAAGATGCGGCCCTGCCACGCCTCGTCGAACACGAGCTCGCCGTTCTTCCGCGGCAGCGCGGCGGTGCCCTTCATATCGGCAATCTCGCGGCTCGGGACAGTGTCCATCGACGTCTCCTACCGCGCGGCCGACGCGGGACGCCGCACCACCGCCACGCCGATCATCGCGTCACGCGTCACCAGACCCGCCAGCTCGGCTTCGCTCAGGCCCTCCGTGCCGGCGGGGCGCTCGGGGAGCACCAGATACCTGAGCTCGGCGCTCGAGTCCCAGATGCGGATCTCCACGTTCTCGGGCAGATCGACGCCGAACTCGCGCAGCACCACGCGGGGCTCGCGCACGGCGCGCGAGCGGTACTCGAACGACTTGTACCAGACCGGCGGCAGGCCGATGAGCGCGTGCGGATAGCACGAGCAGAGCGTGCACACGACCATGTTGTGAACGCCGGGCCGGTTCTCGACGACCTTGAGGTCGACGCCGCCGAAGCCCAGCTCCTCGATGGCCGCGGTGCCGTCGGCGAGGAGCCGCTGCTTGTACGCCGGGTCGAGCCACGCCCGCGCGACGACCTTGGCGCCGTTGTGCGGGCCGATGTCCTCCTCGTACGCGCTCACGATGCGGTCGACCGCGTCGCTGGCGACGAGCTTCTTTTCCACCAGCAAGGATTCGAGCGCGCGCACGCGCAGGGAGAGGACCGACTCGGGCTCCCGATGATGATGACCGTGCTCGTGGCCGTGGTCGTGATGAGTGTCGCTCATGACGTGCTCCTGCGGGGCGGGGCCCCCGCGGGCTCGAGGTAGCGCTCCCAGAGATCGAGATGAACGGGCGCGCACGGTTCGGCCGACACGCCCCAGAGATCGTTGGCGTCGAAGCGCACGCTGTAGAGCGCGTGGGGCTGCTCGCCCTGGCCGTGGGCGTTCGTGTCCGGGAAGATGAACGAGCCGTGCACGGCAGCGATCACGCCGTGCTTGGCGCGCGCGTAGCGGGGCAGCCGCGTGTGTCCCTCAGGCGCGTCGGTGCGCGTGAAGACCCGATCACCCGCTGCGAAGCGCGGCGCCGGCCCGGGCTGACGGAAGTGGGTCCGCTCCTTCGTCGCGCGCAGCATGCGGTCGAGGAGCTTCGGGTCGCGGTGCGGCGGCGCGGGATCGACGCCGCCGGCCAGCTGGGCCATGCGGCGCTCGAGATCCTCGCGCGTGATCACACCCTTCTCGACCAGGAGCCGCACGGTGCGATCGAGCCAGCGCTCGTAGTAGCTCGAGGCAAGATAGTCGATTGGCGCCATCCGCTCGATCCCGTGGCGGCTCTCGTCGATGTTGAAGAGGTGCTGGGCGCTGCACGCCCGGCTGATACCGAGGACGCGGCCTTCCCACTTCGCGTGAAAGACCGGCTCGTTTTCCTCGCGGTCGACCCGGCCGAATCCGTGCATGCCGCCCATGTCGTGGATGCCGTTCATGTCACCAAGCCTCGCCGGGCACTGTGCAACGCGACAATGGCCCTGTCAAGAAAGCGGCGCCAGCAAGAGGCGCGTCAGCTGCTCCGGCTGGCTCAGCATCGGGTAGTGCCCGGTGTCGAGCTCGTGCCAGTCGCCTTTGAGCCGCTCGGCCGTGCGGCGCTGGTGCGCCTCGGGCGGGTTCACCGCGCGCCGGCACCGGACGACCGTGGTCGGCCAGGTCTGGCTCCAGAAGCTGGCGAGCTCGACCGGCGCCTCGAGCGCCGCGACGGGGTGCGGCGTGTAGCGCGCCAGCGCCCAGGAGCGAGTCTCGGGGTCGAGATCGGCGAAGAGGCGCTTCTCGGCGTCGGCCTTCGTCGGGCCTGTTGTGATCGAGTTCGTGTCGTTGGGCGCCGCGCGCTTCACGATGTCGCCGACCCGCTCGCCCGACATCAGCGCCAGCGCGTCGACGAAAAAGAGCCGCGCGATACGCTCGCGCGCCAGCTCGGCGGCCTTGCAAATCACCATGCCGCCCGAGCTCGTCCCCACGAGCATCACGCGATCGAGGTCTTCGTAGAAGAGTAGCTTCGCGATCTCCTGCCCGTGCGTGGCGACCGTGATGCCCGGCCGTACCTGGTCGTGGCGCTCACCGCAGCCGTCGAGTGTGGGGGCGAGCACGCGATGTCCCGCGGCGCGCACCCGCTCCGCGACCGGCTTCCAGATCCAGCCCCCTTGATACGCGCCATGCACCAGCACATAGGTCGCCATGTGGTCTCCTTGTCCGTCCATTGCCTCGGGCGGTGGACCCGCAGTGTACACGCCGCGCCCTCTCTGCGATACTCGCCCCGCTCGCAGGCTTTGCGCAGCGGGTAGACCCTGGGAACAAGCGGAGGGTGACATGAGGCTCGCGGGGAAGGTTGCGCTGATCACGGGTGGGGCGAGCGGGATGGGGCAGAGCGAGGCGACGATCTTTGCGCGGGAAGGCGCGCGCGTCGTCGTGGCCGACGTGCTCGAGTTCGAGGCTCGCCAGGTGGTCGAGAAGATCGCCGCGGCCGGCGGCCAGGCGCGGTTCGTGAAGCTCGACGTCACCAGCGAGGCGGACTGGCAGGCCGCCGTCGCGGCGACCGTGTCCGCGTTCGGGAAGCTCGATCTGCTCGTCAACAACGCGGGGATCAGCGGCACGTTCGATCCCGACATCACCAGCACGGCAGCCTGGGATGCGCTCATGGGCGTGAACGCCAAGGGCGTGTTCCTGGGCATGAAGTACGCGGTGCCCGCGATGCGCGAAGCGGGCGGCGGGGCCATCGTGAACATTTCGTCGATCTCGGGCTTCGTGGGTCAGGACCGCGTGCACATGGCCTACAACGCGTCGAAGGGGGCCGTGCGCATCATGACCAAGTCGGCCGCCGTGCAGTTCGCGCAGCACGGCATCCGCGTCAACTCGGTGCACCCGGGCATCATGCCGCCCATGCGCACGTCCAAGGCGTCGGCCGATCCAGAGTGGCGTGCGAAGTCGCTCCGCGCGGTGCCGATGAAGCGTGAGGGACGCGTGGAAGAGGTGGCGCACGCCGTGCTGTTCCTCGCCTCTGACGAGGCGTCGTACATCACAGGCACCGAGCTCGTCGTCGACGGCGGATACCTGGCGGTCTAGCGGTTGTGCGAGCCGCAGGACGTCGCGGGGCTGGGGCCCCGCCGTCCGAGGCGAGCCTATGAAGAGGGGCGATGGCTGACGAAGCGAGCTTCGACCGGGCGAAGGCGAAGGCCTTCACGATGCTGATGGTTCGCCATCTGGAGGGCGCCGCGGTCTGCATCATGCTCGAGGTCGGCCGGCGCGTCGGTCTCTTCGAGGCCATGGCGACGATGGGCGCGGTAACCAGCGTCGAGATCGCCGAGAAGACCGGGCTCAGCGAGCGCTACATCCGGGAGTGGCTGGCGGCGATGACGTGCGGCGGCATCGTCGAACACGCGGCGGCCGAGGGGACCTATCGCCTGCCGCGCGAGCACGCCGCAGGGCTTACTGGATCGTCGAGCCGCAATCTCACGAGCATGGCGGAGATGTTCCCGCTGCTGAACCGGGTCATCCCCGAGGTCGCCGAGGCGTTTCGCACCGGTCGCGGCGTGCCGTATAGCGCCTATCAGCCGGACTTCACCGGTCTCATGGATCGGCGGAGCCGTCCGCGATACGAGGAGATGCTGTTCGGCACGTACCTCGCGAAGCCCGCGGGGCTCCTGGCGCGGCTCGAGGCGGGTATCCGCGTCGCGGACGTCGGCTGCGGCACCGGGCACTGCATCGCGCTGATGGCTCGGCGCTTCTCGAAGAGCACGTTCGTCGGCTACGACTTCTCCGAAGACGGCATCGCTGAGGCGCGTGCCGCCACGCGGGGGCTCGCCAACGCGTCATTCGTCGTGCAGGACGTGAGCCGGCTGGAGACTCCCGTGCCGTTCGACCTGATCACCGCGTTCGACGCGATCCACGATCAGGCGGACCCCGCCGGTGTGCTTCGACGCATCCGGGCGGCGCTGGCGCCCGAAGGCATGTTCGTGATGATCGACGTCTGGGCCTCGAGCCAGCTCGCCGATAACGTCGGTGTCCCCATGGCGCCGTACCTCTACACGATGAGCACCATGCACTGCATGAGCGTGTCGCTCGCGGGCGGGGGCCCGGGCCTCGGCACCGCGTGGGGCCATCAGGTCGCGGTGGCGATGCTGCGCGAGGCCGGCTTCGCCGACGTCCAGCTGTTCGAGCGCGTCGACCCGGCCAACTCGCTCTACGTCGCGCGCGGCTGAGCGCCATGAGTGAGCGCCTCTTCGGCGCGCGCGTTCGGCGCCGCGAGGACGTGCGTCTCGTCACCGGCCGCGGGCGTTATGTGGCCGACGTCGCACTGCCCGAGCTGCTGCACGTCGCGGTTCATCGAAGCCCGCACGCCCACGCGCGTATCGTTCGCATCGACGCCTCTGAAGCCCGGCGCCGCCCCGGAGTCGTCCACGTGCAGGTTCCCGTCGACGTGGCGGCGCTGGGACGGTTGCCGCTCCTCGTGCCGCACTCGAGCCTGATCGCGCCGGCCTGCGCCGAGCTGCTCCCCCAGGAAGTCGTCTCGTACGCGGGCCAGCCGGTGGCGCTCGTCGTCGCCTCTAGCGCCGCCGAGGCGGAAGACGCGCTCGATGTGCTGCGCGTCGAATACGCGCCGCTGCCGCCAGTCGCGTCGCTCCACGATGCGCTGCGCACCGACGGCCCGCGTGTGCATCCCAGCGGCAACGTCGCCTCGCGGTTCACCCAGCGCGTGGGCGATCCAGCCGGCGCGCTCGCCCGCGCCGACGTGGTGCTGCGCGAGCGGTTTCACGTGCACCGCGGCGGCGGCATGGCCATGGAGACGCGCGCGATCGCGGCCCGCTGGGACGCCGACCTCGGCCAGATCACGGTGTGGGCGACGGCTCAGGCGCCGCAAATCCTGCGCCGCCTGCTCGCGCGCTATCTCGCCCTGCCCGAGCACGCCGTTCGCGTCGTCACGCAGGACATCGGCGGGGGATTCGGCCCCAAGGCGATCGTCTATACCGAGGACATCCTGATTCCGGTTCTCGCGCGCGCCCTGGGTCGTCCGGTGCAGTTCGTCGAGACGCGCCGCGAGCACCTGACCGCCGTGACGCAGGAGCGCGACCAGTGGCACGACATCGAGCTGGGGCTCACCCGCGAGGGGCACATCGTCGCGGTGCGCGACACGTTCACGCACGACTGCGGCGCGTTCGTGTCGTGGGGCGTGATCGTACCCATCCTCACCTCGGTCAGCGTCCCCGGGCCCTATCGCGTGCCTCACTATGAGGTGACGCTCACCGCGCTCTACACCAACCGCGTGCCGGTCACCCCGGTGCGCGGCGCCGGGCGGCCGCAGGCGGTGTTCGTGATGGAGCGCATGCTCGATCTCGCCGCCGAGCGCCTCGGGCTCGACCGCGTCGCAATCCGTCAGCGCAACCTGATCCAGCCCGACGAGTTCCCGTACGACGTCGGCCTCATCTCGCGCGACAACAGCCCCCGGCATTACGACAGCGGCAACTATCCGGAGTGCCTGCGGCGCGCCGCCGAGGCCGTCGGCGCCCCAGGCTTTGCCGCTGAGCGCGAGCGGGCCCGGGCGGCGGGCCGCGCGATCGGCATCGGGTTTGCCATGTTCGTCGAGGACACCGGCCTCGGCCCGTACGAGGGCATCCGCGTGCGCGTCGATCCGGGTGGACGCGTCTTCGTGTTCTCAGGCGCCTCGAGTCAGGGTCAGGGGCACGAGACGACACTGGCGCAGGTCGTGGGCGACGGCCTCTCGGTGCCGATCGAGCAGATTACGGTCGTGCCCGGCGATACCGCCGGCATTCCCTACGGCGTTGGTACCTTCGCGAGCCGTGTCGCCGTGCTGGCGAGCGCGTCAGCGGTTCACGCCGCTGCGGAGGTGCGCAAGAAAGCCATCGCCATCGCGGCCGCGCAGCTGGAAGCGGCGCCCGACGATCTGGTTCTGGAGGACGGCCGCATCGCCGTGCGCGGGGCGCCCGGTCGCGGGCTCACGCTCGGCGACGTGGCGGCGATCGCG
>JBKPCO010000190.1:0-13786 GCA_046727415.1 Candidatus Methylomirabilota bacterium
CGTTCCGGTACCCGCCGCAGTAGCGGACGCTCCTGGACAGACTTCTGCCCCACCTGGGGCCCGGCGCCGTGCTGCTGCTCGGCGCCACGGTCGTCCTCCAATCTGCGGCGTTCCGGGAGTCGGTCGCCGCCTTCGCGCCCGCGTACGCGTGGATCGTCTTCGCCGTGGGCCTCCTGCTCGGCTGGCGATTCAAGCGGCATCAGCTCGTGATCGGGCTTCTGGTCCTCTTCGCGGCCCAGCAGGCGCTGATCCACTCTCCCGACATGTTCGCCGCCATCGCGCTCTTGCTCCCGCTCGATCTGGCCCTACTGGCTTGGCTCACCGAGCGCTCGATCTCGTCGGGAGCCGGCCGGGCCGTCCTCATCCTGATCCTGGCGCAGATGCTCGCGGTGCCGCTCCTCACGCGCCCCGAGCTCGCGCACCTGGCGCCCCTGCTCCAGCACACCGTCGCTTCGCCGGGCTGGACCTGGCTGCGAGTGCCGCAGCCCGCCCTGCTGGCCTTCGCCGCCGCGTTCGGGCTTACCCTGGTGCGGTTCATGGTGAGCCCGAGCATCATCCAGTCAAGCCTCGCCTGGGCTCTCATCGCCGCGTTCCTCGGGCTCAACGGCGGGAGCCCCGCGCGCACGGTGTACCTGGCCACCGCGGGCCTCGTCCTCGTCGTCTCGCTCATCGAGACCTCGCACCACATGGCGTTCAGCGACGAGCTGACGGGACTGCCGTCGCGCCGCGCGCTGACCGACGCGCTGATGCGGCTGCCCGACCTCTACACGGTCGCGATGATCGACATCGACCACTTCAAGAAGCTCAACGACGAGCACGGCCATGCGGCGGGCGATCAGGTGCTGCGGCTGATCGGCTCGACCCTCACGAGGACGGAAGGCGGCGGCCGGCCGTTCCGCTACGGCGGCGAGGAGTTCGCCCTGCTGTTCCCGGGCAAGTCGGTGGACGAGGCCCTGCCCTACATCGAGGCTCTGCGCGAGACGATCGAAGCGTCGACCTTCATCGTGCGGGCACGCAACCGGCCCAAGCTGAAGCCCAAGCCGGCCCGATCGTCCGGGGGCCGGGGACGCGTCGTCATCACCGTCAGCATCGGCGTCGCGGAGCCGGAGGCCGGCGGCGCCGAGCCCGAGGAGGTGATCCGCGCGGCCGACCAGGCCCTGTACCGGGCCAAGCGCGGCGGCCGCAACCGGGTCGTCGTCGCCGACTAGCCCTTCATGCCCCAGCTGAAGACGCGCGTCGGCGTGACTTCCACGACGACGGAGTCGGATTCCGAGATCGCAGCCTCGCGCGGGTACTGCGGGTACTTCTTGTAGAGAAGCTTGCGGATCGCCCTGAAGCGCGGCCCGCGTGGGTGGAGCCGCGCGCGGCCCTGCACCATGACGCCCTTGATGAACGTCCAGTCGTCGGAGTAGAAGTCGATCGTCAGCGCCACGCGCGGGTTCTCCGCGAGGTTCAGCGCCTTCCGGCCGTCGTCGCCGGATGCAAAGTAGATCTTGCCGTTGGACACCACCTGGCACACCGGGACCAGATGCGGCATCCCGCGCAGGCCCGTGGTGGCCACGCGGCAGACCCGCTCGCGCTCGAAGAGTTGCGCCACCGTCTTGGTGAGACGCATCGGCGTCAGGCCTTCGGCGAGGGCGCGCCGACGAATTTCAGGATCGCCTCGATGACCGCCGCCGGCTTCTCCTCGGGAATGAAGTGGCCCGAGCCGGGGATGGGATAGCCCTCGACCCGCTCGCACCGCTCCTTCCAGACTCCGAGCATGTCGGGCACCTGCGGCCCGCGACCTCCCGCTTCGCCCCACAGCACCAGGGTCGGGGCCGGCACCTTGCGGTCGCGGTCGGCGCCGTCGTTCTCGAGATCGATCGTCGCGCCCGCGCGATAGTCCTCGAAGCCCGCGCGCATCGCCCCGGGCTGGCGGAAGCAGCGCACGTACTCCTGGACCGCCTCTTCCTCGATAGCGGCGGGGTTGTAGGCGGACGTCCGGTACATGTAGCGGAGGTAGATCTCCTCGCGCCCGGCGGTGAGCGCCTCGGGCAGATCCGGGAGCTGGTGGAAGTACCAGTGCCAGCGCGCGCGGGCGCTCACCTGGTCGGTGCGCGCGAACACGTCGTAGGTGGGCGCGATATCGAGCAGCACCAGCCGCGTCAGGAGCGACGGATGGTCGAGCGCGAACCGGTGCGCGACGCGCGCGCCCCGGTCGTGGCCGACGAGCACGACCGGCTCGATCGCGAGCGCCCGGATGACGTCGGCGACGTCGGCCGCCATCGATCGCTTGTCGTAGCCGCCGACCGGACGGTCGGAATCGCCGTAGCCGCGCAGGTCGGGCGCCACAACGGTGAAGCGGTCGGCGAGCGCCGGCATCACCTTGCGCCACATGTGGCCGGTCTGCGGATAGCCGTGGAGCAGGACCATCCCGGGGCCCTGCCCGAGCTTTCGATAATGGATGCGGGTCCGGTCGCGCACGCTCACCACGTCGCGGATCATCGATGGTCCTCCGCACGGTCGCGCGGCTCGAAGCCGAGGACGGCGCGCGCGTGCTCCAGGTCGCGATAGCCCCAGCGGTTGTCGGAGACGGCGAAGAAGACGTCGAACCGGAGCGTCGGCGGCGCCGCGATGCAGAGCTCGATCATCCGCACGATGTCGCGCTGGCTGCACCAGACCGCGTAGTCGCGCGTCTCCGTCGGCCGGTCCTCCGCCTTGACGCGCCCGATCCGGATGCAGATCGCCGACAGGCCGTGGCGGTCAACGTAGTGGCGCGCGATCGCCTCGCCCCAGATCTTGCTGGCGCCGTAGAGTCCCGCCGGGCGGGTCGGCGTCTCGTGAGTCATCTTCGCAAACGGCCCCGCCTCGTCGTACCGTCCGGCGGCAAGGGCGCTCCAGGGCGGTTCCCGCTCCCAGGCGCTGACCGTGGCGCCGCTGGAGGCAAAGATGACGCGCGCGACCCCTGCGCGGCGCGCCGCCTCGAAGACGTTGTAGGTGCCGATGACGTTCGCGTGCAGGATCTCGTCGAACGATTCGCTCGAGCCGGTGCGCGCAGCGAGGTGAACGACCGTGTCCACGCCCTCGAACGCCGGCGCGATCGCCGCGAGGTCCGCGATGTCGGCCCGATGGCACGGGACGCCGGACACAGGCTGCCGGTTCAGCGCGGAGAGCGCGTACTTCCCCTCGAGATGCCGGCGGAGCGCGCCGCCGATGAGCCCGCTCATTCCGGTCACCAGCACCGAGCGCGGCGCCATGGCCGGCCGCGACTACACGATCGCGGTGTGAACGAAGTTGCTGACGCGATCGAGCCGCGCCGAGTGCCACGGGTCGGGCACCCGGCCGTTGGTCAGATAGGCGAACGAGACGCCCGAATCCGGATCGGCCCAGCAATACGAGGAGCCGACGCCGCCGTGACCGAACGTGCGCGGCGACGCGAGCGAGCCGAGCCCCCGGATGGTGTCGGTCGTCCCGCGCAGGTGCGGGCCGAGACCGCGGTGCATCGGCATGCCCATGTTGCCGTCGACCCGGTCGCCCGTGACGTTGCGCGTGACATAGGCGATGGTTCGGGGCGAGAGCACGCGCGCTCCGCCGAGCTGGCCGCCCGCCAGCAGCATCTGATAGAACGCCGCCATCCCGCGCGCCGTCGCGTAGCCGCCGCCGCCCGGCCGGCCGGCGCGCCGCGCTTCCGGAGTGTTCTCCTCGGTGCGGCGCACGTGGCGGCCGCCGTCCTGCGCGGGCTCGTGCATGTCGACCGCGCGCGCGTGCTCCTTGTCGGGCAGGCCGACGAACAGGTCGTTGCCGAGGCCGAGCGGTTCCGCGATGTTCTCCCGGATAAAGGCTCGGTAGTCGGTCTTGGTGAGCGCTTCGATCAAGACCGCCGCGACCCAGTGCGCGGACCCGGAGTGATAGTGCACGCGCGAGCCCGGCGTCCACTCGAGAGTGAACGCCGACACCGAGCGGCGCAGCAGCTCGTGGTCCTCCCAAGCCTCTTTCGGCACGTCGGCGCTCGGGAACCCGCCCTGGTGCGACAGGAGCTGGACGACCGTGATGTCCCCCTTGCCGTTGGCCTCGAACCCGGGGACGTGGTCGGCGATCCGATCGGTGAACGCGAGCGCCCCGCGCTCGACCAGGATCCACACCGCGCACGCGGTGATCACCTTGGTGTTCGAGTAGAGGAGCCAGAGGGTGTCGTCACGCGCGGGAGCGCGCTGGGGCTCGAGCCGCGCGTCGCCGATCGTCCACAGGAGCCCGAGCTGGCCGTGGCGCGCGACGGCCATCTGCGCGGCGGGATAGCGGCTCTCGGCGACGTGAGCCGTGATCAGCTCGCGGAGCCGCGCCAGAGGTTTCGGGTCGAGACCGAGCGCTTCGACGGTGGACGTGGCCAGTGGAAATGTCATGGCGGGAACTCTAGCACGATCGCCGCGCTGTCGGGGGCGCGCCGGCGTCAGCCGGTCACGGGCTTGCCGGCGGCGGAGACGGCGTCTTCGTGGTCGCGAAGCCAGGTTTCGGCGCCGTCTCTCAGCGCCGCGCGCCCGGCGGCGTCGAGCCCGGCTGGATCGAAGCGGTACCGATAGTGGAGGGCGACGATGGGCCGGAGCTCCGGGGCCTGGATCCGATCGATCCACGCCGACGCCGGCTCCGTCGGGCGCCGCCCGCGGCCTTCCGCTTCGAGGCGGCCCGCGATCCGATAGAACTCGGAGTCGTGACCGGGGTGGAGCGGGGGCGCGGCGCCTTCGCGCGGCTTGCCGTCGCCGCGGCGAACGTGACGGCGCGAGTAGAGACGCCAGACGAGCAGGAGGACGAGCGGGATCAGGAGCCAGGGGGCATACTCGCCAACGCCGCTTTCCCCCTCGCTCCAGCGCCAGCGCGAAAAGAGAAAGCCGCCCCACGACCAGAGGTCGTGCAGGGGCTCGAAGATCGACGCCTCGTCCCGCTCGGCGTCGGCCCAGATCGACGGCGTCGTGTCCACGTCGCGCCAGGCGCCGTCCACATAGGCGAGCGCCCACGAGTGCCCGTGGCGAGCCCGGACGATCCACCGGCGCTCGAGCCGGCTCCATTCCTGCACCGAGTAGCCGACGGCATAGCGTGCCGGCACGCCGGCCGCGCGCAGGAGCAGGACCGTGGCACTGGCAAAGTACTCGCAGTGGCCGGCGCGCGAGGTCTGCAGGAACTCCCCGAGGGCCGTCCCGCGCCGTGGGCGCTCGCGCTTCCAGAGCGAGTATTTGAAGTCCTGTCGGAAGAATTTCTCGACGCGGTTCACCGCTTCCGCCGGTGCAGCACCGGGGAGCCCGAGCGCGCTGGCGATCGACCCGATGACGGCCGCTTCCTGCGGGGGAATGCGCAGATCGGTGTCGATCGGCGGCCCATCGAGCGGGCCGTCGGGGCCGAAGCGCGCAGTGTACGTGATGAGCCCGAGGCCTTCTTCGACCTTCACCGCCCCCAGGCGGTTTCGGCGGACGCTGACGACCGCCAGGCGCTCGAGCTCGAACGCCCCGCCCGGGAGCGCCAGGACACCGCGCCCGCGATTGAGATACGCCGAGACCGTCACACGCGCGCCCGGGCCTCTCACGGTCGCGAACTTCCACGTCTCGCCGTCGGCATCGGGCTGAATGGCGGTAAAGCCGGCGCCGGAGGCGAGCCACGTCGACGAGTTGTAGACGTCGTAAGTCGCCTCGCGCAGGAGGAACGGTACCGCTAGCCCGTCTCCCGGCTCGACGCGGAGCACGGTCCGATCGGAGAGCTTGAGGTTCCCGAGGTGGCCGATGGCCGTCGTCACCCGGAACGGGTCCACGTCGCGCTGCACGAGGCTGAAGATGTAGTCGAATGCCGTCTGCTCGAGGGTCTGCTGGAGGCGATGGAGCACGATGTGGCCGCCGTAGCCCGCGACGGCCGCGACTACGACCAGCGGTGCCCACCAGAGCGGCGAGAAGCGGCGGGAGCGCCAGGACCAGAGCGCCCAGCCCGCGAGGCCGCAGAGCCCCGCGTAGAACGCGAGCGTGCGCTGGTTCGCGGCGCTGGCCGAGAGGACGCAAAGCGCGAAGTAGAGGTAGCCGAGATCTACCGGGACCGGCTCGGCCGAGGGGTCGCGGGCGGCCTGTCGCCTGAGTCCCCAGAAGAACGCGGTCAGCGGGATCTTCCCCGCGACGCTGTAGGCCTGACTCGCCATCAGGGGAAAGAGCAGCGGCGGCAGCCACTGGAACAAGAGCGTCATTGCCCGCGGGCCGCCGGCAGTCCGCGCAGTGCCGGTGGTCGAGAAGAGGTAGACACAGGCCATGACGATCAGCAGCGTGCACAGATCCGTCACGCGATGGAAGTCGGTGGACGACAGGTCGAGCCGCCACGTGAGGGCACGGGCGGCTTCGATGAGCACTGCGAGCGGGACCGCGACGAAGAGGAATCCGGTCTGCCACCCCCAGAAGATCAACCCGGCGCCGAGCAGCAGGGGCGGCGGGCTCACAGGCGCGCCAGTCCTTCGCCGATCCGCCCGACCTCCAGCCGGTAGACGTGAGGCGGGAGCCCGGCGAGCGCGGCGCGCTCGCCTACTACGAACACGCGGGTTGGCGTGCCGAGCACCTCGAGGTCACGGACCAGCGCCTGCCGCGGCTCATCCCACGCCAGCAGCACGCACACGCAGCTGCTGAGCGCGTCGTGGCGGTCGATCACCGCGCGATGCAGGGCGCGGAACGGCTTGTCGTGACACGCGCTCACGCACGCCAGCACCTCGAGCAGCCGGTCGATGTTGCCGACGCCGCGGCCGGCGGTGAAGCAGTACGTCTCAGGCCCGACGAACATGAGGTCGAGGAGCGACTCCTGCGTCTCCACCGAGACGGCGATCGACGCGGCGGCGGAGACCGCCTCCTCGAAGACCACGTGCGCGTCCGCCGCAGCGAACGTATCGAGCACCAGCGCGTGGCGCACGAAGAACTCGTCCTGGTACTCGCGGACGACGGGCCGGCCTACCTTGGCCCAGCTGCGCCAGTGGATGCGGCGCATCGGATCACCGGCCCGATAGTCACGCAGCGCCATGAACTCCTCGGAGTCGCCGACCGACGAGGCGAGCGCGACGCCGCCCGGCTGGTACTTCCGATAGCCGCCGAGCTGGATCCGGGCCATGGGGTAGCGCCGCGGCAGGACCAGGAGCGCCTGCGGCAGGCGGATGGTCTTGAGCGCATGCATCAGCCCCAGTGGATCCGGTCGCGCGATCGTGAGCCCCGTGAAGCGGACGTGCCCGCGGCGCAGCGGCGTGAGCTCGACGGTCACGTCGGTCTCGGCCTCCGGCGCGAGCGGAGGCAGGGGCCGTGGCGGGATGACGGCGCCGCGCTTCTGCGAGACGAGCCAGGCCCAGCGCGGGTAGCCGACCTGCCGATCGAACCAGTTCCGCCGCTCCTCGCCCGGCTCGCGGGCCGTGATGAACTCCTCGAACGACGGGCGCGGATCGGCAAGCTCCTCCAGCAGCACGAGCCCTTCCTGGCGGCGGCTCGTCAGGTTGCCGATCGCCACGCGATAGCTGAGCGGAACCCCGACCGAGGCGAAGCGCGGCAGGGCGCGGCGGGCGGCGAACCGCCCGAGGAAGACGAGGCTGGACGCCGCCGAGATCACCAGGAGGGCGAGGACGAGCGTGAGCACCTGGTAGCCGACGGTGCGACTCGTGTCGAGTCCGATCACCGCCGCGGCGCCGAGCACGCTCAGGGCCAGCGCGCCGGCGCGCGTGAACCGCCGCTCGAGCCGGTACTGAAAGGCCGAGAAGGAGCTGAACCAGCGGTGGAGGAGTCGCTTCACGGCGTCGCCGACACTAGGACGGCGACGGGACTTTCGTGAGGATTTCCTCGACGATGCCCGCGGTGGTCACGCCGGCGAACCGCGCCTGGGGCTCGGCGACCATGCGGTGGGCGATGACCGGTACGGCCATCTCGCGCACGTCCTCGGGAATGACGAACTCGCGGCCCTCGGTGAGGGCCAGCGCCTGCGACGCCTTCATGAGCGCGAGCGACGCGCGCGGGCTCGCGCCGAGCTGGACGCCGGTAGCCGCGCGCGTTTCCCGTACGACATCGACGACGTAGCGCTTGAGCTCGTCGCTCATCCGGACGCCGGTGGCGCGCCGCCGGACGTCGAGCACGTCTTCGATCGAGATGCACGCCGTCAGCGTGTCGATCGGGTGACGCTGCGCCTGGGCGGAGAGGATCTCGACTTCCTCCTCCGGCGCCACGTAGCCGAGGCTCAGCTGCACTGCGAACCGGTCCATCTGCGCCTCGGGCAACGGATAGGTGCCGCGGAACTCGACTGGGTTCTGCGTGGCGATGACGAAGAAGAGCTCGGATAGCTTGTACGAGCTGCCCTCCACCGAGACCTGGCCTTCGGCCATCGCTTCGAGCAGGGCCGACTGGGTTCGCGGCGAGGCGCGATTGATCTCGTCGGCGAGCAGAACGTTGGTGAAGATCGGCCCCTCGTGGAAGTGGAACGCGTGATCGCGTTGGTCGAACACCGACACGCCCAGGATGTCCGAGGGCAGGAGGTCCGGCGTGAACTGCACGCGCTTGAAGCGCGCGCCAAGGGACCGGGCGAGCGCCTTGGCCAGAGTCGTTTTGCCGGTGCCGGGATAATCCTCGAGCAGGACGTGGCCGCCGCTCGCGAACGCCGCCAGGAGCTTGCGGATCGTCGCGGACTGGCCCCGCATGACTGTCTCGAGGTTCTGCGTGAGCTTCTGGAAGACCTCCTGCGGCGGGAGGCTCATACCTCCAATCTAGCGCAACCTACCGCTTTCGCCGCAGCCCCTCGATGACGTCGAGCACGCGAATGATTTCGCGGCCATCGCGCACCATCTCGCGGTCGCCGGCCTGGCCCCAGCGCAGCACGCCGGCCCGGTCGACGATGAAGGTCGAGCGGTAGGCGACGTTGCGGTCGGCGTCGAGCACCCCATACGCGCGGATGGCCGCGCGGTGCACGTCGCTCAGGAGCTGGAAAGGAAAGCTTCGCGCCTTCATGAAGGCCGTGTGGCAGAAGGGGCTGTCCCCGCTGATCGCGAGCACGGTGGCCCCCCGCTCGGCGATCTCGTTCGCGACCTGGCCCAGGTCGGTGAGCTCGGGAGTTCAGATCCCTCCCCAGTCGTAGCAGTAGAAGACGAGCACGACGTCCGACTTGCCCTTGAAGTCGGCGAGCGATGTCTGGCCGCCCGTGCTGGACGGCAGCGAGAAGCCCGGAGCCTCCTGGCCGAAGCGGAGAGTCACGTGACGCCTCCTTCGCGACCTCCCGTATACCACACTTGGGCGCCCGCGAGGCCGGCTGCGCCACGAACAGCGCTGCGGCCTGGTCCCGACGCCGGACTAGAATCGAGCCGTGAGCCAGACGCCGGCCGCCTTTCCCTGCGTCGCGTGCGGCGCCGCCCGCGGCGGCGCCACGGCCTTCATCTTCCAGACGCGCGAGGGCACGATCGTGAAGTGCCGGCGCTGCGCGCTTCGCCACCGGCCGATGCTCGAGCGATCGCTCGCCGTCGCCCTCGTCGTCGGCACGCTGCTCCTGATCATCAATCAGGGTGACGTGTTGCTGTCGGCCTCGTGGCCTCGGGCCTTGCTGTGGAAGATTCCCCTCACCTACCTGGTGCCATTCCTCGTTGCCACGTGGGGCGCGCTCGTCAACGGCCGCGTTCGCCGCGCGTGAAGAGGCCCCAGATGCGGTAGCGCCGCCGCGCGCGCGCGCCAACGCCTCGCGTGTTCGAATTCCTGCGCGACTCGGCGAGCCCGGTTGCTAGCGTGTCTCCCCGACGCCGTTTTCTTCAGGGGGAGAGCATGGATGATCCAGCCGCGCGATGGATCGAGTTCACGACGCACGACGGCCGCACGCGCCGCGTGCGCGTCGATCAGATCGGCATGGTGGCCCGCGTGGACAGCGGCGACGCGGGCGTGATCCACACGAGTGTCGGCGAGCTCATCCGGGTGCTCAACGTCACAGACGTTCTCAAGCGGTGGAGGCACCGGCTCCTCTTCGTGGTGTCGCGGCGCGCGGCGAGCTATCACGGCTACCTCAAGCGCGCGTTCGCCGACGTCGACTGGGCCGAGGTGATCTTCGATCGGCGGGCGAACGAGCGGCGACAGCAGCAGTCGCCGTGGATGGTCGACCGGCGCGCCGCCGCCCGGCGCGCGCGACCCGACATCGACGAGCGCGTGCGCACGTTCGGCTGGGCGGTCGTGCGGGTCAGCCGCCTCTAGGCGCGAACAGCTTCGGCGCCGGGCTCAGCGCCCGGCGAGTCCGGACCAGAGTACGGCGAGACGATCGAGTGCGGCCTGGGGCAAGGGGCCGCGATTCACCGCCCCTGCGGCGGTCTCGAGATGCTCCACGCTCGAGTAGCCCACCAGGACCGTCGAGACCGCGTCCGATCCCACCGCCAGGCGTATCGTCGCCTCGATCAGGCTCGAGGCGTGGCCCTCGCGCACGAGGGCGCCGAGCAATTGCGCCCGCGCCACGTCGGTCCGGTAGTCCGGAGCCGTGGCGATCGGATCGACCGAGGGGACGGCGACCGGATGCCGCGTCTCCACGCCGCTGAGCGCGCCAGCCGCCAGCGCCCGGATGACGATGACGCCGATGTTGTTCTGACGCGCGCGCCCGAGCAGCCCGCCGAAGTCCTGGGCCGGGAAGCCGGCGGGGACCGGGAAGCCCGCGCTCGGGTTGAGCAGGTTGTAGCAGACCTGCGCCGTGTCGAGCGCGCCCGATTCGATCGCCCGGTGCAGCAACGGCGTCTCGCCGAGCGCGGTGATGCCGCAGAACCCCACCTTCCCCTGCTGACGAAGCTTCTGCACGGCGGGCACGACCTCGCCGAGGACGTCGGTCAAGCTCAGGGCGCCCTTGCCGCGCGCCGGCTCGATCCGGTTGTGGAGCTGAAGGAGATCGACGCGCTCCATGCCGAGCCGAGAGAGGCTCGCATCGAGCGAGCGCGCGACCGCACCCGGAATGTCTGACAGGTCCGGCGGGTCGAGGCGGAACTTCGTGCCGACGTACACCCGCGCGCGCAGAGCCTTCAGCACCTGCCCGAGGTTCCGCTCGGACTGGCCGTCTCCGTACGACGGCGCTGTGTCGAAGTAGTTGACTCCGAGCTCCATCGCCCGGGCAACGCCGCGCTCGCGCTCCGCGGGTGTTCCGCGGATGATGAGCCCGCCGACGTTGCCGCACCCGAACCCGAGCGTGGACACGGTCAGACCCGTCTTGCCCAGCCGTCGAAGGTCCATGGAAGGATCCTCTTATAGTTCTAGAAGCGGATGGAGATACCGTACAGCACGTCGTGGCCGGTCCCGTCGGGATCCGAGAACGAGCGCTCGCCGTGGGAGAACATGCTGTCCCGGCCGTACTGCATGAACCGGTATCCGCCGAATAGCTCCGCGTTTCGCGTGAACCTCCAGGCGAGCCCCGCGCCCATGCTGAGACCGAGTGACATCGGTCCGGACTGGCCCAGGCGCAGGCCTTCGGAACCCGGCGCGACGAGCATGGGCCCAAACGAAAGATAGGGCTCGACCGTCCCGAAGCCCGGAGCGCCCGTCGAGGTCGCGGTCGGCCAGCGAAGCTTGAGGTCGAGAGAGACACCGGACCCCCGGAGATCCGTGTCGATGATCCGGTAGGTTGGATTGGGGGGATTCGCGTCGTCGACCGAGATGACCGGCCGCGTACCGAGATTCGAGACGCGGAAACGCGACGACTCCACACCGAACGTGAAGGGCTGCGACCCGTCGAACCAGTGCCCGATCTCGGGCCACTCCGCAGCGCCGGGTGTCGCGTCGACCATGAGCAGCGCGAGAGCCACGGGCGCCAGCCGAAGCAGCGTTCTCGCGCGTCGGAGGCCTTTCGGAATCTTCAGCCAGAAACTCAAGACGCCCAATCCTACCAGTGCCGGCGGCGCGACGCGAGGGGTCGGTGAGGCGTCACGGTCGTGGCCCGAATCACGCCGGCGACTCCCGGCGGAGGGCCCAGAGAGCGCGTCCCCGGATGCTACGTTTGTTGGCTCCGAGACGCCAAGACTGGCGGTAGTAGAGCGGACCCGGTGGAGGGCCTTCGCCCGCGCGGGTCCACGGTGTCGGGGAGGCAGAGCGAGTCAGACGCGCCTAGACACCAGCGCTCCTTCGCTCTCTCATCAATTTTTCGGCCCTTGAATCCAGGTGTAGGCCCAGACGCTGACTCGGTACGTACTCGCCACGGGCAGATTCGGGACTTCGAAATAGGCGCCTGCCGCTCCGCCGACGCCTCCGGGTACGAACGCGATGCGCTGACCGGTCACGGTGCCGGACTGGTCCACGGCCTGGGCGAGCATACGGACTTGGATCGCATGCTCCCCGTGCCGGTTGTAGACGTAGCCGGCGACTTTTCGCGTCGTTGGGCTCTGTTCGGCCACAGACCACTCAACCTTGAAGTGCTGCTCCCAGCCCGCCATCAAGGTCGTAGTTGTCGTGCCGAGCGGAGGATCGGCCCCAATGCTCGTACACGCGGCGCTCATCGTGACGATCACACTGGTTAGAAGCCCGACTCGAATCGCTCTCATGATTCACCTCGTCAATGAGCGTACCACCGACAGCTAAGCGCAACCGGTCCGCGGCATCCGATCAGCCGCGCTTCACGCTGACCCGCTCGTGCGCGCCCCAGGTCCGGATCTCAGTGACGTCGGACTGGTCAACCTTCTTGACGCGAGCGTGAACGTCTTTCCCGGCGTTCGTTGTGTAGGGTCGGCCGATGATCTCGTACTCGTCGGTCAGCCGGTCGCCGATCCGTAACAGCATTGGGAGGACACGAGTTGTGCCCGGCGGATCGGGCGGTGGCATCCCAGGTAACGGAGGTTGGACCGGCTTGGCCTTCGGGCGCTTCTTCTCGGAGCTCGGTCTAGCCATGCAGAATCACGCGACGAGTCTAGCGCAGTCGTACCGATTGGTGTTTTCGGGACTTCGGTGAATCTGGCACGTGATTCCCAACAAACGTGAGGCCCGCCCATGGACTACCCCAGAATTCGGCGATCAGACTCAACGCCGCACAATACTTGCCAACGCCCGGAGGGCCAGCCGCGAGCTAAGTCAGGGAACTCGCGCTCGGTCCGCCGCGACGCGTGCCGACAGCCGCGTTCTGAGGGAGGCGAGCCGCAAACCCTGCTCTCAGGAGTTGGCCGCGTTGGTCGAGCATGCGCTACTGATGTCATGAGAACAGCCAGACGTCCCTGGTAGCCTCGGCCGAGCCGAGTACCACGACGTCACACCGATGGAGGCTGAACTCATGATTCTCGTCGGATGCGATTTGCACACGCGCAAGCAGCAGGTCGCTCTGCTCAACACGACCACGGGCGAGCTCCGGGACCACGAGCTGTCCCACGTCGGCGACGACGTCGAGCGCTTCTACGCCGCGCTGTCTCCCCCCGTCACCGTCGGCATCGAGAGCACGGGTTACTCTTTGTGGTTTCACGCACTCTGCAGCGCCTGGGCCATACGCTCCTCGTCGGCGAGGCCGCGAAGATCCGCGCGATGGTGGTGCGCCAAATCAAACCCGATCGCCGCGCTGCCCGGCCCCTCCGGGACCTCCGGAAGGACAACCGCTTCCCCGTGGTGTGGATTCCCGATCCGACGACGCGCGACCGGCGCGCGCTCATCAAACATCGGCTCCGCCTCGTCCGCATCCGGACGATGGTCAAAAACGGCCTGCACGCGATCGCCCTGAATCAGCGGCTGGCCCTCGGCCCGTCGCGGTGGTCGCGCCAGGGCCTGGCCCAATTACAGGCGCTCGTGCTGCGGCCGCCCACTCGCCGGCGGCGGGCGGACAGTCTCGAGCGGCTGCACTGGCTGAA
>JBKPCO010000191.1:0-4628 GCA_046727415.1 Candidatus Methylomirabilota bacterium
GTGGGCGAGCGGGGCGTGCGCCTCTCCGGCGGCCAGCGCCAGCGCATCGCCATCGCCCGCGCATTTCTGAAGAATCCGCCGATTCTCATCCTCGACGAGGCAACGTCGGACCTGGACGCCGAGAGCGAGTTCATCATCCAGCAGGCGCTCGCCGAGTTGATGCACGGCCGCACCGTGCTAGTGATCGCCCACCGGCTGGCTACGGTCCGGAACGCCGATCGTATCGTCGTTGTGCACGAGGGGCGTATCGCAGAGGTTGGACGTCACGACGAGCTGCTCGCGCGAGACGGCCTCTACCGCCGGCTCTACGCGCTGCAGATGGAGGGGGTCACCACGTGAGCACGATCGTCGGCAGCGGCAAGTACACGTACGAGGTCAACGACGACTGGGCGAAGCTTCCCGAGGGCTGGCAGATGCCGGCGGCGGCGGTCACGGTCGATTCGCACGACCGTGTCTACTGCTTCAACCGCACGCCTGATCACCCGATCGTGGTCTTCGACCGCGACGGCAACTATCTCTCGTCGTGGGGCGCAGGGCTCTTCAAGTTCCCCCACACGATCCGTGCCGACGCCGACGACAACCTGTGGATCGTCGACCGCGACCACGCTCAGATGCTGCTCTATACGAGCACGGGAACGCTCCTGCGCACCATCGGCACCCGAGGCTATCGCTCCGACACCGGCGTGGACCCGAACGACTTCAGCTCGACCGCGTACCGGAACGTCACGCACGCGGGCGGCCCCTTCAACCTGCCCACCGACATCGCCCTGACGCCGTCGGGCGAGATGTTCATGACCGACGGCTACGGCAACGCCCGCGTGCACAAGTTCGCCGCCGACGGGACCTATCGCTTCTCCTGGGGGGAGCCGGGCTCGGGCCCGGGGCAGTTCGCCCTGCCCCACGGCGTGTGGATCGACCGGCGCGGCCGCGTCCTGGTGTGCGACCGGGAGAACGATCGCGTTCAGATCTTCGATCAGGACGGCAAGCTGCTGGAGATCTGGCGGACGAAGCTCATCGGCCCGGCGGCGTTCTACGTGGACGCCGACGACGTCGTCTATATCCCCGAGCACAACGGCGGGCTCGTCAGCGTCCTGACCCTCGACGGCGAGCGGCTGGCGCAGTGGGGCGACCCGAGCTTCCGCTCGTGCCACGGCATCTGGGGCGACTCGCGCGGCGACCTCTACGTCGTGCGGCCCGGCGCGTGGGGACGCCCGCGTCGCGTGGTGAAGTACACGCGCCGGGGCTGAGGGCTAGGCCGTCGGCTCCTGAGTGGCGCCCTTCAGGGCGTCGAGCGCCTGCTTCACGATCGCTTCCTGGCCGTCGTTGGTCAGGATCGTGAAGGTCACCGAGAGCTCTCCGATGCGAACGACGCCCTGCGTGAGGAATTTGTACTCGTCGGGCTTCGGCGCGCGATCCGTCGCCGAGAAGTAGAATCCCGGCCCGGTCCGCCCCTGGAACTCGACGACCCGAAGCTCCTTTTCGACCGCTTGAGTCTTGGCGCCGTCGACCCCTCGCTGTACGGTGGCCCGGAGCTCGTCGCGAGATTGCGGCTGGCGGTCCTTCGTCGCCGGCCAGATCGTCGTCATGAGGATCTGGAAGGGCTTGCCTGACGCCGGGGTGAAGGCGATCGTCGGCGGCATGCGGTTCGCCGGCTGACTCACCTCGCCCTTCCAGTCAGCAGGAACCTGAATCACGAACTGGCCGTGTTCGGGGAGCGTGAAGCGGCGCGGCGCAGTCGAGTTTGTCTGGGCAACCGCGGTCGCGGTGACGAGCAGAGCCAGAAGCGCGACGCTCAGCTTGATTCGGTGCATTTGATTCCTCCCTCGCGAGCCGGCCCGAGCGCGCCGAGCGGCCCGATGGAGCCCCTTCACTGATTGTGGCGGCTAGAATTCTCCGGGCCAAGAAAAAGGGATTCGTAGTGCTCGACCGTCGGAAACGGCTCGTAGAAGTGGTGGAGCAAGCGCCGCCACTCCTGATATTCCGCTGACTTGCGAAAGCCTTCGGTGTGGTCCTCGAGCCGCCGCCAGCGGACGAGCAGTACGTATTTGTTCTCGACC
Organism: Candidatus Methylomirabilota bacterium; assembly: GCA_046727415.1. GTDB lineage: Bacteria > Methylomirabilota > Methylomirabilia > Rokubacteriales > CSP1-6 > AR31. The sequence goes on from JBKPCO010000191.1 coordinate 2,058, forward strand.
TCGAGGCAGCGCTGGAGCTCGTGCGAGACGTAGCCCGGCATCGACGAGATGATCCGCTGCGCCTGCTGAAAGGCCTGCTCGAAGTCGGCGGCACGCCCGGGCCGCACGTTGAGGATGGCGACTTCGAGAATCATGGGCCAGTGGTGCCCGTCTGACCCGGCAGCCCGCAGGCCCGCGAGAAGCGATAGCGATTGACGGCGAAGTTCCGATAGGCCCTATCGAAGGCACGTGAGAGCAGCGGAGTGACGGACAGGAGATAGAGCGGATATGCCCACCAGATCCGGCGCATGAGGTAGCGGTACACATCGGCGCCACGCACCTGGCGCCCGTCGGGCAGGAGCAGCCTCAGGTCGTCCAGAAGCTCGTCCGCGGGGGCATTCAGGCGCTCCTGAACCCACGCGCTCTGGAGCGGCGCGATGCTGAAGCCCCGCTTGTTGAGCGTCTCTCCCCAGTACGGAACCCACCGGCGACAGAACCCACAGGCATCGTCGTAGAGCACCCACCCGGCAGGCGGCATGTTCCCATTATCCTTCGCCCGGTTACTGGAGCCGCACTCCCTTGAAGACGCTGACCTCAGACCCATCGGCCAGGAATGCCGAGGCCGGCGGCCCGTTCAAGTAGTGGGCGAATCGCTCTCCGTAGAGCCGGGCGATGTCGCCCTCCAGGCGCGCCTCGAGGGCCGTCCACGCGTGCCAGCGCGGGTGCGCGACCTGATACTCCAGGGTGCCTCCACGCCGCCGACGCGTGTAGCCCCAGTAGTGCTCCGTGATGAATTCCTCCTGGCTGCCGGCCGCGATCTCGCGCGCGTCGCCTCGGGCGGTGACACGGATCTCGTTCTCTCGCCCCTCGAATTGCCACCGGTAGGACACCTGGCGTATGGCTGCGCCGCCCTCGCCGGCGACCGTGATGCGGTGACTCATCGGGACGGCGACGTAGTTCTCGCCGTAGAGAACCCTGGCCACCATGGCGATGGCCGCCCGGGGCACCAGCTCCTTGACGAAGACGACGGCACGGCGCCAGCCCTCGCTCGTTCGCCGCCGGACGTAGAAGCGCAGGTTCACTTCCTCGAAGTCGCGATGACGCGGGATGGCGATTCCGAGAACCCGCGTATTGAGAAACATGAACCCGACCAGACTCACGAATGTCCGGCCGCGATAATCGTCGAGCTCCGTCCCGGCGGGGACCAGAGGACAGACGAGCGCCGGGTCGACTTCAAAGTTCAGCATCGCCAGATGACGCCATTCAGCGGTGAGAAATACGGAGCGGGAGTCAGCCATCCCGCCTCAGGCCTGCCAGATGGTCCACACCCCGATGAGAATGAAGCCGAGTCCGGCAGCATAGCTGAAGTACTTCGGCTGGACGTGAGTCGCGATCGTCGCGCCGACGAGCACGCCGATGGCGGTGGCGGCAACGAGAGCGAGCGAGGCGGCCAAAAAGACCGCGATCAAGCTCGTTCCCGCGCGCGAGGCGAAGAGCAAGGTGGCCAGCTGCGTCTTGTCCCCCAGCTCCGCCAGGAACACGGTGCCGAATACCGTGGCCAGCAGTCTCAGGTCCATGGGCTTCTCGCGAGCCGTCCTTCCAGGTTCATGGCGCTCGTTCCCCCTTTGTCTCCAGCTCGGCGAGCCGCTGGCGAAGCGCCCGCTCTTCCTTCCAGCGACTTGTCTCGTCCCGGATGATCGCCGCGATGAGCCGGGCGCGCGTATCGGGTGTCGGCAGCAGCGCGACCGTGAAGGCGATGGAGAGCGTGCTGCCGTCCTTGTGGGTCGCTGGAACGCGAAGCACTTCGACGCCGTACCGGGTGTGGCCTGTCCGCATGACTTCCCGATAGCCGTCCCAGTGTCGCTGGCGATAGCGCTCGGGAATGATGAGGTCGAGCGACCGGCCGAGCGCCTCCCGCTCGGTGTAGCCGAAAATGCGCTCGGCGGCCGGGTTCCAGACGACGATGGCGCCGTCCGCGCCGGCGACCACGATCGCGTCGCCCGCATTTCGCACAAGCTGCTCAGGGTCGAACTGTCCGCTCAAAATTCCCGGCCCGCTCTTACTTGACTGTTTCTGCCAAGGTCACTGCCCAGACAACATAAGTCGGAAACGGCAAGATGACTCCGTCCGTCGAAGCGTCTCCCTCACAGAGGTGTAAAGTCACTGGGAAGCCCCGACAGAGAATCCGGGATGGAAGGTGACGGGTGCATTCGGGAACGAGCTTGTGAAGCGGACGACCTGGAAGTGCTGGGACGGGTATTCAGGCGGCGCGAATGCCGGTGCGACGACGAAACCGAAACGGCGATAGTAGCGATGATCGCCGACCAGGACGCACCCTTCGGCACCTTGTTTGCGCAGCGCCTTAAGCCCTGTCTCGATCAGTTGGCGGCCCACACCGCGGCGTTGAAGGCGCGGTTCTACCGATACAGGACCGAGGACGAACCAGCCGCGCTGCTTAGGTGGGCCCACCTCCGAGAAGGCGAGATGCCCAACGATCTGTTCGCGCAGCACGCCGACAAGCGACAGGGCGAGTGCATTGGCCTCGCGCAGCGCATCGATGACGAGCGGTTCCGTTCCGTCACTGAAGGAAAG
>JBKPCO010000192.1:0-9631 GCA_046727415.1 Candidatus Methylomirabilota bacterium
AGCGTGAGCTCGAATATCTCCACGCCGCGGAGCCGGAGCGCCTCGAGGACGCCCGGGGTGAAGTGGAGCCCCGCCGTCGGCGCGGCGATCGAACCCGGCGGACGGGCGTAAACCGTCTGGTAGCGCTCGCGATCCTCCGCCGTCGGCGCCGCAAAGCGGCGGATGTACGGCGGGAGCGGCGTCTGCCCGTGCCGTTCGAGCAGACTCTCGATCGTGCCGCCGAGCGCCTCGACGACACGGAGACCGTCGGCCTCGACGCCCACGATGCGCACGCGCGACACGGGCGCGGCACCGACGGTCAGCTCAACGCCCGCGCGGCAGCGCCGGCCGGGCCGCACGAGCGCGCGCCAGCGTCCCTCGGCGACGGGCGCCGCGAACAGGAGCTCGATCGATCGCCCGCCGGCCGCCCGCGCCAGGACGCGCGCCGGGATGACGCGTGAGTTGTTGACGACGAGACAGTCTCCCGGCCGCAGGAGCTCGGGGAGGTCGGAGAACGCATGGTCCGCGAAGGACGCCCGCTCGCGGTCGATCAGGAGGAGCCGCGAGGCGCCGCGCACGGAGCTCGGCGTCTGGGCGATCAGCTCCGGCGGAAGATCGTAGTCGAGCTCCGAGAGGTCCACGACACTTCAGTGTAGCTAAACGCCCTTGAGCGCCGTGCGAACCTCCCGCAACCGCGCGAGCGAGCCGAGAACCTCCGACTGATCGTTGGTGAGGTGCCGGACGATCACGTCGGTGTAGCCGAGCGACGCCAGCGCGGTGAATCGCTCGACGACCTCGTCGACGGTCCCGGCGACGAGGGCCGACGGCGGCATGCCGCGGTACCCGCTTGCCAGGACCCGCCCGACGACGTCCGCGGCGTCCGCAGCCGACTCGCCCACATAGATGTCGCGGCGGATGGCCACCGCGGTCGGCACACGGCCGTAGGCCTTGCAGCGCTCGAGGTAGAACGTCGCCTGTTTCGCCGCGTCCTCGAGCGTGAGCGAGGGCGACGCGAGCCAGCCCTCCGTGAGGCGCGCCGCGCGATCGATCGCCGGCGGCGCGCTGGCGCCCACCCAGAAGTCGACGGCCTCCGCCGGCCGCAGCGCCACGCGCGCATCCCGGAAGACGAAGCGGCCCGACGAGCTGACGGTCTCGCCGCGGAGCAGGCGCTGGACGATCGACAGCGACTCCTCGAAGGCCGAAGGACGGTACTTGAGCCGCGTGCCCATCGCCGCGAACTGCGCCTCGTCGTAGCCGAGGCCGCACTGGACGATGAAGCGGCCGCGCGCGATCGACGCGAGGCTGCCGACCTGCTCGGCGACCAGGACCGGATTCCACAGTGGCAAGAGGAACAGGCAGCCGGCGGGGGCGTCGCCCCACTCGGCCAGCAAACGGCCGAGGATCGGAACGTTCTGGTAATAGGGCGCCGGCGTCGAGTGATGGTCGCCGACGAAGAGCGAATCGAGGCCCGACTGGCGCGCGGCGGCGGCGCGCTCGATCATCCAGCGGGCGCCGTCACGCGGATCCTTCACGGCGTGATTGCTCGTCAGCGAGATACCGACTCTCATGCCAGGGCTCCCTTCCGGCGCGGGATTCACGCCCCCGCCGCGGCACCGGGGCGCGGGCGAGAGCTTAGCCGATCTTCGAGCCGGGCGCGACCGGCGAGTCCGGATGGAGCAGGATGACGTCGCCCGCCGCGTCGTAGGCGCCCAGGACGAGGACTTCGGAGAGGAAGGGGCCGATCTGCTTCGGCGGAAAGTTGACGACCGCGATCACCAGGTGGCCGATCAGATCGGCTGGACGGTAGTGCGTCGTAATTTGGGCGCTCGAGCGCTTGACGCCAAGTGGGCCGAAGTCGATCCAGAGCTGGTAAGCCGGACGCCGGGCCTCGGGGAACACGCGCGCGTCGGTGACGACACCAACGCGTATGTCGACCTTCTCGAAGTCCGCCCACTGAAGCGGGGTCGCCGACGCCGCCCCGCCGCCGGCCATCAACGCCCGCCGAGGGAGCCGAGCGTCGTCCCCGGGTAGTAATACTCCAGGATCTTCGCGGCCGTGTACCCCTGCTCCGCCATTCCCTTGGCGCCCCACTGCGACATCCCCACGCCGTGGCCGTAGCCGCGGCCGGAGAAGCGCGCCACGCCGCTGTCGGACACGACGGCGAAGAGCGTCGATTTGATGGTCTCGTACCCGACGATCCGCCGGAAGTCGTTGCCGCGGAGCTGCAGGGTGCCGCGCATACCGCGGACCCGGAGCGCCGCCACCCGGAGCGAGGGCGTGCGCTCCGTGACCTCGATGGCGGTGACGCTGCCGACGTCCAGTCCGTTCCGCCGAAGGATCTCGGCTAGATCGGCGAGCCGGAGGTCGAGTGTCCAATAGGAGTACGGTGCGGCCATCGAGTACTCGTCGCGGATCGCGCGCAGCGCGGGCATGTTCTGCGCTCCGAACACTGCGCGCGGCTCTTCCGTGTAGCCGCCGCTCGCCGAGTGGTAGAAGGCCGGGAACAGCTCGCCCTCCCAGAGGAGCACCTGACCAGCGGTGTCGCGCACCGCGGCCCAGAGCGGCGACGACGGCGGCACCATGCCGGTGTACATCTGGTGGGCGGTCGACGCGACGATGTGATAGGGCTTGGCGCCATTCAGCCAGCGGTGATAGGCAGCATAGGTCCGTGCGGCGATCGCCTGCGCGCGGAGCGTCTCGCCCGGCCACTTGTCGCTGGTCTCGGCGCGCAGGACGCCGACGAGATAATCCTCGAGGCGCAGGACGTTCACGATCGCGAGCCCCTCGCCGGTCCTGACCACCTCGATGATCGCCGGGTATTCGCGCCCGTTGATCCGGATCGGGGAATCGCTGGTCAGACGAAAGCCCTGGGCCCCGCGCCCGTCGATCTCGACGCTCTGGCCGGCCAGGGCCGCCCGGACGGCGTCGGTACGCCAGGCGCGGCCCTGACACATCGCGCAGCCGAGCTCGTTCACCTCGATGCCCGCGCCGCGGATCTCCGCCGAGCGCGCGTTCTCGACGATGGCGACGCGGATCGTGTCGCTCGTCGGCGCGACCGATGCGATCGGGGCATTCGAGAGCGCCATGAGGGCCGCCGCTGCGAGGAGGCGGCTCATCGGCGGCCCATGATATAGAGGAGCAGCGTGAGGACGACGCTCAGCAGGAGCGACGTCGCGAGGGGGAAGTAGAAGGAGAAGTTTCCGCGCTGGAAATGGATGTCGCCGGGCAGCCGGCCCAGCCACGGCACGCGCCCGACGAGCATGAGCACCACACCGGCCAGGGCGATCAGGAGACCCAAGGCCACCAGCGCCTTGCCGACGTCGCTTCCGATCACTCGAAGAGCCCCTGCTGCCCGGGCCCCGCGGCCGGCGGCTGCTTGCCCAGGTGCTGGTACGCGTCGCGGGTCACGCGCCGTCCGGCGGGCGTGCGCACCACGAAGCCGATCTTCAGGAGATAGGGCTCGACCATCTCCGACAGGGTCTCGGCCTCGTCGTTGATGGTGGCGGCGATCGCCTCGAGGCCGACCGGCCCGCCATCGTAGTGATCGACGATCGCGCCCAGGAAGCGGCGGTCGAGCCGGTCGAGACCGCGCGCGTCGACACCCTCGCTGTCGAGCGCGCCGCGCGCGATGTGCTCGGTGATCGTCCCATCGCCCTTCACCTGCGCGTAGTCGCGGACCCGGCGGAGCAGCCGGTTCACGATGCGCGGCGTTCCGCGCGAGCGGCGGGCGATCTCCCGCGCCCCGGCAGGCTCGATCTTCGCCTCGAGGATGAGCGCCGAGCGCGTCACGATCCGGGTCAGCTCGCCCTCGCCGTAGAAATCCAGATGGTGGAAGATGCCGAAGCGCTCGCGGAGCGGCGCCGACAGCATGCCCGGCCGTGTCGTCGCTGCCACCAGCGTGAAGGGCCGGAGCGAGTATTTGAGGGCGCGCGCGTGGAGGCCCTTGTCGATGACGAAGTTGACCGCGAAGTCCTCCATCGCCGGGTAGAGCAGCTCCTCGACCGTCCGCGGCAGCCGGTGCACCTCGTCGATGAAGAGCACGTCGTTCTCGCCGAGGTTGGTCAGGATCCCCATCAGGTCGCCGCCCCGCTCGATCGCCGGCCCCGAAGTCGTCACGAGCGTGGTGCCCATCTCGTTGGCGAGGATGCCCGCGAGCGTCGTCTTGCCGAGGCCGGGCGGGCCGTAGAGCAGCACGTGGTCGACGCACTCGCGCCGGAGCTTGGCCGCCTCGACCGAGACGCGGAGGCTGGCGACCGCCTGCTCCTGGCCGACGTATTCGTCGAACGTCTTGGGACGGAGCTGGCGCTCGAACTGCGCCTCCTCGGGCGCCGCCACGCGGCTCAGGATCTTGGTTTCGTCGGCCTCGCTCACTTCTTGTCTCCGCGGTAGATCTCGTCGAACAGCTCCTCCGGCGACATGATCGACGGCCGGCGGCGCAGGGCGTCGGTGATGAGCTGCGAGGCTTCGGACGGGCGGTGGCCGAGCTGCTTGACCATGATCTCCCACACCAGCTCGCGCAGGCCGTCGGTGTCGAGGGCGCCCGGCGAGACCTCGACGGGCTCGGCGGCGGCGCCCGCGCGCGCCAGGGCGAACTTGGCGACCTTGCTCTGGAGCTGCGCCACGATGTTCTTCGCCTTCTGCGGCCCAATGCCGGGCAGGCCGCGCAGGAATTTTTCGTCCTGGCGGGCGATCGCATCGGCCAGCTCGGCGACCGGCAGGGCCAGCGCGCGCGCCGCGACCATCGGCCCGATGTCCTTCACGGTGATGAGCTTCTCGAAGAATTCCTTGTCGAGCTCGGTGGTGAAACCGATCAGCACGGGGCGCGGCTGATCGCGGGTCGCGTGATAGTAGACGACCAGCTCGAGCTCGCTCCCCTTCTCGCCCGGTCCCGCCGTGACGTGCTCGATCTGGCGGAGAGCGATGGGCGGCAGGAATACCTCGTAGCCGATCCCGCCGCATTCGAGGATGATTCGGTCCTCGAGCTTGCGCCGGAGACGGCCGGCCAGCGTCGCGATCATGACGACCGGCTCAATGGAGCACGCCGCCCAGGCGCGAGAACCCGGTGAGAGCCAGCGCGAGCGCGTCGGCCACGTGGGAGGGCGTCGGGAGCGCCTCGAGCTTCAGGAGCCGCCGGACTGCGTGCTGGACCTGATGCTTCGAGGCGGCGCCGGTGGCGGCCACCGCGCGCTTCACCTCGGCCGGGGCCAGCGCGAGCACGGTGACGTCGCACTGCCGCGCGGCGAGGCAGATGACGCCACGGGCGTGGGCCATGAGCAGCGCCGTCCGCGGGAACCGGTACTCGGCGTAGAGATCCTCGAGCACGAGCGCCGTCGGCGCGTGCGTGTCCAGCAGGGCGCGCACCCCGTCGTAGATCCGGTGAATCCGCGCCTCGAGCGGTAGGTCTGCGCTCGTCGAGATGACGCCCCGATCGAGCACGGCGACACCGCCCTCGCCCGGCGCGATCAGCCCGAAGCCGGTGCCGACCAGGCCGGGATCGACGCCGAGAACCCTGAGGCTAAGCGGCCGAGATGGCCTCGAGAACCTCGTCGGGAATGTCGTAGTTAGCGTAGACGGACTGGACGTCGTCCAATTCCTCCAGCGCCTCGATGAGGCGCACCACGGAAGTGGCGTCCTTGCCCTCGACCCGCACCGTCGACTGCGGGACGAAGCTCACCTGGCCCTCGAGCACGGGCACCTTCGCCCGGTGCAACGCGTCGCGAACCGCGTCCATTTCAGCAGGCGCCGTAATGATCTCGAAAGCTTTTTCGGACCGGCGCATGTCCGTCGCGCCGGCGTCCAGCGCCTTCGCTAAGAGGTCGTCCTCACCAATCTTGCCGGCGTCAACCTGGATGATCCCCTGGCGCTCGAACATCCACGCGACGGCGCCCGACGAGCCCATGTTGCCGCCGTGCTTCTCGAACACGTGCCGGATCTCGGGGCCGGTGCGATTGCGGTTGTCCGTCAGCACCTGGATGAGGATGGCGACACCTCCCGGCGCGTAGCCCTCGTAGCTGATCTCCTCGTACGATTCTCCCGGGAGCTCGCCGGTGCCCTTCTGGACTGCCCGCTTGATGTTGTCCGCAGGCATGTTGGCTTCCTTGGCGGATTCCATCGCGGCCTTCAGGCGCATGTTGGCTTTGGGATCGCCGCCGCCGCTCTTGGCCGCCACCGTGATCTCGCGGAGGATCTTGGAGAAGAGCTTGCCGCGCTGCACATCGGTCTTGCCCTTCTTGCGCTTGATCTGAGCCCACCGAGAATGCCCTGACATCGTCCTACCCTCTTTCGTTGAGCAGCATGGCCTTCAGGCCCTTCACGCGTTCGAGCCGATGCTCGCGCCGGACGAGCGCGGCCTGCCACCGGCGCCGGGCCGCCGCGGTGCCGGGCATGTACGGCGGACAGGGCCGCGGGCGCAGGTCAGGGCCGAGATGCACGTAGGTCAGAAACGCGGTGCAGGCGTGCCGCACCTCGCCCGTCCAGGGCACCTCGGCCAGCACCTTCACGCCGACCTCGAGCGACGAGGTGCCGACGTGGTTCAGACCCGCCTTGAACGTGACCACCTCGTGCGTGAAGATCGGCGTGTAGAAGTCCATCGCGTCCACGCACGCCGTCATCACGAGCCCCTTGCAGTATCGCATCGAAAGGATCCCGCCCGCCTCGTCGAGCGCCATCAGCATCTTGCCGACGAACATAGTGTTGCCGAACAGCGCGTCCTCCGGGAGCACACTTCGGGTGGATTCGAACCGCCAGTCGACGTCCACGTCGCCAGGGTCCTGGTCATCGTCGGCGCCCTTCGGGAGACGCGCCGCTCGCTCGGCAAAGCGCGCCAACCGCTGCTGGCGGCGCGCCCGCGCCGCGTCGACCAGCGACGACTCGGCGACATCCCGGGGCTCGATCTTCGTCCCCACCGGCCGGGGCTTGATGTCCTCGCCGACCTTCACGAAGACCAGGTGCGAGTTCAGGGTTACTCGGCGCTCGCCGGTCAGCACGTCCTCAGCGAAGACCCGAACGCTCACCTCGAGCGAGCTGGTGCCGACGTCCTCGACCTGGGCTCGCAGGATCGCGATCTGGCCAACCTTCACGGGGCGCAGAAAGTCGATGTCGTCCATCGCACCGAGGACGGCCGTGCCGCGCGCTACCCTGGAGGCGGCGAGCGTGCCCGCCTTGGTGATCCACTCCATCATGCGGCCGCCGTGAATCTGCCCCGGCCCGCCGGCGTGCTCCGGGAAGACCCACTCGATCATCTCGACGGTGGTCTCGGCGATCGACGGCATCGGCTAGGACTGTAGCACTGTCGCGAGTGAGTTGGCGGCCGGCTCGTCGCGCCTCCCCTACGGTGTTGCGCCGGGCGCGGGCGCGACGGAGGGGGGCAGATCGAGGCTCACCCCGTCCAGGCGGTGAATGCCCGTCGGGTGCAGGCGGAAGCCCCTCACTTCGGGCCGCACCACCGCCCACTGCAGGCGCACGTAGACCGGAAGCCACGGGAGGTCTTCGGCCAGCATGGCCTGGCCGCGCTGGTAGAGCCGCTGGCGCTCGGTGCGGAACGTGAGCTGGCTCGCGCGGACCAGCACGTCGTCGAGGCGCGGATTCCGGTAAAAGGAAAAATTCTGCGCGCGCGGCCCCTTGGTGGCTGCTTCGCTCGTCGAGAGCGGGTACAGAAGCAGGTGCGGGTCGCCGCCGACGACGGTCGCCTCGGTCAGGGCGAAATCGAACGCGCCCGCCTGCAGAAGCGTACGCACGGTCGGTTCCGGCTCCGGCTGCACGTTCAGGAACAGGTCGTCGGCGCCGAGGAGAATCTGAATCGTCTCGGCAAGCTTCGGAAGATTCAGGGGGGCGGTCTCGGAGGCGACCAGCAGTGACGGCCTCGACTCTTTCGACCAGCGGCCCTCGTCGAGCAGAGCCTTCACGGTCGAGCGGCTCCCGCCGAGGATCGGGGAGCCCTCACGCCGTGCCCAGACGCCCGGCGGCAGGAACGACTGGAGCGGGACGGCCGCCTTGTTCAGCGTCACGGTGAGCACGGCTGGATCGAGCGCGGCCGCGATGGCCTTGCGGAGAGACCTGCGCGTGAAGGGCTCCTTCTCGGTCTGGAATGCGAGGTATCCGATGCGAAGCCCGGGTGTTGACACCGCCCACTGGACGCGCCGCGGCGGTGTCACGGGCAGCCAGATGTCCAGCGATCGCGAGTCGAGCTCGGCCTCGGCTTGATCGTCGGCATTCACGTCGAGGAACACGATGCGCTCGGCTCTCGGCGGGCCACCCCAGTACCCGGGCGCGGCCTCGAGCGCCAAGCGGCCGATCGAGGCATCGACGACACGGTAGGGCCCCGAGCCTATGAAGCGGCCGCTTCCGTCGGCGCCCGTCGAGTACTTGGCGACCGCGAGGGCTGGGTGGGCCAGCACCGTAAGCAAGGCTGCATAAGGCTGGACGAGAACGAACTCGACGGTGCGGGTATTAGGCGCGCGGACTTCCTTGACGACACCCGGGATGCCACGCAGGAGGGCGGACCACGCGCGGCCCGCCGCCGGGGCCTCCGGACGCAGCTGGCGTTCGTAGCCAACGGCCACGTCGAGCGCTGTGAGCGGGCTCCCATCATGGAATCTCACGCCGTCGCGCAGCGTGAACGACCACACGAGCCCGTCCTTGGACGCCGCCCAGCGTGTGGCCAGGGCCGGCTCGATATCGGTACTGCCCTCCCGCCATGCGACGAGAGTGTCGAATACCTGACGCGCGATGAGAGCGTTGATCCCGTCGAGCGCTGCACCCGGATCGACGGCGGCGGGCACGCCCGGCGCTCCGACGCGAAGCTCGCGCCGGATGGGACCCGGTGGTGCCGTTGGCGTCTGCGCGAACGAAGGCGCGACCTCGATCGTCACAAGGATCGTCACCAGGAGAGCCAGAACGGCAGCGACACGTCGAGACGCCGGCGAGGGCATCGGGAACTTTATACGTGGAACCCACTAATCACGCCACTCGTTTCGACGACAGAGAAGTGGCTCCACCGGGTACAGAACTTGCTCATGATTTGAAGCGGAGCCGAGGGTGGGCCCGCAGCGAGGTGACGGAGTGGCAACGGAGTCAGCGGGCTGGGGAAAAACACAAAAAATTCAATATGTCAACCGACGGTAGGTTACCTGCCAACCTTGACTTTCTTTTTTACCGCCGCCTATACTTCGAGCACACGACAAATGCTTGTGCTTGAGCGGCGCACAGGGGGTCAAGTGAGAAGGGATGGGCTATGAAGGAGTTCGACAAGAAGAGTAGCCCCGGCAGAGAGGGCTTCTCCAAGTTCCTTCCCGCGTCTATGTCTGATTCGAGTACGCGCCGCCGTCTCACGGAGTACGAGATCCAGGTTCAGGACCTCCAGGCCTATATCCGGTCCCTTGAGGCGGAGACCGTCCATCTCCGGAAGAAGCTCGAGGACACGCCCAAAGATTTCATGGTCCTCGAGAACAAGCTGCGCGAAGCAAATCGCCAGCTCGTTCAGGCTTTCAACCAGAACGAGAAGCTCGTGAACGCGCTCTACGAGGCGCGCGAGCAGATCACCGCCCTCAAGGAAGAGGTCGACAAGCTCTGCGCTCCGCCCTCGACCTACGGCGTCTATCTCGCCGCCAACGAGGACAACACCGTCACCATCCTCTCCCAGGGCCGCAAGGTG
>JBKPCO010000193.1:0-15185 GCA_046727415.1 Candidatus Methylomirabilota bacterium
CTGCTTAGGTGGGCCCACCTCCGAGAAGGCGAGATGCCCAACGATCTGTTCGCGCAGCACGCCGACAAGCGACAGGGCGAGTGCATTGGCCTCGCGCAGCGCATCGATGACGAGCGGTTCCGTTCCGTCACTGAAGGAAAGCCCTGAGAAGGCGCGGGCGGTAAGCGAACGAATCGCGTCTAGATCGGCGACCGACTCGCGGCGAATGACGACGGACAGACGGTCCCGATCGCTCAGATCGACCTCCTAACTCATTCGGCGCTGAAGGGTCCGCATGCTATCGGCCCTCAGCTCGCCGCTGCTGTCTATGCAACAAGTCGATGCACTTTCGGCACGTCACCGCTGCGCGATTGGCCGTCGCGATGCCCTCCACGTCAGCTCGATGGGCGGCCTCCTTGTCCCGAGGATTGCACACAACCCTGCCGTCCTCATTCAAGGCATGCAGGTCACGCTTCTGCCCTCTGTCAGCGAACCTGGATCGCATCGGTCACACCCCGATGTCCTCGTTCCAGATGGTGGGTTGAGCGCGGATGAACCGCCGCATCAGCTCGATGCAGCGGGCATCCTGGAACACATCCACGGCCACGCCCCGGTCCCGCAGCAGATCTTCCTCGCCCCGAAACGAGACGTTCTCCGCGACCACGACGCGTGGGATGCGGTACAGGAGAATCGCGCCGGAGCACATGGCGCATGGGGAGAGGGTCGTGTACAAGACACTTCGTGCATACACGGCGGCCGAAAGCCGGCCGGCATTCTCTAGAGCGTCCATCTCCCCGTGGAGGATGGCGCTGCCCCGCTGCAGGCGGCGGTTGTGCCCCCGGCCGATGATCTGTCCCTCGGAGACGAGGACGGAGCCAATCGGGATGCCGCCCTCGGCCAGCCCAGCCTCCGCTTCGACGACCGCAGCATCCAGGAACTTGTCCATGGGCCCTCCGGAGGCTATGTCGGCCTCATCTGGATCTTGACGCGAAAGTTGATGAATAGCATCACGTCGGTTTCGTTGACCACCATGACCGCGATCGGATTTTCTAGACCGTCCAGCTCCGTCGAGCCATTCGCTCCGAGTATTTTTCGCGTATCGGCGACGGACTTGGCGATGAGGCCGAGCAGTTGGGGGCGGAACTTCTCGGGGTCATTCACTCCGAGCGTCGTGTTGCCGACAACGAGCCGGACGCCGTCGGGCGCCGGGTTGGCGACAACGAGCTGGTGAATCCGCTTGGTCAGCGCGAAGACGCTGGTCTCCGGCTTCAGTGAGGCCAGCAGATACAACTGCACCGGAGGGGCTGGAGACGGCTCATAGCTAATGAATGACTTTGCCGTGTCGCGCGGCGAGAGGGAAACACTTCCAGGCCTGATGGCGAGGTCGCCCTGCTGCTTAACTCGATCAGCAAGGGAACGGAGGGCGTTTTCGATCTGGTCGATGCGCTTCAACGGATCTTTGGTGTCGCTCTGAACGCTCACTGGCACGGCGAGATAATCCGCTCGCGTCTGAACCCTGACCGGCGGCACGCTCGATGCGTAGCCCACCGCGATCACGACCGATGACTCGCTAGCCAGCACCAACTGAGGAACGAAGATAGCTATGACAAGAAGCAGAGCCCTCATCTTGCCTCCCTCATCTTGACGAGCCAATGGCTCGAAGCTGGGCGGCGCGGCGACCACACCCTGGCGCGCATCCGCGCCGCCTTCTTCCGACGGCCCCGGCGGTCATACTGTTCCGCCAGGGCGCGAATCGCGGTCATGGAGATACAGGTGCTCGGTCCCCGGAATCCGGGTCGATCCCGGCTTCACGCCTTCATTCAATGTCGCCTCCAGAGAGGCATCAAGAGGATTAACCGCGAGCACTTAGAGGGCCCATAGGAAGGTGGTCCTCAGGCAAGCCAAGTTAGCTATCCCTCGCCGGAGCTCGCCAGATAGCAGACGTCACCGCGCATCCCGGAGTTTCTCCCAGGTCCGGAAGAACCACCGGTTGAACTTGCCCTCGGCGCTCCGGAGCTCGACTTCTGCGGCCGTAGGCCGCTGCCTTATCGACGAGACGACCGCCGTACCCAGGAGCACGACCAGGCTGAGCAAGAGAACGACCACAAGGCTGCCGCCCAGTAACTCCAGGGCATGGCCGGCCGGCCGCCCACGCCAGGCTTGCCGAACTTCATGTCGATAGCCGGAGGAGACGAGGAAGCGTAAGGGTCTCGAGGCGATCGTGGCCAGCGTTGCGGTGAGGTCAACGACCGCGAAGACGACAGCCTCGACAAGCTCCACGAAGATGCTCATGCGCCCGACTTGTTTGGCTTCACGGCGCGGGCAGGCGCGCCATCATTTGATGGCCGCCGCGCGGCGCTCCAGAGCTTGAGCCTCGGCTTCGCGGCCGGTCTGGCGCAAGAGCCCCGCGTAGTTTTTCAAAACGATACGAAGCCGCCAGCTCTCGACATCGCGCGACGACCCGGCTTCGAGGATAGTGAGCGAGTCGCGATACAGCTTCTCCGCCTCGCCGTAGCGACCCTGATCCACGTAGGAGCGCGCGACATTGTGCAGGATGACGCCCCGAGTGCGATCCTCCATTCCACCGGGCGGAACAGAGTCCAGCACGGCCAGCGCCTTCATGCTGAGCGCGTTGGCCTCGGAATGGCGCTTCTGCTGGTCCAGGGCGATGGCGAGATTATCCAGGTCGATTGCATAAAGATACCGTTGCGGGAGACCTGCGGAGATCGCAGCGGCGCGTTCGAGGAGCGGTACTGCCTCCTTCTCGCGACCTTGGCGCGTGTAGCAAAGACCAAGGTCGACCAGCGCGTTCCGGGTCTGTGCCTCGTCGGCCGGTCGCAGCGCTTCGGCGGCCTTCAGCGCGCGCCGGAAAAAGTCCTCGGCGAGATCATCGCGCTTGTGGCTCTCCGCCATCGTGCCGAGCGCCAAAAGAACTCGAGGAAGTCGAGGATCGGGTGGGCTGGTCTTCTCGAGCGAATTTGCGGCGCTGACAAGCGGCCGAATGGTAGCTGGGCCCCACAGCCCCATTTCATAGTGGTTCAGGCCATAGTTGATCTGCTGCTCGGTGCTGGACGCACAGCCGGCCGCCAAGATCGAGAGAGCGAGCGCTCGGCACGCGAGCACGTGCCGTACAGGTGTCAGAGGTCTGATCGTTGCCATGTCTACTACCTATTTGTATCTTGACCCGCGCAAACACCGCGGACCAAACAATCTCGCCGGGGAAAAACCGCCTATGCGCAGCGCGCTTAGCCTGCGAGCAGATGGAGGGTCAGGCCGCGGCTATGACCAGCGCGCCGACATAGAAGGCGGTGGCCAGGAGAATGCCGCGAAAAGGGGACGCGGAATCAATAGCGGTTGCCCAGGAATGCAAAATCCCGCAGAAGGGGCAAAATCGAATTTTCGGACGGCGTGTCGAAGGTCTCAATTGGCGACCGTTTTTCGGCCGCACGCTGATGCCGCCGGGCGGCCTTGCCTCGAAGCTTCCGATCAGTCGCGTTCAGCGAACGCCAGCGTACGATCACCATGACTAAGGCCACGAGCCCAACCACGATGGCTAGAGGAGCGAAGACAAAACCGCCCCAGTAGTTCTGGTAGTGAAGCCGGCCGCTTTGCAGCGCTGCGGCACCCGTCAGGACCGAGCTCAGACCCACGAACATCAGCGCTATCCGCCCAGGCCATAGACTTTGGCGAAGCCTGTCCTTGATGTCGCTCATGTCTGCCTAACGACTCGGCGCTGAGCGGCCAGCGCTGGCGGCCTTGGTTGGCCGTAACGCGTTCACGCCGGGCCGCTCAAGCGGCTTGCTAGACGGCCTTCGCATCGGGACCCTAGCCACTTTACTCGAGTGGAGCTGGCGCGCGCTGCTCGGCGCCGCCCGGCCGAGGCCTCACGATTCTTGGATCGCCGAGGCTGACCGAAAAGATGGCTGAGAAGACAAGATAGAAGCAAGCTATGAATGCCGAATCGGCCAGCGATACGTCGATGCCAGGGGAAGGAACGAAGTGGGAAACCGCGAAGCAGATGAGCGCGTAGGCAAAGACTGTTGGAGTAAGGAGGCGTAACACCTTCGGAGCTCGCTGAATGACGAACGTCAATTGGTTATTCCCCCAAACCCGATAAGTTCGTCCGAACCGGAGTAACAAGAGGATCGCGAATCCGGCTAATGGGAACACGGCCAGTACTGCAACGGCGAAGAGTCGACCCGACAACACTGTGATTAAGCCGGTGAATGACGCGAGGTGTACGAGAGCAGACGCGCTGACACCCCCGACGGCCAGCGCTTTGGCGAGTATGACCACCATCCTAAACATGGCTGTCGGCCTAACTATGAGTATCTTGAACTGCGTAGCACGGCGGACCAAGCAATCCTCGCAAGCTAACAAGCGGGCGCGGGATCTCCGTCAGGGCCACATAGCCTTGCCTGACGCGCAGTTGCCGCTTCGCTAAGTCCGCTGAGCCCCCGGATACACAGACCAGCAATATCCACGTGACACTGCGAGGACGGCGGTGAGGCCGCCCGAGGCCGCCTAGCTTTCGCGGAAGCGGTTGACGATCGGGGGGCGCCAGTCGCGCCCGAAGGCGCGGGGCGTGATCTTCACGCCGATGGGGGCCTGGCGTCGCTTGTACTCGTTGGTGTCGACCATGGAGACCACGCGGCGCACGGTTTCGGCCGGGAAGCCGCCGGCGATGAGATCGTTCACGCCTTGATCCTGCACGACATAGCCCTCGAGAATCCGATCGAGCTCAGGATAGGGCGGCAGGGTGTCCTGGTCGGTCTGATTGGGGCGCAGCTCGGCCGACGGGGCGCGCGTGAAGACGGTCTCGGGAATGATCGCCCGGCCGGCCCGCGCGTTCACGTGGCGGGCCACCTCGTACACGAGCATCTTGGGCACGTCCTTGATGACGGCGAAGCCGCCGGCCATGTCGCCGTACAGGGTCGTGTAGCCCACGCTGTACTCGCTCTTGTTACCGGTGGTCAGCACGAGCCAGCCGAACTTGTTCGACAGCGCCATCAGGAGATTGCCGCGGATGCGCGCCTGGATGTTCTCCTCGGTCACGTCTTCCTTGAGCCCCTTGAAGGCCTTCCCGAGCGCCCGCTTGTAGGCGTTCAAAAGCGGCGTGATGGGGATCGTCAAAAACTCGATGCCGAGATTCTTGGCCAGGCGCTGGGCATCTCGCCGCGTGCCGGCCGACGAGAATGTCGACGGCATACCGACGCCCGCCACGTTGTCGCGGCCGAGCGCTTCGACAGCGACCGCGGCCACCAGCGACGAGTCGATCCCGCCCGAGAGCCCGATGACCACGCGTTTGAACCGGTTCTTCCGCACGTAGTCGTGCGTGCCGAGCACCAGGGCGCCGAACACTTCCTCGACGGGCGTCGGCGCGGCGACCTCGCGCGGGGGAAGCACCGGGGCCTCGAGGGTCGGCAGCGGCGGCAGCAAGATTCGCGCCGCCTCGTCGCGGACGCGGAGCTTCTCCTTGCGTCGCCGCGAGTCGTGCAACCGGGCACGGAAGACGGCCTCGAGGTCGAGGTCGGCGACGACGAAGTCCTCCTCGAACGCGAGCCCGCGCGCGACGCACTCGCCGCGCTCGTTCACGATGAGGCTTGCGCCGTCGAACACGAGCTCGTCCTGCCCACCCACCATGTTGACGTAGGCGACGCACACCTGATCGTCCTGGGCGCGCGTCGAGATCATCTGCTCGCGGAAGCGGGCCTTGCCGGCGTGGAAGGGCGAGCCGTTGATGTTCACGACCAGCTCGGCGCCCGCCAGCGCCTGCAGGGCCGTCGGGCCCGCGGGATACCAGATGTCTTCGCACACGTTCGCGGCGAACGTCGTGTCGCCCGACACGAAAACCGGCGTCTCGGTACCCGCCTGGAAGTAGCGGTTCTCGTCGAACACGCCGTAGTTCGGCAGGTACTGCTTGTGATAGACGCCGGCGCGGCGGCCATCGTGCAGGACGGCGGCGGCGTTGAAGATGTCGTCCCGCTTGTCGACGAATCCGACGATGACCGATAGCCCGCGCGAGGCCTGCGTGACCGCGTCGAGCGCGCGCAGGTTGGCCTCGATGAACGCCGGCTTGAACAGGAGGTCTTCGGGCGGGTAGCCGGTAATCGCGAGCTCCGGGAACGCCACGAGCGAGCAGCCTAGCGCGCGCGCCCGCTCGATGCCGCGCACGATCAGGCGGACGTTCCCCTCGAGGTCGCCGACCGTAGCGTTGATCTGGCCCAGGGCGATGCGGAATCGCCTCATGCCCCTTATTGTACCTGCGCGAGGGGGCGGGCCACCTGCTATCATCAGAACCGATGCCGGCGAAAACGCCGTGGCTACCTTCGACATTGCCGCCCGGCGCCAAGCCCGAGCGGTGTCCCGCATGCAGCAGGCTGGCCCTGATCCCCTGGACGCTACGCCGCGACGACCGAACGAAGATCGTCATGCGGACGTGGGTCTGCACCGAGTGTCAGGTCACCGAGGAGCGACCCGAGCCCGAGTAGCGTCTGCTCGCCGCTTCGTCCACCACGATCGAGCGTGACCACGTAACACTCCATCTCGTCGAAGTGCGCGTAGCGGCCCGTGTACCGGCGCAAGCCGAGCGCGCTCGGGTCGATGCCGAGACGCTCCGCCGCTGCTTCGGTGAACAGTACGTACGTTGCGGGCTCGACGTCGTTCTTGAGGAACCGGTGCGCCAGGATTATGTCTGGGCCGGCCACGCGCGACCTTCCGCGCACGACCTGCCGCATGAAGCTTCCGTGGTGGACGATCAGCTTCAGGCTGAGGTCCAGCACGCCCCGGCAGGCCCGGCAGGCGCAGCTTGTGTCCGACGCGATCTCGCGTCGGCGCTCGCCGAAGGCGGCGAAGGCGCGATCGAACGCCTCGATCAAGCGCCGCTCGTCGCGGGCGGCAGCGTCCGGGCCGAGGGCGAAGACCGCGTCGCCCTCCAGCTCCTGGATCTCGAGGGGCGGCGACAGTGCCGCCATGACATCGGCCAGGAGCACGCCCGTCACCTCGGCGCCGTGCTCGAGCTCGGTTGCGGTCACGAACGCGGTGAACCCCGAAATGTCCGCCAGAACGAGGAATCCAGTTTCGGTCCGGTGGGCACTAGGCATGGCATATTTCCTCCGCCTGCTATGACACCGGAGCCAGGCCGAAGTGAAACCGGCTACAACCGCAGCGAAGACCGGCTTACAGCTGGTTGACGAAGTCGATGAGCTGGCGCAGCCGCCCGAAGGAACGGTGGTCGAACCGCAGCAGGAGGCGGGGCAGGTCGGGGAACTCGTTGAACTCCTGCGGCATGGGGCCCGGCTGGAGCGTGGGCGGCGCCTTCAGGATGTCGGCGAACTTGTCGTAGAGCTCGGCGAGATTCGCCGCCTCGAGCGGGCGCGTGAGCCGGAAGACCAGGTCGTCACCGACGATGCGCGACGAATGGTAGACACGGTAGAAGCCCGTGACCTCGGCCACCGCCTCGTCGAGCGAGTAGACGATGCGGAAGAGCGAGGTGTCCTCGTCGTCGATGAGGCCGCGCTCCACGAGGGTGCCCGCGATCCACCGATGCCAGATGCGCCAGTACGGCTTGGGGCCGGCTTCGATGAGCACTACGGGAATGAGCGCCGACTTGCCCGTTTGCATGAGCGTGAGGAGCTCGAACGTCTCGTCCATCGTCCCGTAGCCGCCAGGAAACAAGGCGACGGCGCTCGCTTCCTTCACCAGGAAAAGCTTCCGGGTGAAAAAGTACTTGAAGCTGACCAGCTTCGGATCATCGGCGATCCACGGGTTGGCTTCCTGCTCGAACGGCAGGCGGATGTTGAGCCCGAAGCTCTTCTCGCCACCTGCGCCCTCCTGCGCCGCGCCCATGATGCCGGCGCCCGCGCCGGTGACGACCATCCAGCCCTCGTCGGTCATGCGCTTGCCGAAAAGCCGGGCGCTCTGGGTCGCTTCTTCGCTCGACGTGGTGCGCGCGGAGCCGAAGACGGTTACCTTCCGGGTCGCGCTGTAGGGCGCGAACACCTTGAACGCGTAGCGCAGCTCCTTGGCAGCCGTGGTGGTGATCTTGAGGTCACCCGTTCCGGCGCCGTCCTCGTGCAGCTTGAGCACCGTGGTGAGGAGCTGCTGGAAAAAGCCGCGGCGGTCGGCGGGCACCTCCGCGGTGTCGAGCAGGTCGGCGATCAGGCGGTTGGCGCGCTCGTTCTGGAGCTGATATTTGCGGAGCTCGGCCACGTCTTCGAGTATACCGTCAACGGGGCGCGCGACCGAATGCGACGGCGAGGCCCACAACAATTGCCACGCCACCGGCCACCGTGAAGCCCGTCAGAGGCTCGTCGAGCAGCAGCGCGCTGAGGAGCGCCCCAGCAATCGGCTGAACATTGAGAAAGAGCGCAGCGCGCGGAGCCGAAACCCGCGCGAGAGCCCAGTTCCACGCAACGTAGCCGAGCGCGCTGATGACGAGGGCCAGATAGAGCGTTCCGGCAACCGCCGGAACGGTCCACAGAGGGCGTACCCCGGAAGCCCACTCAGCCACGACGATCGGCAGGATGCCGGCCGTGCCCCACGCGAGCGAGCGCGTGGTGACGCTGAGTGGGGCGTGGCGATCGAGCACCCGCCGGCCCAGGAGCGAGTACGCCGCGTACGCCACGCCTGCGAGCACGAGGAGCAGATCGCCCTGCCAGTGGGGCACGAGCTTCTCCGTCACGCCCGGAATGCCGTTGACGACGACCAGCACCGTGCCGGCCACGGCCAGCGCGGCTCCAACCGCCTCGCGACGAGACAAGCGTTCGCCGAGATAGAACGGGCTCGCGAGCATCAGCGCGAGGGGCTCGATGACGATCAGGAGCGCCGCGTTGCTCGCCGTCGAGCGGGCAATGCCCCAGTGGCTGAAAGCGTACGCGGCCGCGAAGCCGAGCAGCCCCATCCAGGCGATGGTGCGGCGGTCGTGCCGCGAGATCGGCGGCTCCTCGGCTCGAGGGCGCGCGAACGGCGCCAGGGCTGTCCAGGCGATGACGAGCCGCGCGAACGCGAGCGTCCCCGGCGGAATGCTGCCGAGCGTCGCGCGTGTCGCGACGTACGAGGTCGCGTAGACGATGTTCGCCGCGAACAGGACCAGCTCGGCGAGCTTCACCCGGGCGGCCGGCGGCGGCGCGGTCAGGAAGACGACGGGCGGGCGCGCGCGAGCACGGCAACGACACCGCCGCCCGGCGGGCCCTGGTGCTCGGCGCCCGCCGACACGTAGCACATGGTGTCACCGGTCACCGACGCCACCACGGCGTTCGCGGCGCCGCGGATGTGGCGCGTGTAATTGATGTCCGAGTCCTCGAACATGACGTGCCGCCGTCCGCGCGTGGCGCCGGACAGGTCCGGCTCGCATTTGACGAATACGTTGATGAGCCGGTCCCGATCGGCGGCGGCCAGCTCGCTGTCGACGGCCAGCCCGGCCCGGCGCAGCGCCTCCCGCACGCCGGCGGCGTCGATCGCGTCCTTCATGACCGCGTGGGCCATGACGAGCTCGCTCGTGGAGCGAGCGGAGTTGCCCAGCACGATCACCTCGCAGTTCATCAGCTCCACTCCCGACGACGTCGAAGCGATCTCCGAGAAGACCGAGAACTCGTGGCCGATGACGTCGCCGCCGAGCTTCGCGCCGTCAACCTCGCCGGAGGCGACGCCGACACCGAGGGCGGCGGCGGCACGCCCGTACGCCATCGACTTGTACGTGTCGGCGGTCACGACTTCCTTGCCGCGGCGCCGGGCCTCGTTGACCCGATCGGTGGTCAGGGCGCCGGTCTTGATCTGGACGAAATGCAGATCGGCCGGCGAGTCGATGCCCGCGTCCTTGATGGCGGCCCGCACGCCGTCGGCGGCCACCCGGGCGTGCACGGGCGTTCCAAATTCCTCGGGCAGCAGGTCGCGCGTGTACGCCGTGCCGATCGCGAGCCGCTTCTCGCGGCCGGGCGCGCCGCGGTCCGGCTCGCGCGTGAAGATCGTCGCGTGCGGGCTCATCAGACCCTCGGTGCCGCCCGACCAGATGATTGGCACGCGCTTGGCGATCGCCGCGACCTTCTGGCCGGTGCGCTCGGCGATCACGAGCTGGAACGAGAGCGTCGCCAGCGCGCGCGTATAGTCGTTCACGCCGCCGTTGCCCTCGGTCTTGCCGAGAATCGCCACGACGTGCTCGGCGCGGAACGCGCCCTGGTCCAGGAGCCGCGCCCCTTCGCTCACGTCGTCGGGAGCCCGCATGCCTATCTTGAATGCCTGCGCATACATGCCCGTTCTCCTCCAGGCGGATCAGCCGCCGGCGCTTCGGATCATTCGCAGCAGTCGGTCAGGATCGAGCGGCATCTCGCGCACACGAATTCCGAGCGGGGCGAGCGCGTCATCGATGGCCTCGGCGACGAGCGCCGGCACCGGAATGGCGCCGGCCTCCCCTACCCCCTTGATCCCGAGCGCGTTCAGCGGCGACGGGGTCTCGCTATGGCCGATCTCGATGGCCGGAATCTCCAGCGCGGTCGGAATCAAGAAGTCCATGAAGGTCGTCGCAAGGGGCTGGCCGCTCGCGTCGTACACGATACGCTCGTAGAACGAGCCCCCCACACCCTGCGCCACGCCGCCGCAGATCTGGCCCTCGACGATCGTCGGGTTCACCAGCGTGCCGCAGTCGTGATGGACGACGTAGCGGAGAATCGTGAGATTACCTGTAGCGACGTCCACCTCGACGATTGCGGCGTGGCATCCGCTGGCGAAGGTGGAGTGCGGCGGCGCGTAGTAGCCGTACGCCTCCAGGCCGGGCTCCTCACCCTCGTGGAGCACCGCGCCCTGGCGCGGCTTCACGAGCCGCAATGCGGCCTCGGCCGACTCCTTGCCGTACGCGTAGCGGATCGGGTTGGCCACCGTCGCCAGCGCGCCGAGCGTCAGCTCGCGGCCCGGCGCTCCCCTGACGCGCGCGCGGCCGTCGGCCAGCTCGAGGTCGTGCGGCGAGACCTCGAGCAGGCTCGCCGCGAGGCGGAGCGCTTTGTCGCGCACGGCCGTCGCGGCCCGATGGATTGCGTTGCCGCTCGTCACCAGGGCGCGGCTCGCGTAGGTGCCGGCACCCCAGTTGAACTTCGTCGTGTCGCCGGTGACCACCGAGACGTCGGCCGGATCGCATCCGAGCGCCTCGGCAGCGATCTGCGCGAACGTCGTGCCATGGCCCTGCCCCTGCGTCGTCAGGCCGGTCGCCACCAGCACCTTGCCGCTCGGTTCGATGCGCACGTGCGCGCCCTCGTACGGGCCGATCCCGGTTCCCTCGACGTAGCAGCCGAGTCCGAGTCCGAGGTATCGCCCCACCCGCCGCGCCTCGGCCTGTCGCGCGCGAAAACCTCCGGCCTCGATCATCTCGAGCGCCATCGCGAGGCCGCCCGGATAGTTCCCGCTGTCGTAGCGTGTCGGGCCTCCGTCCTGGAACGTGAGGCCCACGTCCCAGGGGAACTCGTCGGGCTGGATGAAGTTGCGCCGACGCACCTCCGCGGGCTCGAGCCCGAGCTCGCGTGCGATCAGCCCGATCACCCGCTCCATGACAAAGACGCCGTGCGGCCGGCCGGCGCCGCGGTACGGCGTGACGACGGCCTTGTTGGTGTAAGCCACCTCGAACTCGACCGTGTAGTTCTTCAGGCGATAGGGTCCGGGCAGCTGCGTCGACGTGATGATGGGAACGACGATCCCGTACGGTGTGTACGCGCCCGCGTCGTGGACGAACCGATCTCGTAGCCCCAGGATCCGGCCCGACTCGTCGAACCCGACCTCGACGTCGTGGATCTGGCCCCGCTCCTGGTTGGCGGCGACGAGGTGCTCGCGCCGATCCTCCGTCCACTTCACGGGTCGTCCCAGCTTGATGGCCGCATACGGCACGAGCATCTCTTCCGGATAGAACAGCATGATCTTGGTCCCGAAGCCGCCGCCCACGTCGGGCGCCACGACCTCCACGTTGAACTCGGGCAGGCCGAAGAGACGGGCGAGCCCGTTCTTGATCGGAAGCGGCGCCTGCGTCGAGTCCCAGACCTTGAGCGTCTGGCGCCGAACATCCCACTCGGCGACGATGCCGCGCGTCTCTATCGGGCTCCCGCAGCTCCGTTCGATCGCCAGTCGCTCGCGCAATACGCGCGCCGCACGCGCCAGCGCCGAGTCGGCGTCGCCGACGGTCTGGCGGAAGCGCGCGGCGCGATTGTCCGGCACGTCGGCGTGCACGCGCGGCGTTCCCGGCGAGAGCGCGGTGGCCAGGTCGGTCACCACCGGCAGCGGCTCGTACGCGACGTCGATCAGCCCGAGCGCGTCCTCGGCCAGGTAGCGGTCGTCGGCCACGACCATCGCGACGATCTCGCCGACATAGCGCACCTCGTCGACAGCGAGGGGGCGCTGCGTGCGCGGATGGCTGAGCGTCGGGTGCGGAATCAGGAGGGGCGACGGCTGGTTCAGCTCGCCGAGGTCCGCCGCGGTGAGCACCAGATGAACCCCTGGTGCGCGGCGGGCGGCCGATGCGTCGATCCGCGCGATCCGCGCGTGGGCGTGAGGGCTCCGGAGAGCCGCTGCATGGAGCATCCCCGCCGGATTCACATCGTCGACGAAGCAACCGAGTCCCCGGAGGAGCCGTGGATCCTCGTTGCGCGGGATCCGCGCCCCGATGCTGCGCGTCGTCATCGCCTAGCTTGAACTCGACCCGGCGGCGGCGCCGGCCCGGGCGCGCACCAGCGCCTCGAGCGCGCGATCGAAGCAGAGGCGCGGCGGCTTGACGAGGCCCGCGCCGACCTGGCCGATGCCGGGCTCGCGATGGGCCATGCCCGTGTCGATCTGCGGAAGAATGCCGGTCTGCGCGACGAGCCGCACGTCGATCCCCGTGGGAGTACCGCGAAAGTCGAGCGTCGGCAGCCGGTAGGCCGCGCTCTCGGCGAGTGTGATCTCGTACATGAGCTTCGTGTACGCGAGGGCGTCGGCCGGTGTGCCGCCCACGAACTGAACGACCGCGGGCGCGCCGCCCATCGCGAAGCCGCCGAGCCCGGCCGTCTCGGTAATGGCGCTATCGCCGATGTCCGGATTGGCGTCGCCCGGGCCGAAGCCGGGGAAGTAGAGCCCCTGGGGCATTCCCGCGGGCCCGGTGAACCACTGATCGCCCAGGCTGCTGACGCGAATGCCGAACTCCGTGCCGTTGCGGGCCATGGCCGTCACCAGCGTCGAGTGCGGCACACCGTGGGCCGGATCCATGGCGGCCTTGCACGCGGCCATCCCGACGTTCAGGAACAGGTGCTCGTTCGAAGCCATGAACGCGAGGATGCGGCTGCGCTCCGCGGCCGCCAGGTCGAGCGCGGCGATCTCGGGCGCGAGCGCTTTGATGAGCAGCGCGGACGCCGCGCGATTACGGTTATGACACTCGTCGCCCATCTGCACCGCCTGCGCGATCATAGCGCGAAGATCGACGCCGCCGACACGGCGCACCGCCTCGCCGAGCGCCGGCCCTACGATGTCCCTGAACCAGCGCAAGCGATCGATCACGTCCGGAGCGTAGGCACCGTAGCGGAGCACCTTGCCGAGCCCTTCGTTCAGGATCGAGTAGGCAATGTTACCGGCGTGGCGATTCTCCACCACCATGACCGGCATCGACGCGGTCGTCGCGCCCGCCATCGGTCCCACGGTCGCGTGGTGGTGGCAGGAGTCGAAGCGCACTCCGCCGCGCGTCACCAGGCGCTCGGCGTCTTCCCACCCGGTCGCCAGACCCTCGTAAATGAGGGCGCCGACGATGCCGCCGCGCATGGGGCCGCTCATGCGGTCCCAGGTGATGGGCGGCCCGGCGTGCAGCACCGTGTCGCGCGTCATGCCTGGTACCACGTCGATCGCGGCGCGCACATCGACCAGGATCTGGTGGGCCGCGAGCACGCGATCGATCGCGACAAGATTCGCCGCGTCGACGTCATCGCGCCAGAGCGATGCGAGCGCGTCGGCCCCCTCTGGAGGGCGCCAATCCACTCGCCGCACCGGCACGCTCTGCGCGGCCAGCGCCGAAGCGAAGAGCTCGGGACCGACCACCACGGCTCCCGGCGGATCGTCGAGCAAGCCGCGCTCAGCGGCCATGGCCGCCCTCCGTGAGCGCCCGCGCCGTCTCGGCTGCGATCCGGTTGCTCCCGCACACGATTGCGCCCAGACCCCGGAGCGTCTCCTCCTGCTTTTCGAGGCCCTGCGGATCCTGGTCGGTCCCGACGACGTGCGCTACGACCGACATGGCCCGGCCGTGGCGGCGCGCCCTCGCCTCGTTGAGCGCAGGGCGCAGCGCGCCGGCCGGATCGGGATGGGCGCAATCACCGAGGATCAGATCGACGAGAATCACCGAAACGTCCGGATCGTCTCCCGCCTCGACGAGCGCAGCGTTGCGGCGGCCGGGGTCGATGATCGGATGGGGCCGTCCCCGCGTGAACTCCTCGGCGCCGAAATCGGTGAATCGGTGCTGCGCCCCGCCGACGATGCGCCGCGCCTCGTCGCACAGGGTGCCGCCCGAATAAAGGCCGCGCACCGCGCCGCGGGCGCTGCCCGCGACCGCCGGTGGCGGAGCGATCGCAGCGGTTTCGCGACCGGCGACGCCGATTGCGACCACCGCCGCCTCTTCCAGCGTGCTCGCAGTCCGTACGCCATCCGGCGTCTTCCCGGCGTAGCCGAGCAGGCAGGCTACGACCGGCTTGCGTGTCGCGACCGCGGCATTGAGCACCGCGGCCGCCACCTCGGGCGACGCCGGCTTGGAGACGAGCAGGATCACCTGCGTGGCGGCGTCAGCCGCCAGAGCCTCGATCGCCTGCAGTGTGGTGACGCCGCCGACCTCGGCGTGGAGGTCCCGACCGCCGGTGCCGATGGCGTGAGAGATGCCGCTGCCCAGCCGGTGCACCAGGCTCGTCACTTCCTGGATGCCGGTTCCGGAGGCGCCCACCACGCCGATGGGTCCGCGGCGAACGCGGTTGGCGAAGCCGAAGCCGACGCCCTTGATGATGGACGTTCCGCACTCCGGGCCCATGACGAGCAGGCCGCGACCGCGCGCCCGGCGCTTGAGCGCTGCCTCGTCGTCGAGTGTGACGCCATCGCTGAAGAGGAACACGTGCAGTCCGGCGGAGAGCGCCTGGTGAGCCTCGAGCGCGGCGTGAGCGCCCGGCACCGCCACGACCGCGACGCTGGCCCGAGCCGCGCGGCGCGCGGCGGCGCCGATCGTTCGCGGC
>JBKPCO010000194.1:0-15914 GCA_046727415.1 Candidatus Methylomirabilota bacterium
CCCGATAACCGCGCGGCGGACGTTGAGAGCCTGGATGGAGCCCAGATGAGTAGGGCAGCGAACGCGTGCCGCGTGGTCGTCTCGCCCCCGACCGCGCCCGGTCCGCCGCCCCCGCGCCCCGCCTCCAGGCGAGAGAGCTAGATGACGCCGTCAGCTCGCCAGCGGGCGAGCTCGTCTTTCGTGTGGCCTAGGAGACCGATGTAGACGTCGTCGTTGTGCTCGCCGGGCATGGGCGCGAGCCAGCGGATCTGGCCCGGCGTCTCCGAGAGCTTGAGCGGCGTGCCGGTCGTCTTGACGCGCCCGTACTTCGGATGATCCATCTCCACGAACATCTCGCGCGCCCTTACTTGTGGGTCGTCGACCATCTCGACGACGTTGTTGACCGGCGCCGCCGGGACACCGCCCGACGACAGCACGCTGACCACTTCGGCCCGGGATCGCTTCCCCGTCCATCCCTGGATGATGGCGGCCACCTGGTCCCGGCGGTCGCGACGCGCGGCCGCGGTGGCGAAGCCGGGGTCGCGCGTGAGCTCGGCGCGGCCGATGATCTCGCAGAACCGGCGCCACACCGCGTCGCTCGCCCCGGCCGCGATGGCCACGTGGCCGTCGGTCGCCGGATAGATGCCCGAGCTCGAGCCGCCGAACGAGACGTTGCCGGCGCGCGTGAGCACCTCGCCGCCGACGGTATAACGCTCGCCGAGGTTGTCGAGCGCGATCAACAGGCTGTCGAGCAGCGCCAGATCGATGCGCTGCCCCTTGCCGGTGCGGTGGCGGTAGTGCAGAGCGGACACGATGCTGAAGGCGCACAGCATCCCGGCGTAGTAGTCCGAGATGGACTGACCGGATCGGGTCGGCGGGCCTTCTGGGAAGCCGGTGATGCTCATGTACCCGCTGATCGCCTGCGCCAGCATGTCGTAACCGCGCTGCAGGGCGTATGGGCCATCCTGGCCGAACGCGGTGATCGACGCATAAATGAGATCGGGCTTCAGCTGCCGGAGGTCGTCGTAGCCGAGGCCCAGGCGGTCCATCGTACCTACGCTGAAGTTCTCCGTCACGACGTCCGCATGGCCGACGAGCTCCTTGAAGAGCCTGACCCCCTCAGGCGTCTTGAGCTCGAGCGTGATGCCGAGCTTGTTCCGCTCCCGATACTGGGCGGCCGGTACCCGCTCCTCCACACCATCGCGCGTGCGCTTGATGCCGAGGGATATGCGCTCGCGGCCCCGGTCCCGCGACTCGACCTTGATGACGCGCGCCCCCATGTCGGCGAGCAGCATCGTGCAGAAGGGCATGGCGATGACCTGACCCAGATCGAGCACGGTGACGTCGTTCAGTGCGAGATCCATGTGTCCTCGTGGGGGGCCGGCTGGCGCCGATACTGCGCCGGATCAGCCCGCGCGGTCAAGGCAGGATGACCGCTCCGGGCAGGGCTGGTGATAGCATAAAACTTGCACATGGAGCTGACGCCGAAGCGGTACGTCGACGCGGTCGTGCTTGCCCCGGCGGGCCGCATCGACCACTCGACCTCGGAAGGCTTCAAGACGGCGCTGGCTCCGTACCTGGCCACCTGCGCTGCGGGCCAGGACCACATCATCCTCGACCTGGCGGACGTCGAGTACATCTCGAGTGTCGGGCTTCGCGTGCTGATGCTGGCCTCCAAGCAGGCCCAGGGGCAGGGCGGCATCATCGGCGTCGCCACGCTCCAGCCCGCCGTCAAGGAGATCTTCGACATCACGCGCTTCACGATGGTCCTCAACGTATTCCCGTCGGTCCGCGAGGGCCTCGCCCGACTCTCGCAGCCAGCCCTGTCCGCGTTCGATGCCACCTGACGTGGGCCTGCGCGTCAAGTTCTGGGGAACCCGCGGCTCCATCCCGGTGGCGATGACCTCGGCCGAGCTCCGCCGCAAGCTCATCACCACGCTCGTGCGGGCGGCCGGGCGCGCGCTCGACACGCCGGAGAAGGCGGCGAGCTTTCTCGAGCAGGAGATCGACTTCGCGGAATCCAACACGTTCGGCGGCAACTCGTCCTGCGTGCAGCTCGTCACGGGCGGGCGGGACTACGTCCTGTGCGACCTGGGCTCGGGCGCCCGCGTCTTCGGCAACGACGTGCTCGCCGCGCACGGACCGGCCGGCCACACCTTTCACGTGTTCATGTCCCACGTCCACTGGGACCACATCATGGGCTTTCCGTTCTTCCTGCCGATCTATACGCCGTCGAACCGCATCCGGATCTACGGCTGCCACGCCGAGCTGGAAGACGCCTTCCGGGGGCAGCACGCGGCGCCGTGCTTCCCGGTCGACTTCTCCGAGCTCAGCTCCAGGATCGAGTTCGTGCGGCTCCTGCCGGAGCGCGAGTACGAGATCGCCGGCCTCTCGGTGAAGGCCAAGCTCCAGCGCCACGGTGGCGATTCCTATGGCTATCGATTCCAGCGGGGCGGCCGGGTCGTCGTCTACTCGACCGACGCCGAGCACAAGCAGGACGACCTCGGAGAAGTCCAGGGCTTCGTAGAGTTCTTCCGCGACGCCGACCTCGTCATCTTCGACTCGCAGTACTCGCTCGCCGAGGCGACGTCGATCAAGGAGGACTGGGGGCACTCGAGCAATATCGTCGGCCTGGAGCTGTGCCAGCGGGCTCACGCCAAGCGCCTCTGTCTGTACCATCACGAGCCCCTCTCCGACGACCAGAAGATCGCCGCGCTGCTCGCGGAGACGCGTCGACTGGAAGAGATCACGCGCGGCGACCGGCGCGTCGAGATCCTGGCAGCGTACGACGGCATGGAGATCGCTCTCTGAAGCCCGCCTTCTGACCCGGATGCACTGGTCGGAGCAGGTGGGGATCCGGACTCTGCGCGGCCATCGCGGTCAACCCCTCGGCCTGCTGCTGCTCGCGATCTTTCTCGGTGTCGGACTCGCGCCCGACCTGTTCGGCCTCGGAGCGATTCGCCAGGCGGGCTTCGACGCCTACCAGCGATGGGCGCCGCGGGCCCGTCGCTCGGCCCCCGCCGTCATCGTCGCGATCGACGAGGAGAGCCTGCGCCTGCACGGCCAGTGGCCGTGGCCGCGGACCTGGCTAGCCCGGCTCGTGGGCCTGCTGGCCGACGCAAACCCGGCCGCGATCGGGATTGATCTGGTGATGCCCGAGGCCGATCGGCTCTCTCCGGCCCGGGTGCCGGAGTTCATCCCGGGCATGAATCCCGCCCTGGTTCGGGAGCTTTCGAAGCTGCCCAGCAACGACACGGTCCTGGCCCAGGCGCTCTGGGGACGACCGGTCGTGCTGGGCGTCGCGGGCCTCGAGCGTGATCCGGGCCGACCGCTCCAGCCACTCCGTCAGGCGCCGCTGCACACCATCGGCGGAGACCCCAAACGCTTTGTGCCGCGTTACGAGGCGACCCTGCGCAGCGTCGAGGAAATCGATCGCGTCGCGAGGGGCCGCGGTCTCCTGAACGTCGAGGCCGAGCGCGGCGTAGTCCGCAGCATGCCGCTCGTAGCCGCCGCGGCCGACGCGGTGCTCCCGGCGTTCGGGGTCGAGATTCTCCGCGTCGCCACCGGGGCGCCGCTGCTCACCGCGCGGGTCGGCGCCGCGGGCGTCGAGGGCGTCGGCATCGGCGGTCTTCTCGTGCCCACCGAGCCGGACGGGAGCGTGCGGCTCCGCTTCTCGCGCACCGATCCCGCACGCTTCGTCTCGGCTGCCGACGTACTGGCCGGCACCGCCGACCCGAAGCTGTTCGAGCGCAAGCTGGTCCTGATCGGCGTCACTGCGCTCGGTTTGTCCGACTATCAGGCGACGCCCGTGACCGAGCGGATGTCGGGCGTGGAGATCCATGCCCAGCTGCTCGAATCGATCTTCGACGGCGATCTCCTGTCCCGGCCTCGCGCGGCGGCGTGGACGGAGGCGGCGGTGCTGCTGGTGGCCGGGATCGGGCTCGTGCTACTGGTGCCGCGACTCGCAGTCCGGACCTCGGCCGGGGCGTTCGCGCTCCTGATGAGCCTGTTGTGGGCGGGCGGCTTCCTCGCGTATCTCCGCCGCGGGCTCCTGTTCGACGCCGCACTTCCTTCGCTCGCGCTCGGCGGGCTTTTCACGGCGATGCTGGTCATCACTCTGGCCGAGGCCGAGAGCCAGCGGCGAATCCTGCGCGAGCAGGCGGCCCGGGTGGCCGGTGAGCTCGAGGCGGCCCGCCGCATCCAGATGAGCAGCCTGCCGCAGGCTGCCAAGGTGTTTCCGGGCGAGACACGCCTCGACCTCTATGCGTTTCTGGAGCCAGCCCGCGAGGTCGGCGGTGACCTCTATGACTTCTTCGCGCTCGACCGAGACCGCGTCTTCTTCCTGATCGGTGACGTGGCCGGCAAGGGAGTGCCGGGCAGTCTCTTCATGGCCGTCAGCAAGGCGCTCTACAAGAGTGCGGTGCTGCGGCAGGCGCGCCAGGTCGAGACGGTAATGCGCGAGGCCAACGCCGAGATCTCGCGCGACAACGCCGAAGGCCTCTTCGTCACCGTCCTGGCCGGGATCCTCGACACGCGCACGGGTCTCCTCGAGTACTGCAACGCCGGGCACGAGCCGCCATACCTCTTGTCGAGCAGCGAGCGGCTCATCCGACGCCTCGCGGACGGCGGCGGCCCGCCGCTCTGTGCGGTCGATTGCTTTCCCTACACCGCGAGCTCGCTCCGGCTGGAGCCCGGCGACACGCTCTGTCTCGTTACGGACGGCGTGACCGAAGCGGCGGCCGCCGGGGGCGCGCTCTATGGACGAGAGCGCCTCGAAGCGCTGCTGGCGAAGACGGGTCCGGGGACCAGGTCCGCCGACGTCGGGGACGCCATCCGCCAGGAGGTTGCCCGGTTCACCGAGGGCGTGGAGCCTTCCGATGACCTGGCGATTCTCGTGGTGCGCTGGAAGGGGCCGGGCTCCGGCGAGAGGTGAGGGGCGCTGCTAGCGGACGTTGATCTCGACGCGGCGGTTTCGCGGCTCGGCGACCTCATCGGCGGTCGGCACCTCGGGCTCGCGCTCGCCGCGCCCGGCCACCGAGATTCGAGCCCGGGGGACGCCGAGCTTCACCAGCTCGTCGCGCACGCGTTCGGCGCGCCGGAGCGAGAGGGTGTCATTGTAGGGAACCGATCCCACGCGATCCGTGTGGCCGATGACGACGATTTCCGGCGCCGGCCGGCGGGCGATCTCGGCGAAGAGCTGGCTGACGACCTGCTTGGATTCCGGCGCGAATTCGTCGGTGTCCTGGAGGAAGTAGAGATAGAAGGACACCGGCCGCGCCGGCTGGGCCGCGAGCGCCGGGCCGAAGGTCTGCCGGACTTCCGCCTCCGAGGTCTTCTCGCCCGAGACGCTGCCGGGTCGCGACACGCGCGCCGCGGCATAGGGCTGATCGAGGGTGTGCGTCTCGTTGCCGCTCGTGACCGTGAGCGCGCCCGGGCTCGGTCCCTTGCCCGGGAGCAGCACGTAAAAATCGTTTCGCGTGGCGCAGCCGGTCAGGGCCAGCAGCGCCAACGGCGCGAGACCGACGAGCTTGCGCCCGAGCTCGGACAGGGCGGTCAGTTTTTCGAGCCGGTCCTAACGAGGAACTCGGTTCCGCGCACGCCGAGGATCGCCGCCGGCGTGCGAACCTTCATCGCCTCCGGCGACTGCTTGGCGAGCTTGCCGGAAACGACCGCCAGCGTGCCCTGCTTGAGCGAGCTCTCGAAAGCTCCCTGGTGGGTCGTCGAGTCGAAGACGAAGCGGTCGATCGAGAGCACGCTGTCCGGGCCCACCGAGAGCAGGCTGTTGTCACGGAAGGTGATACCCACTGAGCCGTCGGCGCCCGTGATCACGAGGTCGCCCTGCTGGACCACGCTGCCCACCGGCGCCGGCATGCGCTCGCCGGAGCGCTCGATCTGCACTGCACCCTTCGAGACCTTGATCTGCCCCGCATCTTCGGCGGCGGCAGCCTGCAGCACGCCGATCGTCAGCGCCAGCGGCAGCGCCAGGAAAATCATGGGGAATTTCATCGCATCCTCCTCGACGTCGCGCGCGTCGATCGCTTTCCGGAATGAGGGCGGCGCGACGCCAAACCCGATGTATATATAGTAGCCGAGTCTCTCTCACGGGCATCGCAGATCGGAGGCGCGCACGAGCGATCGCGTCGATACCGGAAACCACTACAGAGTCTTTCCGGCCCGGCGAGAGACGCTACCCGCGGTAGCGGAATTCATCGCCGCGGTGTGCGCCGCCGCCGGCGTGCCGCGCAAGACCTGCCTCCGGCTGACGCTCCTGGTCGAGGAGCTCTTCACCAACACCGTCGTGCATGGCCACGGCCGTGACACCGAGGCGCCGATTCACCTCACCGTCGACATCGGCGCCGAGTCGATCGCGCTGACCTACGAGGACACCGCACCGCCCCACGATCCGTTCGCGAAGGTTCGCGTTCCCGACGATGCTTCCGGCGTCGAGGAGCGCCCGGTGGGGGGACTCGGCGTCGTGCTGATCGCGGCGATGGCCGAACGCGTCGAGTACACGTACGCCGGCGGCCGCAACCGGATTTCGCTGATAATGCCGTCCGGGAGGATCTCGCCATGACCCCGCAACTCGTCACATATGCCGTCGACGGCCGCGTCGGCATCGTCACGCTCAACCGGCCGGAGAAGCTCAACGCCATTAGCGGGGAGCTGAAATCGACGCTCATCGAGCGCCTGCATGAGGCTGATCGGGACCCGGCCACCGGCGTGGTCGTGCTCCGGGCCGAGGGCCGGAGCTTCTGCGCCGGCTACGACATCGCCCCCAATCCGGACCGGGCGGCCCGGCGCTACAACGCGCTCGCGTGGCACACGTCGCTCACCGACGACGTGAGGCTCGAGATGACGCCATGGGAGATGAAGAAGCCGGTGATCGCGTCGGTGCAGGGGCACTGCCTCGGCGGCGGCTGCGAGCTTGTGATGATGTGCGATCTGACGATCGCCGCGGACGATGCGCTGTTCGGCGAGCCGGAGATTCGCTTCTCGAACGTCGGCCCCGCGCTCGTCATGCCCTTCATCATCGGGCTCAAGCGCGCCCGCGAGCTGCTCTTCCTCGGCGATCCCATCGACGCGAAGACGGCGCGCGAGTACGGGATGGTGAACCGCGTGGTGCCGCGGGCCGAGCTCCAGGCGGCGACGATGAAGTTCGCGCGGCGTATGGCGCTCATCTCACCGGAGGCCCTCGCCGGCACCAAGCTTGCCGTCAACCGCGGGGCCGAGGCCGCCGGGTTTCGCAGCGCCATCATGGCCGGGCTCGACATCCTGGCGTCGGTCTACGCGGCGCGCACCGAGGTCGGCGCGCGCTTCGACGAGATCCGCGAGAAGGAGGGGCTGGGCGCCGCCCTGCGCTGGCGGGCCGCGCAGTTCGCCGAGTAGCCGCTAGCGGCCCTTGAAGACGGGCTTGCGCTTCTCCACGAAGGCGCGGGCCGACTCCTGGAAGTCTTCGCTCAGGTGCAGCCCCAGTCCCTGCGAGTAGTAACGGGACTGGCGCTGCATCTCGTTCACGAACCAGCGCATGACCCGTACGTTCGCCCGGACCGAGAGCGGCGGATTCGCCAGGATCTCGGCGGCCAGCGCCTCGGCGGCCGGGATCAGCTCCTCGGCCGGGACAACGCGATTCACCATGCCGTGCTGCAGGGCCTCCTCGGCCGTGAACATGCGCCCCGTCAGCGCGACCTCGTTGGCGAAGCGGCTGCCGGTCCAGAACCAGGTGGCGACCCAGTGCTGGCCGCTGGCGAGGCCTCGCTGGACCTCGCGGATCTGGAACTTCGCGCCCTGGGCGGCGACGACCAGGTCGCACGACTGCGACAGAGAGTAGCCCAGGCCGAGCGCCCAGCCGTGCACGGCCGCAATCACCGGCTTCCAGTTGACGGTTTCTCCGAGCCCGTTCTCGCGCGAGCGCCGCCCGGCCGGACCGCCCAGGCGCTTGAGCTCCTCGCGCGTGCGGAGCTGGCGCTGGCGTACGTCGGCCCCCGAGCAGAACGCGCGGCCGGCGCCGCTCAGGATGGCCACTTGCAACGTCGGATCGGCATCGAACTCGAAGAGCGCGTCGTTGACCTCCTCGACGAGCTGATCGTTGGCGGCATTGAGCTTCTCCGGGCGGTTCAGAACGATGTGGCAGATCGGCCCCTTCGGCTCGTAGCGCACCGTCTCGAACTTCGGCGTGGCGGTCATGGTCGCTCCCTGGCTCCGCCCGGTGGCTACTTGAACGCGGGCATCACCTGCTGCGTGAGAATCTGCAAGGTCCGCTTCTCCAGCGCCATCGGCAGGCGCCCGCCCGGATTCAGCTCGGCGGCGACGCCGTTCAAGCTCAGCTCCTCGCGGAGCCGCTTGAACCGCTCCACCAGCCCGGGACCGGAGCCGAAGGCCACCTTCGTCTCGAGGATCTCCGGATAGGAGAGACTCGAGAGCGTCCGGGACTGATTGATCCTGCGCTCCGCCGGGCCGGTTCCGGCGCGGCCGAGCGGCACGCGCGTGAGATCGGCTTGACGCTGGAAGTAGTACATGATCGTGTCCTGGGGCTCGTCGATCGCGGCCTTCTCGGTCGGCGCGGCGTATACCGGGATCCGGAGGCACACGTCGCCGTCGCCGGGGTGACCGGCCTCGCGCCAGGCCTCGCGATACTTCTTCACGCATCCGGCCAGCTCGGGGACCGCCATGCCCCGCAACCCGACGAAGATCGGCAGCCCCATCCGGCCGACGTTCGGAAACGTCTCCGCGGTCGTCGCGGCCATCCGGACCGGCGGATGCGGCTCTTGGTACGGCCGCGGCGTTACCGTCGTGTCCGTGAATCGATAGAACTGACCCTGGTGGCTGAAGGGCTCGCCCTTCCAGGCCTTCAGGATGATGTCGAGCGCCTCGAAGAAGCGCGCCTGGCTCTCCTCGTACGGGACGCCGAGCGCGTCGTAGGCGCGCGGGCCACCGCTCCGGCCGATGCCGAAGTCGAACCGGCCGTGGCTCAGGTGATCGAGCGTGGCGACCTCGCCGGCGACGCGCAGCGGGTGATTCAGCGGCAAGAGCTGCACCGCCGTGCCCACGCGCAGGCGCTTGGTCCGCGCCACGATCCAGCTCGCCACCAGGAGCGGCGCCGACAGCACGGAGCGCGCCGGATTGACCAGCATCTCCGCCAGCCACACAACGTCGAGCCCCCACTGCTCGCCCGCGTCGGCGAGCTCGAGGAGCTCGTCGAACCACTGGCTCTGGGGGCTTCCGCTCCGTATCTGTTCGGTGAAGATTCCGAAGTCCATGAGGCCTCTCCTCAGATGCCGCGCTCCGCCAGGAACTTGGCGTAGTCGCGCTGCCCTTCCTTCGCCTTCTGGATCTGCTCGGGCGAGTAGAACTTGGCGAGGTCCACGACCTCGACGTTGTACCGGGCCCGCTCGAACGCGTCCTTGTGAATGAACGGCCGCGTGGCGTCGATGCCCATCGCGCCCGAGAACCGGATGTTGCTCTGCGTCCACTGGCGGTCGCCGGCCGAGCTGCGCTCCGCCGGCTGAAAGGTCTGGCCGAAGCCGCCCTCGCAGATGGTCAGGATGTCTTCCCGAGGGTTCACGCGCGTCGTGAGCGCCCACAGGACGTCCTCGACGTTGTAGATGTCGACGTCCTCGTCGACGACGATGCCGAGACGCGCGCCCAGCGAGATCGACAGCGCGGCGGTCAGAATATTGCGCTGCAGTCCCTCGTCACGGGCCCGACGCTTCTTGACCTGGAAAATCACTCCGCCCCAGTCGGTCATCCCCATCGGAATGTGCGTATCGACACAGAGTCCCGGAACGATTCGTTCAGCCAGCTCCAGAAAGCAGGCTTCCCTCACGACGCCGTCGATGAAGTGCTCGTCCATGCCGTGGACGATCAGGCCGTAGTAGAGCGGCCGGTCGGCCCTATGGGTGATGGCCGTCGCCTGAAACTTGTACGTGCGATACGACTTGCCCATATAGCCCGACCATTCCGGATGGAACGGGTGCACGCCCTGGGCGTCGTCCTTCTCGGCGAGCGGGCTCTCCCAGACCTTCTGCGTCGTGTCGATGAACCCCTCGACGACGTACTCCGCGCTGGCGATGGACCAGGCGTCCTGCGTTCGCGCCTTGACCAGCTCGACCGGAAAGCCCTGGAGCGCCCCGGCCACCCCGAGCTCGTCGCAGCCGCGCGGCAGGATGACGTACGTGAAGCCGGAGCCGGCCATCATAGTGCAGGTCGGCGGGATCCCGATGTTGATCGTCACCGGGATCGGACCCTTCCGGTACCAGTGCGTGGCCACCTGGTCCATGTGGGAGCCCGGCGAGATCTGAAAGCTGGAATAGTCAGGGCCGCGGAAGTTCATGCGGTTGTAGCCGATGTGCGAGCCGCCCCAGAAGTGCTTGCCGCGAACGACGGTGGTGCCGCCGCCCAGCGTGCGCCCGGGATCGCTATCGGAGTGCGAGATCATGGGCACGACGTCCCACACGTCGATGTCTTTCGTGAGGACCACTTCCTGACACGGCCCGTCCTTCACCTCCACGGGCGGCAGCGGATCGCGCAGCGCCTCGACGACCTTGTGCTTGAGCTTCTTCGGATCGTCGACGTCCAGGAGCCGGGCGATCCGCTCGGCGCTCGCGAAGATGTTGTTGCAAATGCGCGCGTTCGGATAGCCCTTCACCTTGTTGAAGAGCAGGGCGGCGCCGCCGTCGAAGTGCTTCTGAATCGCGGCGACCTCGAGGTGCGGGTCGACCTCCACGTCGGTGCTGACCAGCTCGCCGGCGGCCTCGAGGTACGCGAGCGTCGACCGGAGGTTTGAGATGTCTTTTTTCACCGCACAGATACTGCGCCGGGGCCGCGGGCGCCGTCAAGGCCGCGTCGGCGCCGGGGGCGGGGCCGCCGGGGCTGAGCGGCGACGGCCAGCTCGACGATCTCAGCCCGCGGTCTGGCTGGTGCCAGGTAAAGCCTCGCGACCGCGACCGGGAGGCTGAAGCGGCGGGGCCCGGCGCTCCCGGGATTGAGGAGCAGGAGTCCCGCCCGGCGCTCGATTCGGGGGCAATGCGAGTGACCCGAGATGACGACGCTCACGTTCGCGATCGCCGGGTCCTCGGCGAGCTCCTTGAGGTCGTGGACAACCCAGATGAGCGTTCCGCCGATCTCCATCTTCGCGATTTCCGGAAGCGAGGCGGCCCACGCATCGCGATCGTTGTTGCCGCGTACTGCGACGAGGGGCGCCATGCGGCGGAGCGCGTCGAGAATCTCGGCGCCGCCGATGTCGCCCGCGTGGACGATCGCGTCCACGCCCTCGAGCGCCGCGACCGCCTCGGGCCGCAGGAGACCGTGGGTGTCCGAAATGACGCCCACGACTGGGCCACCGGCTCCGCGTCGGCCGCGTATCCGCCGCATGGTCGTCGAGTGTAGCCGTTACAGTCTCCGCTTGCCCAGGGGTCGTTGCGGGACTAGCATCGCCACAGCGTCGTTATCGCTCGCCTCACACCACGGAGGACGCCATGCACTACACGCGGATCTCGGCCGACTGTCACATCGACATGCCCTGGCTCCCCGCCGACCTCTTCACCTCGAACGCCTCGGCGCTCATGAAGGACCGCATGCCCTACGTCGTGGACGGCCCCGACGGGCCGCAGTGGGCCACGAAGAAGGGCGCGCCCTTCGGGCTCGTCGGCGGGATCGGCTCGACCGGGACCAAGTACGTGCCGGGGCAGAACCAGCGTGTCGACGTCATGGCCGCGACCGGCCTCTACGAGGACGGCAAGAAGGGGATCCGGCGCCCCGGCGATCCGCACCTGCGCGTCAAGGACATGGATCGGGACGGCGTCCAGGCCGAGGTGCTCTTCGGGATCCTGGGGGCGGCCACCCGGCTCGGCGATCACGAGGCGGCCGGCGAGATGTTCCGGATCTACAACGACTGGCTCCTCGACTTCTGCCGGCATTATCCCGAGCGCCACGTCGGCCTGGCCTGTCTGCCGTACGGCAACCTCGACGCGGCCGTGAAGGAGATCTATCGCGTCGCCCGGATGGGGCTGCGCGGCCTGGAGCTCTCGTGCTCGTGGGACATGGAGCCCATGTGGCATCCGATGTGGGAGCCCCTCTGGCAGGCGGTGAACGACGTGAATCTGCCGCTGCACTTCCACACGTTCCCGTCGCTGCCGCCCGGCGTGCGCGAGAAGCAGACGGGCATCACGCGCCGCGCCGCGTTCTTCACCAGTACCGCCGGCTTCCAGATGAATCTGGTCAACATCCTGGCCGCGGTGATCGGCGCCGGCGTCCTCGAGCGGTATCCGAACATGCGGATCTCGTTCGGCGAGAGCGGCATCGGCTGGATTCCCTACGCGCTCGACCGGATGGACTTCGAGTGGGAAGACCGCTTCCGCGACCTCGGGCTCAAAATGAAGCCGAGCGACTACTGGCGGCGCCAGTGCAAGGCGACCTTCCAGTTCGACAAGATCGGCACCAAGCTGATCGACGACATGGGTGTCGAGACGCTCATGTGGGGCTCGGACTATCCGCACCCCGACGGCGTCTGGCCGCAATCGTCGCGGTTCATCCAGGAGCAGTTCGGCCACCTACCGGCGGACGTGGTGCACAAGATCACCTGCGAGAATGCCGGGAAGTTCTACGGCCTGATCAACTGAGCTGAATGGCCGACGAGAACCTCTACCGGGTCCGCGCCGAGCGCGGCGAGGTCCAGATCGGCACCTGGGTGAACCTGATCCGCACGCCCTCGGTGCTGATGCTGCTGCGTGCGGCCGGCCTCGACTTCGCCCGCATCGACATGGAGCACTCGCCGTTCTCGATGGAGACGGTGGCGGACATGGCGGCGCTGGCGCGGGCCATGAGCTTTCCGATGGTGGTGCGCCCGCCCGAGGGAAACCGGGAGTGGATCACCCGTCTCCTCGACGCCGGCGTGTGGAATCTTCACGTGCCGCAGGTGGACACGCCGGAGCAGGCGCGAGAAGTCGCGGCCTGCTGCCGCTACGCGCCGCTGGGTGAGCGGGGCATGTACGGCTTCGGGCCGAACACCGAGTTTCGCTCGCGCCCGCTCGCGGAGCACACGGCCCACGCGAACGCGCGCGTGCACGTGACGATCATGCTGGAGACAAAGCGCGCGTTCGACAAGCTCGACGAGATCGCGGCCACGCCGGGGA
Source organism: Candidatus Methylomirabilota bacterium (assembly GCA_046727415.1). Lineage (GTDB taxonomy): Bacteria > Methylomirabilota > Methylomirabilia > Rokubacteriales > CSP1-6 > AR31. Next base: position 13,110 of record JBKPCO010000194.1, read on the forward strand.
TCGACGCCTTGACCATCGGGCCGACCGATCTCGCCCAGGATCTCGGCGTGCTCGGCGCACCGGGTCAGGCCGCGGCGCTCGACGAGCACCGCCGCCGGCTGGTGACGGCGGCGCGCAAGCACGGCAAGGCGGTGGCGATGCTGACCGACACTCCGGAGGGCGTACGCCAGATGATCAGCCTCGGCGCCACCATCATCAACTACTCGTCGGACGCCGCGGTCCTGCGATCGGGGTACGCGTCGGTGGTCGACGAGATTCGCCGGACGGTCCCGCGGGCCTAGGCCGCGCGCGGCCGCGGCCCGGCGTCAGATGGTGCCGAGCTGCAGCTGTCGCAGCGCCGAGTGGGGCAGGGCGCGGATCAGCTCCTCGAGGTTCGTGCGGCCCTGACGGAGCTTCTCGGCAGCGTCCTCGGCCATCGGCAGCGTAGACTTCAGCGCGTTCTGGCGAACTTCCTCGAACGGCGCCCCGCGGTTGATGAGCACCACGTCCGCGTCGTTCGGGGTCCACAGCTCGGAGAGGATCATCCGCCCGCGATAGCCGGTGTAGTTGCAGCTCGCGCAGCCGCGCCCCCGGTACCAGGCGAAGTCGGCGGGCGCCGAGCCCACGATCGCGATGCGGAGATCGGCGGGCGGCGTGTACTGCTCCCGGCATTCAACGCACACCTCGCGCACCAGCCGCTGCGAGAGCACGCCGAGCAGGGACGACGTGATGAGGTTCGCGTCGACGCCGAGATCCTGGAGCCGGGGCAGGGCGCTGATCGTGTCGTTGGTGTGCAGCGTGCTCAGGACGAGATGGCCGGTCTGAGCAGCCCGGAAGGCGAGGTCGGCGGTCTCGCTGTCGCGGATCTCACCGATCATGATCACGTCCGGGTCGTGCCGCAGGAACGAGCGCAGGTACTTGGCGAATGTGTTCCCGAGGCGGTCGTCGACCTCGTGCTGGCGGAACCCGTCAAAGACGTATTCGATCGGGTTCTCGGCGGTGAGGATCTTGATGCCGGGTTGATAGATGCTCTTGAGCGCGCCGAAGAGGGTCGTACTCTTGCCGGAGCCGGTGGGACCGGTGACCAGGACGATCCCGGTCGACGAACGCAGGAGCTGCCGCAACCGCGTCGCGACCGGCTCGCGAAGTCCGAGCGCCTCCACCGACTGGGGCAGGCCGCGGGGATCGAGGATCCGGATGACGGCGCTCTCGCCGTAGTAGCCGGGGATGACCGAGATGCGGAAGTCGACGGTGGCGATGTGGCCGTCGCGTTCCACCCGGGCGCGGAAGCTCCCGTCCTGCGGGCGCCGCCGCTCCGCGATGTCGAGCTTGCTGAGGATCTTGAGACGCGACATCACCTTGCCGCGATTGAGATTCAGGAGCTCGCTGACCCGCTCGATGTCGAGCTCCTGCAGCACGCCGTCGATCCGGAATCGCGTCTGGATTCCGCGATCCACCGCCTCGATGTGAATGTCGGAGGCGCCGCGCTCGACTGCCAGCGTCAGGAGCTGGCGGACGATGGCCGATGTGCTCTCGGCGGCGCGCTGGACGTCCATGAAAACTGTCCGATCCTCGGAGAGGTTCTCGATCTCCTCTAGCGCCAGCACATGCGCCTCGCCGGCGAGCGCCTGGGTCCCCCGGACGGCGGCCCGGACTTGGGCCATCGGAGCGGGCTCCACCGAGTCCGCCCCGACCGGTCCCGGGTACATCTGCGCGAGCGCACGCCGGATGCTGGCGCGGGTCGACGTGATCACCTCGATCTCGCAGCCCGTCGACGCCTTCAGGTCGTGGATGACGGCCGTCCGCGTCGGGTCGTCCATCGCCACTACCAGCGTGTTGCCGACGCGCGTGACCGGCACGACCAGCGAGCGCCGTGCGAAGCGTGGGTTGATCAGCGTGTGGAGCGAGCGGTCCAGCCCGATCGTGTCGAGGTCGAAGAAGTTGATGTGCAGCTGCAGGCAGAGTGCCCGCCGTACCTGCTCCTCGGTGACGTACTTCAGCCGGACGATGACCTCGCCGAAGCTCTGGCGCAAGCGCCGCTGCTCGGTCAGCGCTGTCTCGAGCTGCTCGGAGGTGATCACCTTCGTCTTGACGAGGATCTCGCCGATCTTGGAGTGGCGCTGGTGTCGCTCGAGGACCGACAGGAGCTGGCGTCGCGAGATGACGTTCTGGGCGACCAGGATGTGGCCGAGCGGCCGGTAGATTCTGGAAGCGCTCTGCAGGCGGAGCGCCTTCTGGACGTCCTCGTGGGTCGCAAGGCCTTCGCTGATCAGGATGTCACCGAGCCGCAGGCTCGAGCCGCGCCGCTGGGGACTCTTGCGGGCGGCTTCGGACCCGTTCCCGTCCTCGTGCATCCCGTTTGCGTGCGTTCCGTCCACGTGTGCGGCGCGAGGCGCTTCGAGCTGGAAGAAAGATCCAAGATTCATGGCTTCTTTCAGGAAGCAACGAACCTGCCAGATTTCGGTGCGCGACAAGTCCGCGCCGCGACGGAATCGTGCGCTCCGGAATTTCCTTCCGGCGTGGCCCGTTCCGTTCCACTGGCACGTTTCTTACTGGTAGAGAATGTCCTTCAGCTTGGCGACGAGAGCGGGCTCGAGAGGCGTTTCCTGGAATGCTCGGCGCAGAGCGAGGACGCGCCGGTCATGTTCTCCAGGACCATCGTCGGGCTTCCTGGGATGTCCCGGCCCATGTGCCGCGAGATGACCCGGGCGTAGGTGTCGAAACCGCCGCCGGGCGCGAAGCCGACGATGATCCGGATGGTCTTGCCGTCGAAGAAGGACTGCGCGTGGAGGCTCGGACGAATTTACCTTGCCGACCCCGGGCCCA
>JBKPCO010000195.1:0-8922 GCA_046727415.1 Candidatus Methylomirabilota bacterium
CCGGTACGCGCCGTACTTCTCGCCGAGGAACGTCGCCGCTTCCGTCGTCGCGGTAGCCGCCTCCGGCGCCACGTAGCACTCCTTGATCAGCGGCGTCTCGGCGGCCGGCGGCCGACCGGCCTCGCGCCGGGTGGTCCGGAAGATCTCGAGCTGGCGCTCGAGCGTCGCGAGGGTCGCGTGGGGATTCATCAGCCAGGCGTCCCCGAGCCGTGCCGCCCGCTTGACGCCGGCGTCGCCGTTGGCGGCGAGCCAGATCGGCGGCCGTGGGTTCTGGAGCGGTCGCATCGAGATCCGCACGCCACGCAAGCTGAAGTGGCGGCCCTCGTAGGTGACGGGCTCGCCGCGCCACAGCCGCTCGACGAGCTCGAGGCCCTCGACCAGACGGCCGACGCGCTCCTTCGGGTCGTGGCCGAACGCCGCGTTCTCCACGTCGCGATAGCCGAGGCCGGCGCCGAAGATCACGCGCCCGTCGGAGATGACGTCGAGCGTGGCGAGCTGCTCGGCGATGTCGACGGGGTGCTGCAGGGGAAGCAGGATGACGCCGGTGCCGAGCGACATGCCGCGGGCGTCGGCGGCGATACGCGCCAGGGTGGGGATCGGCTGGAAATAGGTGAACGGGTCCGATAGATAGTGCTGGCTCGCCCATATCGAGCTGAACCCCACGGCGCGGGCGAGCCGGACCTGCTCGACGTGCTCACGGAAGCGGACGGCCTGCGGCTCCTCCGGACGGTGCTGGACGGAGAGGCCCAGGCCGAATTTCACTCGGGCATTCTCCACACTTGGCCCGACGCGGGCTCCTCGGTCAGCGTGAACTGCGGCAGGGCCATGTGGTCGGCGAGATCCTGGAACACGACCCGCACGCGTCGGCCGATCGCCACGTTCGCTTCGGCCTCCGGCGTGAAGTCGGGCTTGACCAGATTGGCGATGACCCGCAGCGCCTCGTCGGGCGTGGGCTGGCCGCGCTGCTCGTCCAGCTCGACCAGAACGACTGCGTACGGCGTCATCTCCCTGAACCCGGGCTGGATCGCGTGGGCGACGATCTCGTAGGAGTAGATCGTCCCGCGCCCGGAGACCTCCTGCCACGTCCAGCCGAGCTCCATGCACCATGGACAGGCGTGCGTCGGCGGGTAGCGCATGAGGCCGCACGCCTTGCACTTGCGCACGACCAGCCGATGGGCGCGGGCGTGCTCGTAGAACTCTTTCCACTCGCTGTCGTTGTCCGGAACGATCAGCGCCATGCCGCGATACTGGACTGGTTGGGGCATAGCGGGCTCCTAGCCTCGCCGCATGATGAGCGCGCTGCCGGTCGCCGGCATGGCCCAGCCGAGGTTCATCGTGATCTCGGCGTCCTTGACCTGGCGGCAGTGGCCGGGCGAATAGTCGTAGGTGTGAACGCCCTCGGCGGCGCGGGGGCAGTAGTCGTCCACGGTGCCGCGGAGCTGGCGCACGTTCTCGATCACCATGGACATGCCGTGCGTGTAGCCCTCGCAGAGATGGCTACCCGACGTGTTGTTGGGCCGCTTGCCGCCGAGCTCGATGATGCCGCTCGACACGTAGGCGCCGCCCTCGCCCTTCTTGCAGAAGCCGTACTCTTCGAGCTGCAGCATCGTGGTAAACGTGAAGGCGTCGTACGATCCGGTGACATCGACGTCCTCGGGTCCGATGCCTGCTTGCGGGAAGATGATGTCCTTCGCGTAGTAGCCGGCCACCCGCGAGATCGGGCCGTGCGCCCAGTGGAAGTCCAGGCGCGGCTTCGACACGCGGCCGGCCACGCCCATGATGTGGATGGGCCGATTTTTCGAGTCTCGGGCTCGCTCGGCCGACGTGACGATGATGCACGTCGCGTTGTCGGTCTCCAGACAGCAGTCGAGGAGGTGCAGCGGCTTGACGACCCAGCGCGAATTCAGAACGTCCTGCACCGTCACACGCTGCTTCATGAGCGCCTTGGGATTCTGCGAGGCGTGCTTGCTGTGGGCGACCCGCACGTGGGCGACCTGCGCGGAGGTCGTCCCGTACTCGTACATGTGGCGCATGAAGGTCGGCGCGAAGTTCTGGCCGGCGCTGCGCATGCCGTACGGCACCTGCGCCAGGTCCAGGCCTCGCACCGGCTGGGCGGCGCGCGCGCCGGTGCCGCCGATGCGGAACTCCGAGTAGCCGTTCATCGAGCGGTAGATCGCGACGGTGTTGCACATTCCCGCCTCGATCGCGCCCATGGCCAGGCCCACCAGCGCCTCCGTGGACGATCCGCCCCCCATCACGTCCATATAGAAGTTGAAGCGGATCCCGAGATCGGAGGCGACACTGTTGGCGAGCGTCGAGTCGCCGCCCTGGTAGTCGAGCATCCCATCGACGGCGGCGGCGGTCAGCCCAGCGTCGAGGATCGCCTTGCGGATCGCCTCGACGGCCATGGCCCGGGTCGTGCGTCCCGAGGCCCGCGAGTATTCGGTCTCGCCGACGCCGACGATGCAGTACTTGTCACGAAGCCCACGGCTCTGGACGACCATCTCTCGGTGCCTCCTCGGTGCAGGGGAAACGACGCCGCGGCATCCGGCGGCCGCGAGATGCTACCACTTTTGGTGCCGATCGTGTGATAGGTGGGGGTCTGGGTGGTCGCCGATGGGCTCGCGGCGCAGCCGTGAGCGGAGCTCGTTGACGACTGCGATCGCGCGGGTGATGGCCGAATCGATCTCGGCGAGCTCCTTCCACGCCCGGTCCATCTGGGCGCGGAGCCGATCGTTCTCCTGCTGGATGGTCCGGGTGTCCCGCTCGAGTCGATCCCGATCGTCGAGCGCCTCGCCGATGGCGGCGACGCCCCGCTGCATCGCCTCGATCCATCGCCGCGCCTCGTTGGGTGTCGCCGCCGCGGACGGCGCGCCCACGATCGCCAGCGAGGTCGTCCGGAGCTGCTCGTCAATCTCGGGTCGCGTCCGGCGCTCGGCGCGGCGCCGCTCCGCCGCCGCCGGCAGCGCCCGGCGCCGGCGCATCTCGACCCGGCGATCGAGCACGACCGAAACCCCCGCCTCGTCGGCGAACCGCGCGCGCAGGTAGCCGTAGAGCTCGGGATCGCGCCGAGCGACGACGAACAGACGGAAGGGCGCCGTGATCTCGCGGGCTGCGGGCTCTTTCACGCTCATGAATGACCGTTACGGCTGCTGGGCCGCGGCAGGAGCTCTGCCAGGAACTTGCCGGTGTACGAGCCGGAGGTCTGGGCGATCGTCTCGGGCGGGCCCTCGGCGACGATCTCGCCGCCGTCTTCGCCGCCCTCTGGTCCGAGATCGATGACGTGATCGGCGGCCTTGATGACGTCGAGATGATGCTCGACGACGAGCACGGTGTTGCCGGCGTCGACCAGGCGATTCAGCACGCCGAGGAGCTTCTTGACGTCGTCCAGGTGAAGCCCGGTGGTCGGCTCGTCGAGGATGTAGAGCATCTCGCCGGTCGCGCGCGCGCTCAGCTCGGCCGCGATCTTGAGCCGCTGCGCCTCGCCGCCCGACAACGTGGTCGCCGCCTGCCCGAGCCGCAGGTAGCCGAGCCCGACGGCAGCGAGCGTCTGCAGCCGCCGCGCCAGCGCGGTCTGCGCGGAGAAGAAGTCGACCGCCTCGTCGACGGTCATCTGGAGGACGTCGCTGATGCTGCGACCACGGAGCTTCACGCCGAGGACCTCGGGCCGATACCGGCGCCCCTCGCACTCCTGGCACGACACGTACACATCCTCGAAGAAGTACATCTCGAGCTTCTGGAAGCCGTCACCCTGGCACGACTCGCACCGGCCGCCCTGGACGTTGAATGAGAACGCGCCCGAGTCGAGACCGAGCGCTTTGGCCCGCGGGAGCGCCGCGAAGAGCTTGCGAATCTCGTCGAACGCCTTCACGTAGGTGACCGGGTTCGAGCGCGGTGTGCGTCCGATCGGCTCCTGATCGATGAGGCGGACGCCCTTGAGGTACTCGATGCCGATCAGCGCGTCGTAGGCGCCGGGCGACGCGAAGTCGGTCTTGAAGGCGCGCGCGACCGCGCGATAGAGCGTGTCGTGCACGAGCGTCGACTTTCCCGAGCCCGACACCCCGGAGACCGCCGTGAGCGTGTGCAGCGGGACGCGGAAGGTCACGTGCTTGAGGTTGTGCTGGTGCGCGCCCACGAGCGTCAGCGAGCGCCGGCCGGTCCGGCGGAACGGCGGCACCGGGATCGACTCGCGCCCGGTGACGTATCGCGCGGTGAGCGAGTGCGTCGCGCGCCGGAACTCGGCCTGCGGGCCGTTGAAGACGATCTCGCCGCCCCGTTCGCCCGAGCCCGGTCCGAGCTCGACGATGTGGTCAGCGGCGCCGATGAACTCGCGGTCGTGCTCGACGACCACCACCGTGTTGCCCGCCTCCGCCAGCTCGTGACAAAGCTCGGCCAGCCGGGCGGTGTCGCGCGCGTGCAGCCCGATCGATGGCTCGTCCAGTACGTAGAGCGCGCCGACCAGCTGTGAGCCGAGCTGGTTGGCCAGGTTGATCCGCTGCGCCTCGCCGCCCGAGAGTGTCCGTGTCTGCCGGGAGAGCGTGAGGTAGCCGAGCCCCACCCGCAGGAGGAAGCTGAGCTTCGCGCTGAGCTGGCGCAGGATCTCGCGTGCTACCACCTGCTCCCAGGCGCTGAGCCCGAGGTCGCCGAGGAGACGGGCGGCGCTGTCGATGGTAAGGGCCGTGAACTCCGCGATGGTGAGCCCGGCGACGCGCACCGCCAGCGCGGCCGGTTTGAGCCGCGCGCCGTGGCAGGTGCGGCAGACGGACTGGCTCCGGTACCGCGAGAGGAAGACGCGCACGTGCAGCTTGTAGCGGTACGACTCGACCTCCTCGAAGAATCCCTGAATGCCCGGAAAGCTCCCGTCGCCCGTATAGACGAGCTCGCGGGTGTCCTCGGGCAGCTTCTCCCACGGGGTCGTGGTGTCGAGTCCGCGCCGCCGCGCCGCCTTCATCAGCTCACGCTGGTACCAGCGGCCGGACGGATGCGTCCAAGGCTCCACGGCGCCCTCGGCGAGGCTCCGCGTGCGGTCCGGCACCACGAGCGCCTCGTCGTACTTCAGGACGTTGCCGAAGCCCTTGCACTCCGGGCACGCACCTAGGGGGTGATTGAAGGAGAAGAGGAGGGGCTGCGGTCGGTCGAGCCGGACGCCACAGCCACTGCACCGCACGTCCTCGTTGAACTCGCGGACGGGGCCGCCGACCACCTCCACCGCGAGCTGCCCGCCGCCCTCGCGCAGCGCCGTCTCAACCGATTCGGTGATGCGGCCGCGCTGCGCCGGGTCGAGCACGACGCGATCGAGGATGACCGAGATGGACGCTCCCTCGCCCCCGAAGTCTGCCGGCGGCGGCGCCGCGAGATCGAGGACGTCGCCGCCCACGCGGACGCGGGCGAAGCCCCGTCGGGTGAGATTCGCCCAGAGCTCAGCGGGCGGGAGCCCGGCCGGCACCGCCAGGCGGAACGTGATCATCGCGCGGGCGCCGCCGTGCTCCGCCAGCAGCGCGTTCACGATGGATTCGGGCGAGTGCGAGGCGGCGGGGGCACCGCAGGTTGGACAGTGAACCCGGCCGACCTTGGCGAAGAGCAGGCGCAGGTAATCGGAGATCTCGGTGGCGGTGCCGACGGTCGAGCGCGCCGTCCGGACCGGATTTTTCTGCTCGAGCGCGACGGCCGGACGAATCTGCTCGATCTTGTCCACGTCTGGACGGTCGACGCGGTCGAGGAACATCCTGGCGTACGTCGACAGCGACTCGATGTAGCGCCACTGACCCTCAGCGAAGAGAGTGTCGAAGGCGAGGGAGGACTTGCCGGAGCCGGATACCCCGGTCACGACCGTGAGACGGTCGTGCGGGATCTCGAGCGAGATGTTCTTGAGATTGTTCTGTCGGGCTCCCTGGATGCGAAGCCCGAGGGGCCGAGCCATTCGAGCCGTCCTCCTGAGGTGGGTAGTCTACTGGAAGTCGGCGGGACGCGCCAGCCGGGTGAGCTGCTTGACACGCGCGCGCGGCGTAGCGTACGCTCCAAGCAAAAGTATTAATTGATAATGATTCCTAACTACGAACGCCTCAACACGCTGCGCGCCCGCGGGCTCCGACTCACGCGACCCCGCCGGCTCATCCTCACGGCGCGCACCGGGTTCGAGGTCCTGGATCACCGGACGGAGTCCGCCCCGCAGGGGCCGTAGTAGTGCTCGCGTCGGCCTACGGGCTCGAGAAGTGATCGCGTGAAGCTTCTGGAGACCTCCGAGATCCTCGACCTCGTCGAATACGAGAAGGTGCGGGACGTCCGCCGCCGGCGGGTCGTCGAGCTGAAGCAGGCGCGCCGGGTCGCGGTCGGCCGCTACCTCACCTTCGTGTTCGAGAACCGCGACACCGTGTGGTTCCAGATCCAGGAGATGGTACGGGCCGAGCGCATCGTGGACGACGCGAAAATCGCCGAGGAGGTCGAGGTCTACAATGCCCTGCTCCCGCAGCCAGGCGAGCTCTCGGCCACCCTGATGATCGAGATCGAGGAGGCGTCGGCGATCAAGCCGGTGCTCGACGAGCTGCTCGGCATCGACACGCGCGCCTACGTGGGGCTGACCGTCGGGAAGCAGATGATCGTGGGGGCCTTCGAGGCGGGCCACTCCGATGGGGATCGGGGCAAGCTGAGCGCGGTCCACTTCGTGCGCTTCGCCCTGCCGCCCGAGGCGCGCGCAAGCTTCGCGACGAGCGAGGTGGCGCTGGTGGTGGAGCACCCGAACGAGCGCGCGCGTACGGTGCTCTCGGACGAGACCAAGCGGAGTCTCGTGGGCGACCTCACGTGAAGACCGCGCCCCTGGCGGCGCTTGCGCTGGCCCTCGCGGTCGGCGGCTGCTCGGAGAGCGGTCTCTCGCCGAGCGCCGAGCGGGGACGCCAGGTTTATCTCGCTCACTGCATCGCGTGTCACAACACCGACCCCGCACAGGCGGGGGCCGTGGGCCCGCCGCTCCGCGGCTCGTCGCGCGAGCTGCTCGAGGCGAAGGTGGTGAACGGGACCTACCCGCCCGGTTACACGCCGAAACGCCCAACGAAGGTCATGGTCCCGATCACGGCCGTGACGCAGGCGGACGTGGGAGCGCTGGCCGACTATCTCCGCTGAGCGACGCGCGCTGAAAGGACGGAGGCCCGGCGACCGCCCGCCGGGTCTCCGTCGAATCCGATCAGCCGAAGATGACCTTGAGCGCGATCACGAAGATCGCGGTGAGCACGAAGCCCGCCCAGAACGTCCCGTTGAGCGTGCTCAGGAGCTTCTTGCCGGCGCTCGCCTTGTCGGGCGTGGCCGGTCCGACAACCGCGTTGCCCTCGACGATGGCCAGGATGATCAGGAAGACGATCATCATCGTGACCTTGGCCGGACGCCCAATCGGCGTGAAGAAGGCCCAGTGGCTGGCGGCGCCCATGAAGAACAGCATCGGGATCGACAGCAGCGTGTTCGTGCGCGACGCGACGCCGCCACGGGCTCCCCGGGCCGCCGCCTCGGGGATGGCCTGACCGCCTTCCTTGACCCGCGTGGCCGACGCCATGACCACCTGCTGGGCGGGCCAGATGATGAACCAGACGTTGAACCACATGAGGCTGCCGATGATGCCGCCGATGAAGATCGCCCAGCCGTACGACGTGTTGAAGAACCCCTGGAGGCCGAACTGGCCGATCTTGTGCAGCATGTAGAGCCAGCCGGTGATGAACGTGATCATTGCGCCCCACCGGAACCACCAGAGCGCGCGGGCGACGAGCCCGCCGGTGATCATGCCGGTCCGAACCGGCGCTTCGGCCCCCGCGAAGAAGGGCACCTGCACGAAGTTGAAGTAGTACAACATCCCGATCCAGGTGATGCCGGCGAGAAAGTGAAACCAGCGCAGCAGGAACAGCCAAGCATCCATCTTCGCCGCCTCCTCGTCGCGTGGTTGGCTACCCGTTACTTGTCGTCGTCGTCCTCGGAAGCCTCCTCCTCGTCGTCATCGTTCTCTTCGAGGTCGTCGTCCTCGACGTCTAGATCGTCGAGATCGTCGTCCTCGTCATCGAGGTCATCGTCGTCATCGAGGTCGTCATCGTCGAAATCGTCGTCGTCGTCGAAATCGTCGTCGTCGTCCTCCACGTCCGCGTCGCCGTCGGTGTCGCCGTCGGCCGTGTCGTTACGGCGAAGTTGGATGTCGTCGTACCATGCGCGTGCCCGCAACTGCATGAGTGATTCCTCCGGATGCATAGTCCGGGCGGATTATAGCAAAACATCTTCGATGTCTATTCCCACAGAATCCACGAGTTCTGGGCTAGAATTCCTCGGAGAAGCAAAATTCGGCTCTCCTGCTCACGGCGGTGTAGTTCAGCGGCCGAACAGGGCTCTCATAAGCCTGACGGAAGTACGGGCCCCCTCGGTAGGTTAACGACTCATCGTGGGGCCGTTGGGTGGCGCCGGCGCAAATGCGCCCAAGTCGGCTGGCGGCGGGCACAATCACGGGCACAGCGTCGTGCTACGTGACGAGGTCAATTCCTTCCAGTTGTCGTTCACGAATTGGGCGAACCGCAGCAGCATCGCGATAGCGGTGAAGGACGTCGCGAGATCACAACTAGCGGCGAGCTGCTGTCCGGTTCCGCGCGCCCTCAGCCGCTGGTCGCGAGGCCGACCTCTGCTGCCGGCCGCACGGCGACACCGCTCGCCTCGCGCGCGATCGCCGCGCGGATCCGCTGCGCGACGTAGCGCGAGAACGGGCCGAAGTGCAGATACAGGGCGATCAGCCCGACGGTGTAGCGGGTCGACCTCGGGTTATGCCACAGCGAGCCCAGCACCGTGCGCCAGAAGGGGACGAACGTCGCGCGCCGGAAGCCGAGCTTCAGTGTCAGCCGCAAGAAGCTCTTGAGCTCGCGCCGCCAGCGGCGCCAGCCGGGTTTGAATCTGCGCGTCGATGAG
>JBKPCO010000196.1:0-13954 GCA_046727415.1 Candidatus Methylomirabilota bacterium
GAAGCCGGCGACCGGATTCCACGCCGCCGCCGGGCGCGAACCGGTCGCAACGCGAAGCCAGCCGTTCCACGGGAAGTCCTTCAGCTTCACGGTCCTGAAGAAAACGCCCGAGGCGAGGCCCGCCTGACTATCGAAGCCGACATTCTCCACGCCCTCCGAGTAGCTGTCGCTCACCGCCTCGCGCCGGAGCGCGTAGCCGAGCGCGACCCGCTCACAACCCCGGGTGACGAGCGAGACCACACGCCGCTCGAGGTTCAGCCGCTCGGTCGCGCTCGCGTAGTCGCCGCGCACGCGTCGGGCGAACGCTTCCTCGATGGCGCTGCGCGAGCCCGGATCGGTGACGGCCCGCGCGGACAGCGCATGGGCGTGGAACCAGCCCTGCTTCAGCCACGGCGGTCCCATCCAGCCATCGAGCCGCGTCGCTTCCTGGCGAAGCAGCTGTTCGAGTGGCACCTCGTCGAGCGTCGCGTCCCACTCGGCGCCGGCGGGCCGCCACGCGGGGCCGGGCGCCAGGCCGGAAACGCTCCGCGAAACGCGCAGCCGCGGAATCGCCCCGGCCGTCGCGACGCGGGCCTTCGCCGCCTCGACGAGGTCGGCGTGATGCGCGTAGTCGTCGTGCCAGGGCGTGACGGGATACGGGTAAGCCACGTACTCGCCCTTGGGTGTGGCCAGGGCGGGCGCCAGCCGCGCCGCGGCGGCGCAGCGCTCGCGCGCGTCGCCAAACGCGCGGCTCGCCGGGTTGAACGTGAGCACGACGAATGCGCGGAGCGATTCGACCCACGCCAGCTCGGCCGCGCCCTTCGGCGCCGCCAGCGGCCCGATATACGCGTGAAGAGCCTCCTTCGCGAGGAGCCGTGGCGCCACTCCCGGCTCCGCGACCGTCAGCGTGATCTCCTGCGGATAGAACGACGGGTAGTACGGAATCTCGTGCCCCGCGTCGGCCCGCGAGACAAGGGCGGCGAGGACCACCAGCAACGGGACGAGCGCTCGAGCCACTTCCAGGCGCGATCGCGGGCGGCGGCCCATGAAGGTCCGCCGCCCGCCGCCGAACGCTAGACTTTGACGACCGGCCAGGTCTTGTCGATCCAGGTGTAGGTCGACGTCGGCTCGCCCTTGGGCCAGCCGGGAGGCGCCGTGATGCTCCGGATCGGGATCGTGATGATACGCTCCGGGTCCAGGATTGGGAACGGATACTCCGGCACGTTCTTGCTGAACCCGATGATCGCGTCCTTGTACCCCTGATGGTTGTCGGGGCGGATATAGACGTAGCCCGCCGGGCCGGCCATCATCATGCCCTCGAGCAGCGTGATGATCGCGTCGTCGTCGGGCCAACCGCCGACGAGCTTGTTGGCCTTGTCGATGGCGGCCTTCAACATGTAGGTCGAGGTGTAGGCGCCCTCGGCCTGGAAATTCGGGTACTCGTTGAACCGCGCGTGGTACTTCTCGACGAAGCTCTTGTTGAGCGGCCACTTATCGCCGCTCGGGAACGTGAAGTGGTAGTTCGAGTGCACGCCGGCGATGATGCCCTCCGGGTGGTCCTTGCCGAGCGCGTGGGGGGCGACGCCGCCCGCCAGCGTCGTGGCGAACTTCGCCTTCTGGAACATGCCGTAGCGCAGCGCCTGCTTGTAGAGCGCGACGTAGTCGCCGCCCCACACCGAGGAGACGATCAGGTCGGGCTTCGATGCGATCGCCTTGGTGATGTGCGAGCTGAAGTCGGTCGTGCCGAGCTTCGGCCAGCCCTCGGAGACGGTCTCCGCCTGCGGCATGAGCTTCTTCATGACGATCTTCAGATGGTCGAACGCGTTGCGGCCGTAGGAGTAGTCCGGGTGGATGTGCGCGATGCGCTTCGACTTCGGCCAGGTTTGCGCGATCGCAAGGGCCGTCGTGCAGCCGTCGGCCGACTGGATGTTGGTGAGCCGGAAGACGTGGTGCGGGTTCGGCACCGCCTTGTCGAAGAGGAAGTCGGTGCAGCCGTCGACGAACATCGTGAGCACCTTCAGCTCCTCGGCGACCGGCCCCAGCGCGGGCGTGTTGCCGCTGGAGGTGATGCCGCAGAAGAAGTCGATGTTTTCGGAGAGCTTCAGGCGCCGCAGCTCCTTCACGTTGGCGTCGGTGCCGGCGTTCTCGTCGGCCTTGAGCAGCTCGATCTTCCGCTTGCCGAGCAGCCCGCCCGCGGCGTTGATCTCCTCTGCCGCCAGCTGCTGGCCTTTGAACATCGGCTCGCCGAGCACGGCTGCCGGTCCGGTGAAGAACGTCATGTGGCCGATCCGGAACGGCTTGTCGGGGATGTTCCCCTTCGGCTTGTCCTGTGCGTGCGCGACACCGACGACCGGAACGGTCCCAGCCGCCGCGAACGCGGCGCCCACGCTGACCCCGAGAGTGCTGAGAAAGTCGCGCCGATTCACTTCGCCTGCCATGGGTGATCCCTCCGTTGGGTGGACGGCCCGCGAGCCACGCTGTGCCACAGGCTGAGCCTGCGGCATCCCTCCGATGAAAGTCAAGGAACGCCGGGCGGGCCCGCCCCGCCTCCGGGCCTATAATCGGTAGTTGAGCACTTCTGTTCCCGACGCGACACGATTGGCGATGGGGCCGGTCCGAGCGGTGACAACAGCGCTTCGCGGCATCGCTGCCGCGGTGCGGCGGCGTCCCGTCACCGCGCTGGGGGTGGTCGCCGGCGTCTTCGCGCTCCACGTGCTGCTGCCTCCCCTGCTCCTGGCGGTCACCCGCAAGCCCTGGACCTACTTCGCCTTCAACCCGTGGCTCAAGCGGTTGCCGGAGTACCTCGCCTCGACGACGCCGCTTTCCGAGAAGCTCGACTTCCTGTCGCGCGTCGCGCTCTTCTGGTTCACGGCTGACGGCCCGTACGGATTCCCCGAGTGGGGTTTCGCCGTGGATGCCCTGGACGTAGTGCGCTTCCTGGCGATGTCGCTCCTGCTGGGCGCCTACGTCGTGCTGGTGCTCGACCGACGCGCGCGGGGACGGCTGGGGGGCTGGCGCTCGGGTACGAGCGGCGCCGGCGGTTTCCTGGGCGGTTTCGCGGGCGTCCTCGGCCTCTCGACCAGTCCGTGCAGCGTGGTGGGCTGTGGAGCTCCGGTACTGCCAGTCGTCGGCCTCGTCTTCGCCGGGCTCTCGAGCGGCACCCTCGCCCTGCTCTCCGGCCTCTCGCGCCTCATGAGCCTCGTCGTGCTGGTCGCACTCACGATCGCAGTGGCGTGGCTCGGCTGGCAGACCGGAGCCGCCCTCGATGACAGGCCTCGCCGCCTGGCTGCGCGATCCGGGAGCGATCCGGGCTAGCGGTCGCTCGAGAGGTGGGCGACGAGCCAGCGCGCCGTGCGAAGTAGCTGACCGTCGCGATGACGGGCGCCGACCAGCTGGACGCCCAGCGGTAAGCCGTTGGCGCCCTGCATCAGGGGCGCGCTGAGCGCCGGCACGCCGCAAAGCGTCCAGAGGGCGCAGAACGCGGGGTCGCCGGTCGATTCGAGCCCTTTCGGGGCGGTGCCGAAGGCAGCCGGTGTCAGGATCGCGTCGTAGCGCTGCTCGAACATCTCGGTGAGGCTCGCGTTGAGCTCGGGGATGCGACCGAGCGCGCGCAGATAGTCCATCGCGAGAACCTCGCGGCCGTGCTGGATCCGCGCGCGCAACGCGGGCGAGAGCTTGTCGCGGCCCGTGTCCCACTCATGGCCGAGGTTGATCGAGATCTCGGCGCCGCCGATAGCCCGCTGCCACTCGAGCACCTCCTCGGTGGGCGTGACGAGCTCGACCTCCTCGATGCGATCGCCCAGGGTGGCCACCAGCTCCGCGAAGGCCTCGCGGGCGTCGGCCTCGACGCGATCCCAGAGCGACGACTTCACGAACGCGAACATGGGCGCGAGCGGAGGCTCTCCGGCGGCCACCGCACGATAGGGCACGCGTGGGCGCGGCCGCGTGTCGGGGTCCCGCTCGTCGTGGACCGCCAGCTCTTCGAGCAGCAGCGCGATGTCCTCGATCGTGCGCGCGAACAGGCCCACGTGATCGAGCGTGCGCGACAGCCGGAACATGCCATGGCGCGGGATGAGCCCGTGCGTCGGCTTGAACCCGTACACGCCGCAGAACGCCGCGGGCCGGATTGTCGAGCCGGTGGTCTGGCTACCGAGCGCCAGCGGCACCATGCCCGCCGCGACGGCGGCGGCCGATCCGCTCGACGAGCCGCCCGGCGTGTGCGCCGGGTCGTGCGGGTTCCGCGTCTTGCCGGGCGTGCGGGTGGCGAACTCGGTCGTCACCGTCTTGCCCATCACGATTGCGCCCGCGGCGCGCAGCAGCGACACTATCGAGGCGTCGCGCGACGGCATTCGGCCGGCATGCAGCACCGAGCCGTTCTCGGTCGGCATGTCCGCCGTGTCGATGATGTCCTTGAGGCCGACCGGCACCCCGTGCAGCGCCCCGACGGGCTGCCCCGACATCCGATAGTCATCGGCCGCCCGCGCCTGAGCCAGCGCGTGCTCAGGGTCGAGAAACGCCCACGCCTGCACCGCCTCATCGACCTCGCGCACCCGCTCCAGACACCCCTGCACCAGTTCAACCGACGTGATCCGCCCCTCGCGGATCAACCGCGCCGCCTCTGTCGCCGACAGGCCCCACAAACCCGTCAAATCCATCGCGTCCCCGAGAATATCACCGCGCGCGACCGATGAACCGCGTTCGAGCGCAGGCTACGCCCGCGCGATTCGAATCTGGGGGAGGCTCGGAGGGGGCCGTCGAGGCCCCCTTCGATGGGGGATGGGGGACGAAGTCCCCCTCCGGGTCATTTCCCGTAGAGGAATTCGGGGAGCCAGAGGGTCATGCCTGGCCAGATGTACATGAACACGAGGCAGATACAAACGATGATCATGTACGGCATCATGCCGGCGAAGATCTGGTTCAGCGTCACATGCCGCGGCGACACACCCTTCAGGTAGAAGGCCGACATCGCCACCGGCGGCGACAGGAAAGCCGCCTGCAGATTCACGGCGACCATGGTGCCGAAGAGGATCGGGTCGACGTTGAAGTGGCTCAGCAGCGGGATGAAGATCGGGCAGAAGATCACGATGATCTCGGTCCACTCGAGCGGCCAGCCGAGCAGGAAGATGATGACCTGCGCCAGGAACTGAAAGCCGAGGGGCGAGAGGTTCATCGACAGCACCCACCGCTCGATCAGCCCCTGGCCGCCGTGTAGCGCGAACACCGCCGAAAACAGCGCGGAGCCGACGAAGAGCCAGCACACCATCGCCGTCGTCTTGGCAGTGAGGAACGTCGACTCCTTGATGTTCGAGCGCAGCTCCGGCGAGGAGCGGAGATACCAGAGCCCGGGCACGACGGTGCCCAGGAGCGTGCCGCCGATCGAGCCGGCGACGAGCAGCGAGGCGAAATCTTCGCCCTCGTACACGCCGAGCACGACGCCGATGACGAAGCCGATCAGGCTCCACCAGAGAACCGGGCGCATGAAGCGGGCCATCACCGCCAGGTAAAGCGCGCCCAGCGCGCCGATGGCCGCCGACTCCGTCGCGGTGCAGATCCCGAACAGGATCACCGCCAGCACGACGACCGTGAGCACGCCGAGCGGCACGACCGAGGCGCAGAGCTCCTTCAGGATCTCGAGCTGCTCGCCGTCCATGCGCCAGAAGTAGACGAACAGTAAAAGGGCCGAGGCGGCCGCAAGCCCCCAGAACCACGCGTAGAAGTGCGCCGGAACCTTTCCCGCCTCTGACGCGGTCGTGGTGTCCCGGAGGGACGTCATCTCCTCAGGCCCCTCGGCCGTTCTGGTGGAGGGAGACTCCGAGTCGGATTCACCGGCCGCGCCCAGCTCCTGCGGCTTTCCCTCGGCCGGCGCGGACGCCTTGGCGGTCTGAACCTCGGCGGGCGCCGCCGGCGCCGAAGCGGCGATCGCGCGCGGCGCCGGCGCGGCGGCGGTCGCCGCCTCGGGCGCGTTGTAGATAACGACATACCACCAAGTGGCGGCGAACGTCCCGAACGTCAAGAGAACGGGTACCGAGAGGATGAGCAGGTTGTGGGCGATCACGCGATAGCCCACGGAACGCCCATCCGCCCACGCGGCGCGCGCGGGACGGAAGGCGGCGGCCAGAACACCGCCGACGACCCGACGGGCCGGACCGCGCTCGAGCCGCTTCAAGTAGTCGGGCACGTTCACCCGGTACTGATCGGGCGGCAGCTTCGGCGCGATCTTCGGATTGATGATCGCCCAGCCGAGGATGTAGACGAGGTAGAGGAACGTGAGGAAGAAGCCCGGCAGCATGGCCGCCGCGTACAGCTTCACGATCGACTGCCCGGCGACCGCTGCGTAGACGATCAGCATGACCGACGGTGGAATCAGGATGCCGAGCGTGCCGCCGGCGGTAATCGCGCCCGACGCCAGCTTCACGTCGTAACCGGCGTTCAGCATCGGCCGCATCGCGATGACACCCATGAGCACGACGACGGCGCCGACGATGCCGGAGGCGATGCCCCAGAACGCGCACACCAGCAGCGTGGTGACCGCCAGCGAAGCCGGCACGCGCCGGAACGCGAGCTGGACACTGTGGAACATGCGGTCGACGAGCGCCGCCCGCTCCATGATGTAGCCCATGAAGACGAACAGCGGCACCGACAGGAGCGTGTCGTTCGTCATCACGCCGTACGTACGCTGCACGATCAGGTCGAAGATCCGGTTCTCGTACCAGTGGCCGCCGGGCACCCAGAACGCGATGTAGCCGAAGATCATCCCGAGCCCCATCAGGGTGAAGGCGGTCGGGAAGCCCATCATGATGGCGACCACGATGAGCCCCAGCATGGTGAGGCCGAGTGCGGGGTCGCTCATGGCGTCCGGCTCTGGCGCTCGGTGTCGTCGACCACGCTGCGATGGCGCGCCGCCTCGTCGATGGCGTGGGCGCCCTCCATCGCCTGGCGACGCGACTCCTCATCGACGTAGGCGCTGCGCGAGAGCTGCGTCTCGATGACGTCGATCTCCTCGACATCTTCCAGGCGCACCGGCCAGGCGCCCGTGCGCAGGCACTCCACGCACCGGACGATCTCGGCCAGCCCCTGGAGCATGACCAGGACGCCCGCGAGCGGAATCATGGACTTGAAGTGATAGACCGGCGGCCCTTCCGCGGTGACCGTCGAGTGCTCACCGATCCGCCAGGAGATCGCGGCGTAGTCGTACCCGGCGTAGATGAGCCCCAGGATGCCCGGAACGAAGAACACGAAGTAGAGGAGCAGGTCCATCGCCGCCTGCATGCGCGGCTTCATATAGATGTAGATGAAGTCGGCGCGTACGTGCCCGCCCAATGCCAGGGCGTACGCGCCGCACAGCATGAACAGCGTGCCGTACAGCATGTTGTTGAAGTCGAAGATCCAGGCGGTGGGAGCGTTGAGGATGTAGCGCTTGAAGACCTCGATGGAGACGACGAACGTCAGGGCCACGATGAGCCAGGCCGCCGCCTTGCCGGACCAGTAGCTGATCTGGTCCACGGCGGCGATCACCCGCCGCGCGCTCATCGGATCACCGACGGATCGCGTGCCGGCCACCCGGTTTCACCCGGATGGCCGGCGCGCTGGGATTCGAGCACGGGGGGCTTAGCTCTTCTTCGCGGCCGGCTTGCTGCCGAAATAGTGGTTGTAGGCCATGCGGCGGCTGACGTTGGTGTCGAGGTCCCACTTCACCGCGCGCGCCGCGAACGTCTTCTGGGACTCGGCGATCTCCTTGAACAGCGCGTTGTCAGTCGCCTTCTTGTCGGCGACCTGATCGTAGATCTCGAGCTGCTTCTGCAGCACGGCGTCAGGCGTCCTGTAGAACCGCACCTTGTCCTTGGTCTGCAGCTCGATGTAGTCCTTCGAGTAGCGGTCGATCGACTTCCACGACATGTCGGCCGACGCCGCCTCGACGCCGTTCTCGATGATGGCTTTCATCTTGTCCGGCAGGGCGTCGAACTTGCTCTTGTTGAACGTGATCTCGAGCTGCTCGGCGTTCTGATGATAGCTCTGCAGCATGCACACCTTGGAGACGTCGGCGAAGCCGAGGATGCGGTCGGACGTCGCGTTGTTGAACTCGGCGGCGTCCAGCAGGCCGCGGTCCATGGCCGGCACGATCTCGGCGCCCGGCAGCGCGTTGACCGCTGCGCCCATGCCCTGGAACAGGTCGATCGAGATGCCGACGGTGCGGAACTTGAGGCCCTTGAAGTCATCGGGCTTGGTGATCGGCTTCTTGTACCAGCCGAGCGGCTGCGTGAACATCGGCCCGTAGGGAAACGAGACGACGTTGGCCCCGATCGAGGCATAGAGCTTGTTGAGCAGCTGCTTGCCGCCGCCATACTTGTGCCAGCTCAGCAGCATGTTGGCGTCCATGCCGTAGCCTGGGCCCGAGCCCCACAGCGCCAGCGCCGTCTGCTTGCCGTAGTGGTACACGAGCACGCCGTGCCCGCCGTCGAGCGTGCCCTTCGAGACCGCGTCGAGCAGGCCGAAGGCCGGCACGACCGCGCCCGCCGGCAGCACCTCGATCTTGAGGTCGCCGCCCGTCATGTCGTTGACCTTCTTCGCGAAGTCGAGCGCGTACTCGTGGAAGATGTCCTTCTGCGGCCAGGTGCTCTGCCAGCGCATCGAGATCGGGCCCTGGGCCTTGGCGACCATCGGGAAGCCGAGCGTGGCCGCGCCTGTCGCCGCCAGAGCCGCGCCCTGCAGGAACTTGCGGCGCGGAGTCTCCGTAGCCTTCGGTGACTTGTTCATAAGGTACCTCCTCCGCATCGATGGAGAGGAATGTTCGGCCGTGGCCCGTGAATCAAGAGAGAGGATTCCAGGGATTGGCAGCGTGGTCGGACCACCGCCATCAGGCTATGCGAGCCGTCGCGGATTTGTCAACAAACCCGGGCGGCGCCGGGGAGGGGAGCTTAAGCGCCGCCGGGCGGCCGGAGCGTTACCGACAGGCGGTTGCTGCCGCGGGCGAACGTGAGCCGCAGCGGCGCCTCCAGGCTGGCATCGGCCAGGGCCTCCCTCATCTCTTCACGCGTGAGGACCGCGCGCTCGCCGACCTGGAGGATTGTGTCCCCCACCTCGAGCCCCGCCCGATCCGCCGGGCTCCGCGGAACGATCACCGCGACGGTGGGGAGGGTCCCCACGGAAAGCGCGCTCGGCGCCGCGGTGTCGGGCTCCCTCAGGACGAAGCCGAATTCGGCGCCGATCCGATCCCCGACGACCGAGCGCGGCATCGACGCGAGCTTGACGTCCAGACGCCGGCGTCCCTCCGCTCTCAGTATCGTCAACCGCACATCCCGGCCGGGACCCGCCGAGGCGATCAGCCGCTGCAAGAGGCGCGTCTCGGTTACCGGCCGGTCCTCGAATGCGACCACCAGGTCGCCGTTCTTCAGGCCGGCCTTCTCGGCAGGCGTTCCCTCCATGACCTCGATGATGAGCACGCCGAAGCCCTCGCGGAGGCCGTGCCGCTTCGAGATCTCGTCGCCTTCCTGTTCGGACAGGTCGCGGATGCGCACGCCGAGCCACGCCCACTGCGCCGCGTCGACCGCCGATGCGGCCACCGCCACCAGCAGCAGCCCGGCCAGCAGAGAGCGTAGGATTCGCCGCCGGATCACTCGCGCCCCTCACGCAGCTGCTTGACGAGATCCTCCAGCGCGCCGCCGAGACGATCGAGACGGCGCGTGACGTCCGGCGTCTCCAGAAGCTCCTGGCGAAGATCCGGATCGGGCACGACCGCCGCGGCGATCCGGTCGGCGATCACCCCGGGCCGCTGGTCGGCGGCGAGAGCAGCATCGAGCAGATCGGACGGCCGATCCAGCGCCTGGAGCAAGCGGCCGCACTGATCGCGGATACGGGCGAGCGCGTCTGACGCGTCGGTGGTCGGCTCGACGTCATCGACCGGCTGCGCCGTGACGATGCGGTAGAGCGTGTCGGTCGGGCGCTCGCGCTCGATGCGCACGCGCCATTCGCCCTTGACGAGAATGTTGTAGCGACCCGTCGCCAGCCGTTCCCAGCTCACGATCTCGCCCGCCCCGGCCACCGCGAATACAGCCGGCTTGCCGGCATAGCTCGCCTCGAAACCGGGCTTGAGCCGCACCACCGCGATCTTCCGGTCACGCGCCAGCGCGTCGGTGATCATGGCGCGGTAGCGCGCCTCGAAGACATGCAGCGGCAGCATCGTGTGGGGAAAGAACGTGACGTCGGGCAGCGGGAAGATCGGCAGCGTCAGGGGCGGCACAGCCTCGCCCTCGGCTATCCGATCTTCGGCAAGGGCCTGAGGGCGGCGAGCTCGTCCAGCCGCCCGCGCACGGCGCTTGCCAGCTCGCGGAAGGTCTTTGCCTGGGGTGAGTCCGAGCGGCGTAGCGTGATCGGCGTTCCTTCGTCACCGGCGAGCCGGGTGTCGGGATCGAGCGGAACCTGGGCCAGGAGCGGCACGTTGTATTCCTCCGAGAGCCGCTTTCCCCCGCCCTCGCCGAAGATCGTGTAGCGCGCGCCGGTGTCGGGCGCCACGAAGTAGCTCATGTTCTCGACGATGCCGAGAATCGGCACGTTGAGCCGCTGGAACATCCCGATCGCCTTACGCACGTCGAGCAGCGCGACCTCCTGCGGCGTGGTCACCATGACGACGCCGGAGAGCGGGATGACCTGCGAGAGCGAGAGCTGGGCGTCGCCCGTGCCCGGCGGCATGTCGAAGACCAGGTAGTCGAGGGCGCCCCACATGACGTCCTTCAGCATCTGCTGGATGAACGAGTGGATCATCGGTCCGCGCCACACGAGGGGCTCCCGGTCGTTCACGAGGAGCCCGATCGACATCATCTTGAGGCCGTGTACCTCGACCGGAATGATCCGGTTCTCGAACATGCCCGGGCGTCCGCGCGAGCCGAGCATGAGCGGAATGTCGGGCCCGTACACGTCGGAGTCGATGATGCCGACCGCCGCGCCCGCCTGCTTGAGCGCCACGGCCAGGTTCACGCTGACGGTGGACTTGCCGACCCCGCCCTTGCCGGACGAGACGGCGATGGTGTGCTTCACTTCGGGGATGAACTCGGCCGACTTCTCGGGGCCGGGGCCGTGCGCGTGCCCGTGCCCATGGGCCTGAGCCTGTTGCGGCGTCGACCGCGCGGTCGGCGTGCCGCCCATCTTGACCTGCACCTTCGACACGCCCGGAATCTTGCCGACGACGCGTGACGCCATGCTGTGCATGGTGGCTTTGGAGGACGGCGACTGGGTCGTGAAGGCCAGGGTGAAGGTGACCTGCGAGTCGGCGATGGTCAGGTCGCGGATGAGGCCCAGCGAGACGATGTCCCGCTTCTGCTCGGGATCGCTCACCGCTCGGAGCGCGTCGAGGACGGCTTGCTCGGTCACCATACCCGGACTATACCTTGCGCCGCGCGGACGTGCCCGCAATCCTTGCACTCTCGTCCTACACCTGCTACAAAAAGCGGGTGATTTCCGCCGACGATTTCCGCAAGACCCTTAGCCATTTCGCCTCCGGCGTCACCGTCATCACCACCTGCGACCGGGACGGCCGCCCGACCGGCCTCACCGCGAGCGCCTTCACCTCGGTGTCGCTGGATCCCCCGCTCATCCTGGTGTGCGTCGACAACAAGGCGCAGAGCTATCCCGCGCTCCGCGAAGGCAAAATGTTTGCCGTGAACATCCTCTGCCACGACCAAGAGCACGTGTCGCGCCGCTTCGCCACCACCAAGATCGACAACAAGTTCGAAGGAGTCTCGTTCACGCTGAGCCCGCTGGGGCTGCCGCTGCTCGACAACGCCCTCGCCCAGCTCGAGTGCGCCACCGTGAACGTCCACCTCGAAGGCGATCACACCATCTTCGTCGGGCGCGTGGAGGGCGCCTCCACGGGCGCGGGCGTGCCGCTGGTTTACTTCCGCGGCCGCTACGATCGCCTGCACGGACCCACGACATGACGCGGGTCCCGCTGTCACGCCCGCCGGTCGACGACGAGATCAAGCAGGCGGTGCTGGCGGCGATCGAGTCGCGCCAGTACGTCCTGGGTCCGCAGTGCCGCCAGCTCGAGGCCGAGCTGGCCGCCGCCACCAGCGTCAAGCACGCCGTCCTCACCAGCTCGGCGACCGCGGCCCTCTGGCTGTCGCTGCGCGCGCTCGGGGTGAAAGCGGGCGACGAGGTCCTGGTGCCATCGCACACCGCGTTCCCCACGGTCGAGGCCATCTGCGCCGCCGAGGCCACGCCCGTGTTCATCGACGCCGACGCGTTCTACACACTCGATCCGGCCGATGCCGAGGCGAAGGCGACGCCCCGGACGGTCGGGATCCTTCCGGTGCATCTGTACGGCCAGCCGGTCGATCTGAGCGCGGTCCAGGATCTCGCGTCACGGCTGGGCCTCTGGCTCCTCGAGGACTGTGCGCAGGCGCAGGGAGCCGAGTGGATGGGGCGGCGGGTCGGCAGCTTCGGCCGTGCCGCGGTCTTCTCGTTCTATCCGTCGAAGAACCTGCCCGGCATGGGCGACGGCGGGGCCGTCCTCACCAGCGATGACGAGGTCATGGCCCGGTGCCGGCGCCTGCGCGATCACGGCCGGATCGATCGCGATGTGCACGCGGAGATCGGCTTCAACCTGCGCTACAGCGAGCTGCAGGCCGCCGCGCTGCGGGTGCTGCTGCGACGGCTCGATGCGATGAACGACCGCCGCCGGCGCCTGGCCGAACGCTACGCGCGGGGTCTCGCGGGCCTCCCACTCGTGCTGCCCGAGGAGCGCCCGCACGCGCGGCACGTGTACCACCTGTTCGTCGTGCGCACGCCCCGGCGCACGGCTCTGGCGAGCTTCCTGAACGAACGCGGCATCCAGACCGGCGTGCACTACCCGGTCCCGAGCCACCGCCAGCCCGCGCTCGAACGCCTGGCGCCGGCGCCGCTGCCGCGAACGGAGAAGCTCGTCGACGAGATCCTCACCCTGCCGATCTCGGCCGGGCACGAGGACGCCGAAATCGATCGGGTGATCGCGGCGGTGCGCAGCTTCTTCGGCGCGTGATCGGGCCGTGAGCATCCCGGCGAGCCTCTACCGGCGCCTCCTCGCCTACCTGAAGCCCCACTGGCGGACGATGATCGTCGGCTCCCTGCTCGGCATCGTGGTCGCGGCCATGGAAGGCGCGATCGCGTGGCTCGTGAAGCCCGCCATGGACGACGTCTTCATCCGTCGCGACATGGCGATGGTACGGATCATCCCGGTCCTGTTCCTCGGCGCATACGTCGCCAAGGGCCTGGCCCGCTACGGCCATTCGTACCTGATGGCCGCGGTGGGCGAGCGCGTGGTCGCGGCGCTCCGCCGCGATCTTTTCGCCCATGTCCAGCGAATGCCGCTGTCGTTCTTTGCGGGGCGCCACTCGGCGGAGCTCTCGTCCCGCATCGTGACCGACGTCAATCGGATGGCAAGGCTTTCGTCCACGGTCCTGGTGATGACCGTCCGGAACATCGTGATGGTCGTCGTGCTGGCCGGGATCATGGTCGTCCGGGACTGGCGGCTGGCCCTGATCGCCCTCGTGGTCTTTCCGTTCATCGCCGTGACCGTACGCAGCATCGGACGCAAGCTCTACCGGATCAACCGGCGATCGCAGCGCAAGGTGGCGGAGCTCAACGTGCTCCTGCACGAGGCGCTCACCGGCACGAAGATCGTCAAGGCGTTCGGACGCGAGGCGCATGAGGTGGAGCGTTTCGACCGGGTCAACAAGGGCCTGCTCGAGCTGGCCCTCAAGGACCACCGCGCCGACGAGCTCACCGAGCCGCTCATGGAACTCCTGACCGCTTTCGGCATCATGGGCGCGCTCTGGTACGGCGGCCACCAGGTGATCAGCGGCGCCCTGACGCCTGGCGATTTCTTCTCGTTCACGGCGGCGGTGGCGCTCCTCTACGGGCCGGTCCGGCAGCTCTCGCGCCTGGTGAACACCATCCAGCAGACGACCGCCTCGGTCGAGCGCGTGTTCGAGCTGCTCGACACGCG
>JBKPCO010000197.1:0-45003 GCA_046727415.1 Candidatus Methylomirabilota bacterium
ATCGCGGGCCTGCTGCGGTCGGGGGCGGCCCAGGCCAGTTACGTGCCCGACGAGCAGATCCAGAGCCTGCGCGAGCTGGCGCGGCTGCGCGCCCGGCTTCTGGCCGACCGGCAGGACTACCTGCGGCAGCTCATCGCGCAGCTCGACGTGGTGTTGCCCGAGCATCGTACGGCCCTCGGCGATCTGCTCAGCGCCCGGGCCCGCGGCATCCTCGCGCAGTTCCCCACCGCCCAGCACCTGGCCCAGGCCAGCCCGCGAGCCATCCGTCGCGCCGCCGAAGACGCCGGCACGCGCGGCTTCGCGCTCGACGATGCCATCGCCGTCCGCGACGCCGCCCGCCAGTCTATCTACAGTGGCCAGGCGGCCGCCGCCCGGGCCCAGGTCGTCCGCACGCTGGTGAGCCAACTCGAGCGTCTCACCCGCGCGATGGACGAGGTCGACCGCGCCGCGACGACGCTGCTGCCCCCCAACGAGCCGGGTGCGGGGCCCTCCGACGCCGAGTTGCTGCAAACCATCCCGGGCGTCGGCCCCCAGACGGCCGCCACCCTGATCGGCGAACTCGGCGCGCTCACCCGCTTCACCGATGCGCGCGCGCTCGTCGCGTATGTCGGCTTTTACCCGGTCATCCACCAGAGCGGCGATCGCGCGGCGCCGCCCCGTTTGTCGCCCGTCGGCCCTCGCCTGGCGCGCCATTCGCTCTACCTCGCCGCCGTCAACGCCGTGCGCCGCAGTGGCGAGTGGCGCACCATTTATCTCCGCAAGAAGGCCCAGGGCAAAACGGCCAAGCAGGCGCTGGTCGTGGTCGCGGTCAAGCTGCTTCATGCGCTGTACGCCATGCTCAAACATCGGCAACCCTACAACCCTTCACGGCTGCTCGTCGCGCCGGCGAAGATTCGCACTTGATATCTCATGGGATGTCTCGGCGGAGGATGGTGGGCGAGAGTCTAGACGAACGCCGCGACGCGCACCAGCGCGACACTCCTACCGATCACGCTGATCAATCACGATCCGCGTTCGGGTTGATAACCGCGCCGCACGTACATCCAGACGCGGTCGCCCTCGACGCCGCCGGCGAGCTCGCCGCAGTACTGGTGCTCCTGGAAAAAGGCTTGGAGTGCGTCGAAGAGGGTCACGCCGCGTTGTCTCAGCACCCGTTACTCGATCACTTGGTCGGCTTGCAGCACCATCGTTCGAGGAATCGTCAAACCGAGTGCTTTGGCGGTCTTCAGGTTGATCACCAGTTCGAACTTGGCTGGCCGTTCCACCGGCAGATCGGAGGGCTGGGCGCCCTTGAGGATCCTGTCCACGTATTCGGCCGCTCGTCGGTAGAGATCCTCGGCGTTGGCTCCGTAGGACATGAGTCCGCCTGCCCGTGGATACAAGCTGAAGACAAACATCCCGGGCAGTCGATGCCGGACGGCGACATCGATGAGAAGGCTCCGGTTTGTGACAAAGAGGTCGTCCTGCTGCACGATGAAGGCACCGACGCGGGCCCCTGCCATGCGCGCAAGCGCTCCATCGAACTCGGAAGGAGAGCGTACCTCGGCAAGATGGAGGGTCAGTCCTAAGGCGCGGGCTGCCGCGGTCATCTCCTTTACTTGAGCCTTGTGAACCTCATAGCCCGGATTGGCCAGGTGACCGACGCGAGTAAGACCGGGGATTGTCTCCTTGAGGAGTTCGAGACGCTTAGACATGAGCTCCCGGTTGATGGTGGTAAGCCCAGTGAAGTTCCGGCCCGGTCGAGCCAGGCTGTCGACCAACCCGATCGCAATAGGCTCACTCACCTGGGCGAAGACGACAGGAAGTCTTGTTCCAGTCCGCTTGGTGGCAAGCGCCGCAGGCGTGTTCACCGCGAGTATCAGATCTAGTGGCAGCCTGGCCAGTTCGGTCGCCATGGCATCGAGCGTAGGTTGCGAGTCGCCCGCCCATCGGTACTCGATCGCGATATTCTTTTCCTCGATCCATCCGTGATCTCGTAACTTATCGATGAACGCCTGACGCAACCCGCCGTTCGTCTCCGCGGTCCCGGGGGCTAGATAACCAATGCGGGCTACCTTCCCAGCCTGTTGCGCCTCCGCAGCGAAGGACGCAGGAGCGAGGCTAACAGCAAGAACGACCGCGAGCCCGATCAGGCGCATGGACACCTCGGTACGAGGATGGCTGGCGGGGAGTCTAGCCGAACGCCACGACGGGCACCACCACGGCAGGGTCACACCGCGTTGGTTGAGCACGCTCTATTCGATCATTCGGTCTGCACGCCCCAGGACCGATGGCGGGATCTTCAGTCCGAGGGCCGCCGGCAAGTCTGCGACTTTCGCACCCGTGGCGAACGGGCCGCGTGGTCTCGGGCTACCCTCGGGGCTCATGTCTGTGCGATCCTCCCCGTTGGTGATGAGCAACGCGCAGAGGGTTTCGCACTGAGCGACCAGTGAGCCAATATAATCGTCAAGCGGCTCGGGAAACTAGCTAACAGGTTGAAAGAATAGGAACTAATTAGACTTAAGACTTCGGTGTGATAGTCGCAGGGCGAGCCGCGGCAGTGCGAGCCCCAGCACGTCGTAAGGCTGGGGCGCCGCCGTGCATAAAAAATAAAACCAGAGGTGCGGACGTGAACGTCGCGACCTGGCAGGGCGAAAACCGATTCACGATCGACAAGGTGGCCGAGCCCGCCGCCGGGCCCGGCCAGGTGGTCGTCGCCGTGCGCGCCGCCGGAATCTGCGGCACTGATGTGCACGCGACGCAGGGGCTCTTTCCCTGGAAGCCGCCGATGGTCCTTGGCCACGAGTACACCGGCGTCATCCGCGAGGTCGGCCGCGGCGTCAGCAAGAGCCTCGTCGGGCGCGCGGTCGGCTGCGAGCCGTCCTACGGCTGCGGCGAATGCGCGGAGTGCGCCGCGGGGCGCGTGAGCCAGTGCCCGAAATGTGTTCGCGTGGGCGGCTTCGCGGAGCGCGTGGTGCTGCCGGTGCGCAACGTCCACGCGCTGCCTCGCGGGCTCGATCCGGTCACCGCGGCGATGACCGAGCCGACCGCCTGCTGTTTGGCCGGCCTGGAGACGTTCCAGATGCCACGCGGCGCGACCGTGCTGGTCATCGGCGGCGGCATCATGGGGCTCGTCACGATGGCGCTGGCCAAACGACGCGGCGCGAAGCGGCTGATCCTGTCGGATCCGATCGTCGAGCGCCGCGAGATGGCGCGGCGTCTCGGCGCCACCGAGGTGATCGATCCCAGCCGCGAGAACCTGCGCGACAAGGTGATGGAGCTCACCGGCGGGCGTGGTGCCGACGTCGTCTGCGAGGCGGTCGGCAAGCCCGAGCTGGTCGCGGAGGCGATCACGCTGACAAAGCCCAACGGCTTCTTCCAGCTCGTCGGCGTGAACCCGAAGGGCAGCCGGCTGCCGCTCGACCTCTGGGACGTGCACTTCCGCGAGATCCGGATCGGTGGCGCATTCGGCCGGGGTACCGCGTACCGGCGCGCGCTCGCGCTCATGCCGAAACTCGGACTCAAGCGACTTGTGACCGCGCAATTCCCACTCGACGGGATCCGCGAGGCCTTCGCCCACGCCGCCGCCGGCAACGGCGTGAAGACCATGATCATTCCCTCAAAGGAGTAGTCAGGTGACTCGCCCGCTCGAAGGTATGCTGGTCCTCGACCTCGGCCAGATCTACAACGGCCCGTACTGTGGTCTGTTGCTCGGCTTCATGGGCGCCCGCGTGCTCAAGATCGAATCGCCCGAGGGCGACATCGTGCGGCGCCGCAAGCGCCAGGTCGAGCCCTATCCGCTGGTGATGCTGAACTCAAACAAGGAGTCGGTGGTTCTCGACCTGAAGCACCAGGACGGCAAGGCGCTGTTCCTGCGCCTGGCCCGCAAGGCCGACGTGGTCGTCGAGAACTTCGCGGTCGGCGTGATGAACCGCCTGGGCCTAGGCTGGGACGTGTTGCAGGAGGAGAACCCGCGCCTCATCTACGGAAGCGGCACGGGTTTCGGCCTGTCGGGGCCTTATCGGGACCTGCCGGCGATGGACCTGACCATCCAGGCGATGAGCGGCATCATGAACGCGACGGGCTTTCCCGACCGGGCGCCGGTGAAGGCCGGCCCTGCGGTGTGTGACTTCCTTGGCGGCGTTCACCTCTTCGCCGGCATCCTGGGCGCGCTCGTGCAGCGCGAGCGCACGGGCCGCGGCCAGTTCGTCGAGGTCGCGATGCTCGACGCGGCCATCATCGCCCTGGCGAGCGCGCTCGGTGTTCACATGGACGGCGATACCTCGGTGCCACCGCGCACCGGCAATCGCCACCCGGCGCTCGCGATCGCGCCGTACAACGTTTACGAGACCAGCGACGGGCATATTGCCATCTTCACCGCGTCGGATCGCCACTGGGAGAGCATCACCAAGGTGCTCGGGCGCGAGGATCTGCTCACGAACCCCGACTACGCGACCACGCCCGGCCGCGCGGCACGCGTCGAGCAGATCGACGCGATGGTCAGCGAGTGGACGAAGGTGCGCACGAAGAACGAGGTCATGAAGATCCTGACCGAAGCGCACGTGCCCTGCGCGCCCGTGCGCACGGCCGCGGAGGTGGTCAACGATCCGCACCTGGGTGCCCGCGGCGTTTGGAAGGAGATCAATCACCCCCGGCGCGGGAAGACCAAGGTACCGATCTCCCCGATCCGCCTGCACGGGGCTGAGCCGGCCGCCGTCGCGCGCCCGGCGCCGCTCCTGGGCCAGGACACCGACCGCGTGCTCGGCGAGGTCCTGGGGCTGAACGCGGACGAGCTGGCCGCGCTGCACGCGTCGGGCGTCATCGAGCCCGTCAAGACCTGACGCGAACTCTCACCAGGGAGGAGCCCGTGGAGCTTTCAGGCCAGGTGGCCATCGTCACCGGCGCCGGCCGCGGCATCGGCCGCGCCACCGCGCTGGAGCTGGCTCAGATGGGCGCAGACATCGTCGTGGCCGAGCTCGACCGCGACGGGGCCGAGCGGACCGCCGCCGAGGTCAAGGGCCTCGGCCGGCGTGTAAGCGTGGTGCGCACCGACGTCACCTCGCGCGCCGATCTCAAGGCGATGGCCGAGCGGGCGCGCGCGGAGTTCGGCCGGATCGACATCCTCATCAACAATGCGGGGATCTATCGCGCGGCGCTGCCGCTCGACGTCACCGAGGAGCACTGGGACGCCATCATGAACGTCAATGCCAAGGCCGTGTTCTTCGCGAGCCAGGCGGTGCTGCCCACGATGATCGCGCAGAAGCGCGGCGCGATCGTCAGCCTCGCCTCGATGGCCGGCAAGATCGGCAGCCGCAACAACCTGCCTTACAACGCGAGCAAGGCCGCCGTCGTCAGCATGACCAAGAGCCTCGCCCTCGCCCACGCCGCCGACGGGATCCGCGTGAACTGCGTCTGCCCCGGCTTCGTCGAGACCGACATGTGGACGTCGGTGGCACGTGAGCAGGGCAAACTGATGGGCCTCTCGGCCGAGGAGTTCACTCGCCAGCGCGCCTCACAGGTACCGCTCGGACGGATGGAGCGCCCCGAGGACGTCGCGCACGTGATCGGCTTCCTGGTCTCCAGCAAATCGGGCTACATGACCGGCCAGGCGCTGAGCGTCGACGGCGGCCTCATCATGCACTGACCGGGGTTCTGCGAGGCGCGTTCGCGAACCCCACCGGAACCACCCCGTCCTCGAAGCGATCACCGTGGCCTAAGCAGGAATTCAGCGCGCGTCCGAGAGTCGCGCTCGATAGAATCGCTTGACGGCCGATGTGGCTCGAACCGCGCGAGCGCCGCCTGATCATCATCCTCTGTTTCGTGGGGGCCATCCGGGTACTCGTTTTCAGTGCCGCTTTCCCCCCGTTTCACCCTGTGGACGAGCCCTTCCACTTTGACCTGGTAGTGAAGTATTCGCACGGTCACGTGCCGTACCGCCTCGCCAACGAGCGCCTCAGCGTCGAGACGAGAGATGCGATCACTCTCTATGGCACCGGGATCTCAAACCTGAACGGGCAGTTGGTGCTCCACGATAGCCCGGAGTACATGAGCCCCAAGCCGGTCGACGGCGTCCCGCGGCCGGCGTGGACTGCGCCCGAAGCCGTTCATGGAGCGATGCTCGCCCACGGTCGAGAATTCTGGAATGTTGGCAACCACGAAGCGACGGAACCACCGGTCTACTACATCGTCGCCGGTGCCTGGCACCGACTCGGGAAAGCGATTGGCCTGGACGGCGGTCACGCGTTTTATTGGACGCGCCTTCTGAACAGTGCCCTCTACGCGGGCGTCGTCTGGCTCACCTACCTGTTCGCGCGGGAAGTTTGTCCGGGCAACAGGTTCTTCGCGCTCAGCGTGGCCGTCCTCGCCGCGATCTTTCCTCAGGATAGCTTCTACGGAGTCTCAAACGATGGCCCGCTCGCGCCGTTGCTGTTTGCCGCGGCACTGTATTGCCTCCTGCGCGTCATGGTTTCTCCACGGTCGTGGGTGCAGTACGCCGGTGCGGGCCTCCTCGTAGCGATGTCGTTGCTGACGAAGTATTCGAACGTGGCGGTCGTCGGCGCGCTGCTCATTACGGTCGTCGCGAGCTGGAGCGCATCGGCTCGACCTTCCCGCGCAGATGCAGGAAAACTCGCGATCCTCGTGTTCTGCGCGGTCACGCCCGTGGCGATGTGGTTCACCCGAAGCTATCTGCTCTCGGGCGACCTGACCGGCTCGCAGCAGAAGTACCAAATGCTCGGCTGGACGTTGAAGAGCCTGGGGGCAATCCGGGACCACCCGTTCTTCGGCGCGTCGGCACTCGACGCGTTCGTCAGAGACTTTCTGCACGGGGTTGTCGCGACGCTCTGGCGAGGGGAGATCATGTGGCACGGGATGCCCAGGGCGTTGGGCAGTGTCGACCTGTTCTACTCGATCTCCTCCGCCTTGTTCCTCGCTTTTGCCCTGATTCGCGCGCGTAGTGCCCGAGACCCCGCCGAAAGGGCGGCGATCTGGACAGGTGCCGCCACCGTCATCTTCGCGATCGGCTCGCTCGCTGTGCTCTCCATAATGTTCGACTTCGGTGAACGCCAGACCTTCCCTTCGACTCGTTCACCGTACTTCACGAGTGGTCGGCTCATCGTCGGGACGCTGGCACCATTCCTGACACTCTATGTATACGGCCTCGAGTGGGGGCTGTCTAAGGCGCGCATCCCGGGCGCCCTGGTTCCCGTCGTGGTTGGCGTAGCGCTGCTCGTTCTTGCCTCGCAAACCATCCTCGCCTTCCCCGTGTCCCAGAGCGAGTACAACTGGTTCAGCCTGCTCCAAGCGGGGGAAGCAGGCTCCCGGTTCCCCTGATCGGGTGTATATACAGAGGTCCTGGACGACATTCCAGAGTCGCGCCTCGGCCGGCGGGGCCCCAGCCCCGCGACGGCCTGCAGCGCGTACAACCCAGAGGGAGAACGCCCATGCCGGGATACGTCATCGCCGAGGTCGAAGTCACCGATCCTGCCGGATTCGAAGAATACCGCAAGCAGGTGGGCGCCACGATCCAGAAGTACGGCGGCCGCTACGTCGTGCGCGGCGGCGCCTGCCAGCTTCTGGAAGGCGACCGGCAGCCCGCGCGCATCGTCGTGATCGAGTTCTCGAGCGTCGAGCAGGCGCGGCGCTGGTACGACTGCGAGGAATATCGTGGCCCGAAAGCCCTGCGGATGAAGACGGCCCGCTCGCGGCTCTTGCTCGTGGAAGGTGTGAGCAGCTAACCGCGGTCAACGACGGAGGCAACGCTCATGGCATTCCGGATCAATCACATCCATCTCAAGGCGCCCGATCCGCGCAAGACGGCCGACTGGTACGTGCGGGCGTTCAACTTCAAGATCATGAGCGACGAGACGCGCGTGTTCGGCGACCGCTTCGTCCGCTGCCAGAGCGAGGACGGCGGCATGAACGTCAACATCTCCGGCGCGCGCTCCAACGAGCGCCTGGGGCCCGGCGACGCCAGCGCCCATCACGGCCTCGAGCACTTCGGCTTCGATTCGGTGAATCTCGAGACCGACATCCGGCGGCTCGAGGGGCTCGGCGCCCGCCTGCTCGAGGGGCCGATCCAGGTGCCGAACGGCCCGCGCATCGCGTTCATGCAGGCGCCCGACGACGTGCGGGTCGAGCTGATCGAAGCCCGCAAGATCGCCGGCGGCTCGGGCTCCAGCGAGCCATTCCGCTGCTGCTGAGACCGTCGCCATCAGCCCAGGCACTCGCCGCATGACGCGCGCCCGCAAGCCGGCCGTGCGGAGAGCCCGGGTACGCCTCACGCACCTGGGCGCCGCCGGCTGGGAGATCACGGACGGCCAGACGACGATTCTCATGGATCCCTATCTGTCCCGTCTGCGCTACCGGGCTCGGTTCGGCCTGATGGACACCCCGGAGCTTTCCGGAGATACCCGTCGCGTGTTCGGGCCCGACGACAACCTCGTTTGCGACACGGCCGCCGTCGACGCCCGGATCACGCGGGCGGACTTCATCCTCCACTCGCACTCGCACTTCAATCACACGCTCGACATGCCCTACATCGCGAAAAAGACCGGCGCGACGGTCATCGGAACGGAGAGCACGGCGGCCCTCGCCCGCGCCGGCGGCGTGCCGGAGGTGCAGATCCTCACCGTGCATGGGGGCGAGGACTACGAGTTCGGCGCCCTGTCGATCAAGGTCATCCCGAGCCTGCATTCGGCCCTGAACGGCAAGCACTACTACGACAGCCGGGTCTTTCCCCGCGACTTCCACGGAACGCGCCGGATGGACAACGACGTCGAGGGCGGCACCCTCGCCTACATGCTGCGCTTCGCCGGACACAAGATCCTCTGGTTCGGTTCCATAAACTACCTCGAGCGGGAGGTCCTGGGGCTCAGGCCGGACGTCGCGCTGATCGCCGCGGCCCGGCAGCGGCTCGAGATTCACGACTACACGGGCCGGCTCATGCGCGCCCTCGACCGGCCGCGCCTGGTGTTCGCGACCCACTGGGACGAGCAGTCCCTGCCCTACGGCGCGCCCCAGGACGCCCGCCTGCGCGAAGTAGAGGTGTTCGTGAAAGAGGTCAAGGCGGTGTCGCCCCGGACGCGCGTCGTGGTGCCCAAGCACTTCGAGCCTCACTTCCTCCCGCGCTGACGGCCCCTGCAGAGCCTGCAGCAATCTCGCCTGCTTTGTGACTTTCCTTGCAGACCCAGCGAGGTGGCCACACGTCCAACTGAGCGGAAAATTTTGGGATGGCAGCTCGAACGGCGGTTGGCACAACTCTCGCTCCCTAGCGCTGACTCACCAACATCCAATGAGGCGCCGGAGGAAGGAATGCTCGTTCGGCCGGCGAGGACACCGGTGATCCACCAGCTCCTGATCGTCTCGCGCTCACAGCCGGAAAGGTACGAATACCTCCAGTATGTCTTCGACAGCTCGACGGGCGAGGTGATCCTCGACCGCCGGGTCAGGGATCGGCGAAGCCGCCAGGAGCCAGCCCCGATCGAGCGTCGCGGTGAGGAACGGCGGCAGCGGGACGTCTCTGCCGAGCTCGAGCTCTACGGGTGGGCGCTCGTGAGATACGAGGCGAAGACGTAGGCAGAGGGAGCGTTATGAGCTCTTCAGTGGCCTCGGAGATCGGGAACGTGTACTGGGCGCTCGACGGTGGCATTCATCACGCGAGCTCTGGTCAGCGAATGGTTCTGAGGGAGCGCCATCCGTCCAAGCTGGTCGTCGCGTGCATGGCGTGTTCCCAGACGGTCGTCCTGCCGGTGACCGTCCTGTCGCACATCCCCGTCGCGACGTAGACGGGAGCAGGCCTAGTAGGCCCGCCCGAAGATGGCCATCTGCTTTGCCGGGCGTCCGGTGCCGATGCAGACGCCTTCTCCGCCCGGCTGCTCGAGCGGGATGCATCGGATCGTCGCTTTCGTCTCTTCCTTGATGGCCGCCTCGCGCTCGACGTCGCCCGACCACCAGACCCGGCAAAATCCGCCAGCCTCGATCGCCTGCTTGAACTCATCGTAGGTCCGGGGCTGCGCGGTGTTGGCATTCATGAACGCCTGCGCCCGCTCGTAAAGGGCTTTCTGGATCGCGCCGAGCATGGCCGTCACCGCGCCCGTAAGCCCGTCCTGCGGCACGAACGACTTGCCGGCCTTCCCGGGCGTGTCGCGGCGGGCCAGGACGACCGAACGCTTCTCGACGTCGCGTGGGCCGATCTCGATGCGGAGCGGCACGCCGCGCATCTCCCAATCGTTGAACTTGAAGCCGGGGGTGACCCCGTCGCGCTCATCGAGCTTCACCCGGACACCGCCGGCCACGAGCTGGCCTTTCACTCGCCCCGCGGCCTCGAGCACGGTCGCGCGCTCAGCGTCGCTCCGGTAGATCGGCACGATGACCGCCTGGTGGGGCGCCAGGCGCGGCGGCAGGATCAGTCCCTGGTCGTCGCCGTGCACCATGATGATCGCGCCGATGAACCGGGTGGAAAGGCCCCACGACGTCGTCCAGCAGTGCTGGAGCTCGTTGGACTGGTCGAGGTACTTGATGTCGAAGGCCTTGGCGAAGTTCTGGCCGAGATTGTGCGACGTGCCGGACTGCAGCGCCCGCTTGTCGCCCATCATCGCCTCGATCGTGTACGAGTGGAGCGCGCCGGCGAACTTCTCGGCCGGCGACTTCACGCCGCGGACGACCGGCACCGCCGCCTCGTTCACGGCGAAGTCGGCATATATGTCGATCATCTGGCGTGTCTCGGCCTCGGCCTCGTCATAGGTGGCGTGGGCCGTGTGGCCCTCCTGCCACCAGAACTCGAGCGTGCGGAGAAAGAGCTTGGTGCGAAGCTCCCAGCGGACGACGCTGTTCCACTGATTGATGAGCACGGGTAGATCGCGGTACGACTTGATCCACTGCGCGTACGCGTGGCCGATGATCGTCTCCGACGTCGGCCGCACCACCAGGGGCTCGGTCAGCTCCTCGCCGCCGCCGATCGTGACCACCGCGAGCTCGGGCGCGAACCCCTCGACGTGCTGCTTTTCCTTCTCGAGGAACGATTTCGGGATGAACAGCGGGAACGCGGCGTTCACGTGGCCGGTGGCCTTGAAGCGCCCGTCGAGCGCGGCCTGGATGTTCTCCCACAGCGCCCACCCGTAAGGCTTCACGATCATGCAGCCGCGGACAGGAGCGTAGTCCGCCAGGTCGGCGCGCAGCACGAGCTGGTTGTACCACTCGTTGAAGTCTTCGCCGCGCGTCGGCAGGCTGTCGGCCATCACACGCGCTCGAGGATGTGGACCCCGCGCACTCGGTCGACTAGGTACATCAGCCCGCGGTTGTCCACGAATACGTCGTTGCTGCACACGCGCGTCGAGCCCTCGGGCACCGGCGGCATGAAATGCGCGACCTCGCGTGGCGCGTGCGGCTTGGCGATGTCGACGATGCGCAGGCCGTTGGCGAACCAGGCCACCGGAATCTCGGTGCTCGTGATCGTCTCAACCGGCTGGTGGCAGCCGGTCATGTCCGGCTGCGGCCCGTCGCCGATGCCCTCCACCTGGAAGCTGGCGAACGGCACGGGCTTCTTCTCGTCAGTGGTGTCGACCAGCCACAGAAACGCGGGCGGCCCAGGCTCGAGCTTGGCCACGTCCTCGTCGGCCACGAGCATGACGCTCCGTCCGTTGAGCGGGAACGGGACCGGCACCGCCGTGTGCGTCGGCGTCAGGAACGGCGGGCTCCAGTCGAGGCCGGAAATGTAGCGGGGCTTCGCGAGGTCTTCGACGTCGAGAATGACGAATCCGCCGTGCCAGTAGCTGACGTAGAGCCGGTTGCCGGCGCGGATCGGGTGATGGCAGCGGTGCTGCCGCCCCGACCACGCGGGGGTCTCGCCGCCGGCGGTCCACTGCCCCGGCATCCACCAGCGGCCCACTTCCTGAGGCCGGCTCGGATCGGCCAGATCGAGGATCAACATGATGTTGCCAACATAGCCGTCCATCTCGGGCGAGATGTAGGCGTAGCGACCGTCGAAGGTGAACCGATGCACGCCGGTGCCGCCGCTCCGCCAGAGCGTGATCTCGCGCGGACGGCTCGGCGTCGAGACGTCGTAGATGCCGAGCCCGCGCGGCGGATTCGGCGACGAGGGCTGGCCGCCGTGAGCCTCGCGGTTCACGAGCATGAGGCCGTTGGCGGCGCGGACCTTGTGCGAGTGCGTACCGGTGGGCACCTCGATCGCCGCCAGCTGGCGCGGTTTCGATGGATCGCTGACGTCCACGATCGTCGTGCCGTGGGGCGCCTTCATGTGCGCTACGAACGCCACGCGCCCGTCGACGACCACCTGCCCGCCGCCGGCACAATCGAAGTAGCCGACCTGGCGGATTCCCTTCGCACGCGCACCGTTACCGCTCATCTCGTGTCTCCTTCACGGTCTGTTTCTTCCGGCACTACGCCGCAGCGCTCACGCAGCGTCGACGGCGGGCCGAATCGTCTCCAACACCAGCCCGAGTAGCTCCATCATCCGCCCCAGGTCGGGCCGGCGGAACTCGACGAGCGTGTGCCGCACGCCGAGGCGCTTGTACTCCGCGAGCTGATCGATCACCGCCTGCTTGCCCAGGGCGACCAGCTCATCGCTCAGGCCGAAGCGTAGCGAGATCTCGAGCGTCTCCCAGGCACGGCCGTGCTTGGCGGCTGCGGCGCGGAGCTGGGTCAGCCCCTCGCGGAACTGGGCGACGCTGCGCGGCGAGGCGTGCCAGCCGTCGCCCAGCGTGACGACCCGACGAAACGCGGCCGGGCTCGCGCCGCCGATCCAGATCGGCGGATGCGGCTTCTGCACGGGCCGCGGCGAGAAGCCGAGATTGCCAAAGCGAACGGTGTCACCCTCGAAGCGAGGCGCGTCCGACGTCCACAGCTCCTTGAACACATGCAGCGCCTCGTCTCCCCGGCGACCGCGAGCGTCGAAGGGCGTGCCGAGGATCTCGAGCTCCTCCTTCCACCAGCCTACGCCCACACCGCAGATGAGGCGTCCGTTCGACAGGGCGTCGATGCTCGCGAGCATCTTGGCCATGAGCACGGGATGGCGATGGCCGAGGATGAAGACCGACGAGCCCAGTCGCGCCCGCCGGGTGCACACGGCCGCGGCGGCGAGCGCGGTCACCGCCTCGAGATACGGCCGCTCCGGCGGATGC
This sequence comes from Candidatus Methylomirabilota bacterium, assembly GCA_046727415.1. Lineage (GTDB taxonomy): Bacteria > Methylomirabilota > Methylomirabilia > Rokubacteriales > CSP1-6 > AR31. The sequence goes on from JBKPCO010000197.1 coordinate 13,119, forward strand.
GGAAAGCTCCCGCCGCGCCCGTAGCCGGTGCTCACCTTCGGGATGACGACGTGGTCGCTCACCCAGAGCGACGCGACGTTCAGGCGCTCGGCCTCGCGCGCGAAGGTGACCAGCGCGTCGCCCATGGTCTCGGGTGCCTGGGTCGTCGGAAGATGACAGCCGATTTCCATTGTCAGGATCTCTCCGGTCGCTCCCGTCGTACGAGCCGCTGCAGTGTACCAAGACTCCCGGCGGGGACTGGCGTATAGTACTCCGCCATGACCCAGACAAAGGAATTCCCGCGCCCGTTCGCGACACTTCCCGAGATTCGCCGAGCCGCCCGCGCGCGGCTCCCCCGTGAGGCGTGGAACTTCGGCGACGGCGGCAGCGAGTCGGAGACGACGCTGCGCCGCAACAAGCGCCACATCGACCGGCTCGCCATCGCGCAGCACGTCCTCGTCGACGTGCGGGAGATCGACCTGCGCACGAGTCTGCTCGGCGTGCCGCTCTCATCGCCCGTCGGCATCGCGCCCATGGGCGGCCTCGTCCTCTTCCATCCCGAGGGCGACGTCGAGATGGCGCGGGGCGCCGGCAAGGCCGACACGCTGCAATGGCTCTCGGGCGCGACCGGCTGGCCGGTCGAGGACGTGGCGCGGGCGGGCGGAGCGCCGCAGATGTTCCAGCTCTATCACCACGGCGATCGCGGCTGGGTGGCCGAGCTGATCAAGCGGGTCGAAGCATCCGGCTACAAGGCGGTTGCTCTCACCGTCGACACCCAGCATTACAGCCGGCGCGAGCGCGACATCCTGGCGCGCTGGAGCCCGCGCAAGGCCATGGAGGTCGCGCCCAACCCGCGCGGCCCGTTCCACGACTACCAGATGCGCCTGACGTGGGCCGACGTCGAGTGGCTGATCAAGACGACCAAGCTCCCGGTAGGGCTCAAGGGCATCATGACCGTCGCCGACGCGCGCCGCGCCGTCGAGATGGGCGTGCGGCTCATCTGGGTCTCGAACCACGGCGGCCGGCAGCTCGATCACACCCAGTCGTCGATCGAGGCGCTGCCGGCGATCGTCGAGGCGGTGGCCGGGCGCGCCGAGGTCGTCATCGACGGCGGCTTCTCGAGCGGCACCGCGGTGCTAAAGGGCCTGGCCCGCGGCGCCAAGGTGGTGATGCTCGGACGCACCTCGCTCTGGGGCCTGGGCGCCGACGGCGCCGAGGGCGTCGCGCGCGTCTTCGAGATTCTCCGGGAGCAGATGCACATCGCGATGGGTCTGTGCGGCCGCACCAAGATCGCCGACCTCACGCCCGACATGATCTTCAGGGCGGATTGATGCTTCGCTGACGGGGCGCACGAGCAGTACACCGGCCACGAGTCACAACGGAGGTGGCGTGATGGCGCAGCTATGGACGCGTCGGCAGGTCCTGGCCCAGATGGGCATGGCAGCGGCGGCGGTTCACACCCTCGATCCCCACGAGCTCTGCTGTACAGTGGCGGCGCATGCGCAGACGGCGAGCACAGATCTCTTCGAGCTCAAGAAGGTGGCCGACGGCGTCTACGGCGCCATTGCGGCGACCCGCTACAAGGTCAACTGCAACGCCGCGGTGATCCTGACCGACGACGGCGTCGTCGTTGTCGACTCGCACTCGAAGCCCTCGGCCTCCCGGTCCATGTACCAGCAGATCCAGGGCATCACCAAGAAGCCTGTCATCAAAGTCATCAACACGCACTTCCACTGGGACCACTGGCAGGGCAACGAGTCGTACGCGGCCACCAATCCCAAGCTGGAGATCATCGCCTCCGAGCGGACGAAAGAGAACCTGACCAAGCCCGACGCCGGCGTCGGCGGCGTCCCGTACATCGAGAAGCAGATCGCGGCGATGCCGGGCGAGATCGACAAGCTGAAGGCCGACATCCAGAAGGAGACGGACCCCGCGAAGAAGGCGAACCTCGAGTCGAACCTGCAGCAGGCCGAGTCGTTCCTGCAGGAGCTGAAGTCGATGAAGCCGGCCTTGCCGACGCGCACGGTCTCCACCTCGTTGACGCTCAAGGAAGGCGGCCGCGAGATCCAGCTGCATTTCCTGGGGCGGGGCCACACCAACGGCGACCTCTATACCTTCCTGCCGAAGGAAAAGGTCGTCGCCACCGGCGACGCGCTGATCGACTGGATGCCCTTCCTGAACGACGGGTTCCCGGAGGACTGGGTCACGACTCTGGCCGCCGTGGAGAAGCTCGATTTCACGCAGATCATCCCCGGTCACGGTGACGTCCAGCCCAAGACCCACGCGGCATTCTTCCGTAGCTATCTCGCCGACCTCATCGCCGCGGTGAAGAAGGCGTCGTCCGACGGCGCCACGCTCGCCGAGATGCAGACCAAGATCGGCGACCAGCTCGCCGGGAAGTACGAGGCCGGAATGTCCAAGCATCCGGTCGGGCGCTATCGCGACCGGGTTGGTCAGAACGTCGAGATGGTCTACAAGAAGGTGATCCAGAAGGCCTGAGGGATTCCATGGCGACGACCGCTCCTGTCCTGAACGAATCGGCGCCCACCGCCGAGTACGCGCGGCTCGAAGAGCGCATCCTCGCGCGCGATCAGAAGGGCGCCAGCGACGTGCTCTACCGGCTCATGAAGCAGAACCGGCCGGTGACCGAGATCACCCGCGAGACCGTGCGCATTCACGCGCCGTACACGCACGTGCCATACCACCAGCGACTCGACGACGGCATCGTCAAGTTCGTGAACAACGATCACTGCTTCTTGAGCGAGCGGGTCGGGCTGCCGCTCCGGTCGATGATCCGGCCGGAGCTCGCCTGGCTGCCGATGGCCCAGACGGTCTGGTACATGCCGACGGGGCTCGATCCGTGGAACCAGCTCATCGGCAAGGCTCCGGGTCACTACACTCGCCTCTACGACATCCAGGTGAACACCACGCCGCCGATGCCCGAGCGGCATTGGCCCGACCAGGAACCGGTCCAGGTCGAGGGCACTCTGCGCGAGCGCCTCAATCACTGGCTCACGCTCGTACAGCGCGGTGAAGTGCTCGAGTCGTACCGCGTGTTCCTGGGGCTGATGCAGGACGTGCCGAACCGACGGCACGTCCTCGCTCATCTGGCGTTCGCCGGGCTCATCGACGTGCAGGATCGGATGTGGCACAACCGCTCGTACACCACAGGACACAAGGGATACCGGGCCCGAGCCACCATCGAGCTCGGCGACGCGATCGGCTGGGATCAGGCTCACGACGTCCTGTACGCGGGCGTGCCCGACATCGCGGTGGGCCCGCGCTGGTACTCGTGCTACGAGCTCGGCTGCAACGTCATCCAGAACCTGCTCGACGGCCGCGACGCCGAGCTGCTCCGGCAGGAAGCGCCGCTCACCCCGGCCGAAGAGGCGATGCTGGTCGAAGTCATCACGCGCCAGCGCGAGTTCTCGGTGATCGACGCGCTGGTGGCGCTGCTCAAGGCGGGGCGGAGCCCGCGGCGCATCCTCGACGCCATCCAGATCGCCGCCGCGCAGGTCATCCTCGAGACGGGCGAACCGAACAACTACTCGATGGCGCAGCACGGCTATGAGTACTGCAACACCGTCGGCTGGTTCTACGACTCGTTCGACCAGCCGCATCGGCTGAAGCTGCTCTTCGTGGCCGCCCTGTTCATCAATCGGGGCGCCGAGCACCAGGCCAACACCCCGGGTAACGGCCGCCGCGCCATCGCGCCGCCTCAGGGCTCCGACGCCTGGTCGGCGCGCGAGATCCTCGACAAGCTGGAGCGCGCGCTCCTGGCGCTGCGGGCCGACGAAGCGGTGGACCTGACCGCGGCGTACCTGAAGGGCGGCTACGACCGGGGGCCGCTGGTCCAGACGCTGGCCACAGCGGCGTGCAAGATCGGGAACGACCCGCACAACCAGGAGTTGGGCCTCTGCACGCTGGAGGACTACCTGCATACCCGGGCGCACGACCGCGACCGGCTCTTGCTGGCAAGCGCCCAGCACACGGCGGGGCACCGGAAGTACGGGGATCCGCTCGAGGCGTACCGACGCTTCGCGGAGGCGATGGGGCTGGGCGACCGCTGAGCGCGGCCGCGTCTACTTCGCCTGCTTGATCTCGGCGATCTTGCGGTCGCGATCGCTGGCCAGGCGATCGCGGTCGCGGGCCAGCTCGCTGTCCAGCTTCTCGACCTCCTCCGGACTCCGCGCCTTCTGCAGCGCGTCCCGGTGGAGGATCTCGCGCTCCGCCATCCGCGCCTGATAGATCTGGCGCGCCTCGGCGATGGCCGCCTTCTGCGCGTCGGTGAGCGGTTGCTCCTCGACGCCGGCCTCGCGGTCTTTCTGCCGCAGGCGCTCCATCGCCAGCTCGTAGGCGCTCTTCGGACCGTCGGCCATCGCGCCGAGTGTAACCCGAGACCGCGGTCTAGCGAAGGACGTCGAACAGCATGCGAGCCCCTACGAGCGAGAGCGAGCCGGCGAGAATCCTTCGCAGCACATCAGCGCTGGCCCGGGTCGACGCCAGCGCCCCGAGCTGGGCACCGGCGAGGATGCCGACGCCCATGAGTGCCGTGGTCGCGAGCCGGACGTGGCCGAGCGACAGGAAGGTCAGGGCGCCGGCGAACGCGGAGATCGAGAGCACGAAGTGAGAGGTCGCGGTAGCCACGTGCACCGGCAGCCCCAGCGCCACGATCAGGAACGGTACGTGGATGATGCCGCCGCCGATCCCGAACACGCTGGACAAGACCCCGACGGCGAAGCTGACGACGACGCCCTTCCACACGTCGACCCGGTAATGATGCGCTTCGCCGCCCGTATCGACGATGCTCCGGAGTCCCGCGCGCGCCGAGGGCCGCAGCTGGATCCCGACGAACAGGAGCGCCGCGATCGTCAGCAAGAGGAGCCCGAACGCGAGGACGAAAGCACGCGCAGAGAGCGCGCGTGTCAGGTACGCCCCGCCGACAGCCCCGGGTAGCGTGGCCGCGGCAAATTTCCATCCCAGCGAGAGATCGACGCGCCGCTGGCGCAGATACGCCACGCTCCCGGACAGGGCGTTGAGGAACACCAGGGACAGTGAGGTCCCCACGGCGTCGGCGGGCGCGAACCCGTAGCCCAGCACCAGGAGCGGAACGAGCAGGAAGCCGCCGCCGGCTCCCACGAGCGTGCCGAAGGCGCCAATCAGGAATCCGAATCCGACCGAGGTCGCGGCGGCGAGCACCGTCACGACGCGCGAATCTGTAACACCGGCACGTCGATGGCCGCGACCACGCCCTCGGCGACACCGGCGCGCCACCATCGAGCCAGGCCGTGGTGGCTGCCGGTTCCCAGCACGACGAGGTCGGCCCCGAAGAGCCGCGCTTCGTCCACGATGGCGGCGCTGAGGCGCGTGCCTCGCCGCTGTCGCAGCGTGGCGCGCGCCTCCACCCCGGCGTGCCGGGCGTACTCGGCGGCATTGCCGAGGACCAGACGGCCCTGGGCACGACACGCCTCCTCGTAGACGCTCAGGGGCACGCCGACCTCCGGCGTACCGTACGGCGTCAGGTCGACCACGTGCACGATGTCGATCTCGGCGCGCTGGTCGGCCGCCAGGTCAAGGGCTTCCCGCAGCGCCCGCTGCGACGCCGCGGTGTCGTCCACCGCAACGAGAATGCGCTTGTACACCTTCCGCCCGCAGCGCTACTCGGCTCCCGCGAGAGCGTGGTCGGGCTGCGGGCTCCCGCTCTCGATTCGCGCCGGAACGCTGTGCGGTATGAGGAACAGCCAGCGCACCCACACGTCGTTCCGTTGCGCGCCGGGCCAGGCGAGCGCTCGACGCAGACGCGCGCGTACCAGGTGCATCCACGGCTGCCAGGCTTCCCGCTCCCCCGAGGGGACGGCATCGCTCAGCCAATCCGCTAGCAGCCCGTCGGCCTCGAGGTCGTCGCGCGCCGGCTCCTCGTCCTGACTCAAGGGCTCGAGCACGCGCTCGGCGATCCAGCGGTGAGTTCTCAAGACGAGCCGCCGGCGCGCCGGCGGCTCGACACTCATCCAACTCGGCGTCATCTGGCGATACCACCGCCCGAGCCCGGCTACTGGCGGCGTGATCGGTCCGCCGTCGGTGAGCCAGGTGCAGATGCCGGCGACGAGCTGCGCGTGGCGGATCTCGTCGCCCTCGTAACAGCAGTCCCAGTCGGCCATGATGTGCGCCACCTGCCGGAGGGGCTGCCACTGGAGAATCGTGATCTCGTCGCAGCGGCCCACGGCCCGCAGGCACGCCGTGACGACCCGCGCGGAGCGCTGGGTGGCGGTGAGCCAGTCAGCACGCTCTTCGGGCGTCGGCACGAGGGGCTGGCGCAACAGCAACGCGAGCCGGCCGAGCGGAGACTCGAACACAGCGACGACGTCGTCGTGACGCCGACAGACAGCGGTACAGGCTTCGTCCCACATGGCCCCACGACCTCCCCGTCGCCGGATCACGATCCGAGTGCGATGTAGAGATCGCCTCCGTTACGGTGCACGAGCAGCAATGTCGAGGACCCGGGGCGGCGCTTCTCGATGGCGCGCTCGAGGTCGTCGACGGTCTTCACGGGCTGACGGTCGATCTCGGCGATCACGTCACCGGGCTTTACGCCCGCGTCGGCCGCGGGGCTGGCGCCCTCGACTCCTCGCACCAATACGCCCGCGCTCTCGTGTAGCCCGAATTCCTTTGCCAGCCCGGGCGTCAGGGTCTGCACGCTCAGGCCCAGTGGGGCGCTCGATTTGCTCTCGGCAACAGCTTGCGCCGGCGCCTCGGCAAGCCGCGCGACCTTCACGGGCATCGTGACTCGCTTGCCGTCCCGGACGACGACGAGCGCGACGTCCTTGCCGATCGGCGTCTCCGCGACCACGCGCGGCAGCTCGTCGGAGCGCGCGATCCGATGGCCGTCGTACTCGACGATGACATCACCGCTCTTGACGCCCGCCTTCATCGCGGGCGAGCCGGGCGACACCGAAGCGACGAGCGCACCCTGTGGCCCGTCCAGCTTGAAGCTCCGGGCCAGGTCGGACGTGAGACGCTGCACGGCCACGCCCAGGTATCCGCGCTCGACGTGGCCGGTCGAGGCGAGCTGGGTCAGGACCGGCTTGGCCAGGTTGATCGGAATCGCGAACCCGATTCCTACCGAGCCGCCGCTCTGGCTGACGAGGGCGGTGTTGATGCCGACCGCCTGGCCCTTGCTGTTGATGAGCGGTCCACCGCTGTTACCCGGGTTGATCGACGCATCGGTCTGGATGAAATCATCGTACGGCCCCTCACCGATCACGCGACCGGTCGCGCTCACAATGCCGGTGGTGACGGTCTGCTCCAGGCCGAACGGGTTGCCGATGGCCATGACGGGCTCGCCGACCTGAAGCTCTGTCGAATCGCCGAGCGCGATCAGCGGCAGGCCCTTCGCGTCGATCTTCAAAAGGGCGAGGTCGGTCTTCGAGTCACGGCCGAGCACCTTCGCCGCCATCTCGCGTCCGTCGGCGAGCGTCACCTTGATCTCGGTCGCGCCGTCGACGACATGGTTGTTGGTCACGACGTAGCCGTCGGCGTTGACGATGAAGCCCGAGCCGAGGCTCCGGACTGTCCGGCGCGGCTGGTCGCCGAAAAGCTGGCGGAAGAAGTGGTTGAACTGGCTCTCCTCGTCGCCCGACCCTTCCAGCCGCCGCCAGCCTTCCTCCACCCGCTTCGTGCTGACGTTCACCACCGCGGGCTTGAGCTCGCGGGCCAGCTGCACCCACGGCGACGGCGGCGGCGCCGGGGCAGCCTGGGTCGTCTGGTGCTCGGACCAGAGCGGTACAGGATTGCTCTTCGGCTGCGCAAAGACGGGAATTGTGACGGCGACAGCTACCACGGCGAGCGGTGCTATCGCTCCGATGATCCAACGTTTCATCGAGCGCTCCTTTCGATGATCTACGATCTGGCGATCGGCTCGAGCGATGCGCCGCGGCCCGGATCGGCCACCCGTGGCACGCAATCGGACCCTATCAATGGAAGATGAGCGGCCGCTGAATCCCAGATGAGAAAGCGCTCATGTCCGCGACGCGAGCGCAGGAGAGACCGAAAAAGGAGGAGAACGCGGCTCCGCGCGGACGCTCGCGGCGCCGGGCGGAGCCGGACGATCGGCGGTTCTTCAGCTCTTCAGCGCTTCCGGTACGGGCATGCCGAGCGCGGTCAGCACGTCGGCGGCCTTCGCCTTCACAGCGGCGCCCTTCGTGATCGCGTCCAGCAGGTTGCCGCCGTTGGCTGATTCTGTGGCGGCCGTCCACTGCTGGGTCATCTCGTCCAGGCCCGACTTCGCGGACGCGAATTTCTCCGCAGTCAGGTTGGCCGGAAGCTTCTTGCTCTTCGAGAGAATGTCGACTCGGCCCTTGATCGCGTCCAGCACCTTGGGCATGCCGGCGCTCAGACCCTCCCACTCCTTCGTCAGCTCCGCCTTTTTGGCGCTGGCGGCGCTGGCGACTTCCTTCGCCTTGTCGGTCAGGCCCTTGGCGTCGGCGAGGGCCGCGGTGTAGTCACCCTTGGCAAATTTTTCCTTTGTCGCCGCCAGCGCCGCCTGCAGGCTCTTGGCCTGGTCGGGAACGTACTTGCTCCCCTCGGCCACCGCTGCGCTCACCGCTTCCTCGGCGGCCTTGATTGCGGCCTCTGCCGGGCCCTTGTCGCTGGCACAGCCCGCCAGGATCGGCACGCTCAAGAGGAGCGCGGCACCCAGGCAGATCAGGGACGCCCGCCACCGGTCCGTCGTCATGGTCGATCCTCCCTATGGAATGCGAAGCTTCTGGCCGATCCGGATCAGGTTCGGATCCTTCAACACGTCGCGATTCGCCTCGAAGATCTTCGGGTAGAGACTCGCGTCGCCGTAGTACTGCTGCGCGATCTTGCTCAGCGTGTCGCCCTTTTGGACCACGTGCCATTGGGTCGCGTCCCACGGATCGGCGCCGCCCGTCGGCTGAGACTTGTCTTCCATCGCAAAGCTCCTTCCTCGGCATCACTACTGTGCTCTCGGATCGGGATGACCTCGCGTCGCGAGCGTCAGGCTAGTGGGCTGGGTGAGCCCCCTCCAATGGGATCAAAGGCGGCGCTCCGCAGGACCTAGGTCGCATTTCCCGGAGAAGCCCGGCAGGGTTGATTACAGTGGCGTTCCCAGGACTTTAGGTCGCGAAAGGAGTCCGAATGAATGCGTTGGATCGGGGCATCACGGTCGCCGTCGTCCTCTTCGTCGTCCTCGGCATGGCAGCGATCGCGGCCGCTCAGTCGGAGGAGGGCGTCGCCAATTTCTACAACGACAGCTTTCAGGGCAAGAAGACGGCCAGCGGCGAGCCCTACGACAAGAACGGGCTCACCGCCGCCCACAAGAAGCTCGCCTACGGCACCAAGGTGAAGGTGACGAACGTCGCGAACGGAAAGAGCGTGGTCGTCTCGGTCAACGACCGGCTGGCCTCGTCGAGCCCGGCCGTCATCGACGTCACCCGGCGCGCCGCCGAGGAGCTCGACTTCGTGAAGTCCGGCAGGACCACGGTCAAGCTGGAAGTCGTCAAGTGACCCCGCGGCCGGCGCTCAGCGCACGAGCTTCTCGGCCCGCACGCCGATGAGGCGGATCTTTGTGCCGCGCGGGTTCTCCCGCTCGTCGAGGAACGGGCGGAGCAGCTCGACGGCGCCCGCGTAGAGGGCGTCCTCACTCGCGATCTCCTCGCGCGTCGTGTGCGACCGGGTCAGCGTGCGGAAATGGGCGAAGCGCACGGTAATGGTGACGGTACGGAAAGCGCGGAAGCCCTGCCGGCCCACCCGAGCGAAGACCTCGCCGGCCAGCGCCCGTACGCGCTCCAGGATGAAGTCGGCGTCGAGCGTGTTCACCTCGAAGGTCTCCTGCTCGCCGACCGACTTCGGCTCCCACTCGTTCGAGACGGGGCTGTCGGAGACGCCGCGCGCCTTGGCATGGAGCTCTTCACCCCAGCGGCCGAACCACTCGGCAAGCTGGCCTAGCTCGAGCCCGCGCAGGTCGCGAACGGTGCGGATGCCGCGCTCGTGCAGCTCGGCCTCGGTCTTGGGCCCGATGCCCGGGATGACGCGGATGCGCATCGGATCGAGGAACGTCTGGACGTCCTCCAACCGCACCAGCGTGAGGCCGTCGGGCTTCTCGAAGTCCGACGCGATCTTCGCAACGAGCTTGTTGGGGCCGAGGCCCACCGAGCACGTCAGCCCCTCGCGCTCGGCGAGCGCGCGCTTGAGCGCTCGCGCGCGTTCCAGCGCCGCCTCGAACGTGCCGAGGGACGAGAGGTCGAGATACGCCTCGTCGATGCTCGCCTCTTCGAAGAGGTCGCCGGCCGGCGCCAGAATTGCCATGACCCGCTCAGACGCCTCGACGTAGAGCTTGCGATTGCCGTGGACGAAGGCGACCACGGGCTCGCCCTTCTTGCGGGCCGCCTCGGCCAGCTTCCAGGCGCGCGAGATGGGCATGGCCGAGCGGATGCCGTAGCGCCGGGCCGCGTAGCTGGCCGCCTCCACGACACCGCGGCCGCGGCCTTCCTTGGGATCAGCGCCCACGACGACGGGCCGGTCGCGCAGTGCGGGATTGTGGCTCGCCTCGACCGAGGCGTAGAACGCGTCCATGTCGACGTGCGCGATGATCCGCATCGCGCCCGAGGGTAGCGCAACTAGCGCGTCATCACCCACTGCGGGCTCCACGGGACAGTCCCATCGGCGGCGGGGACGATTGTGATCGGGCGCCGATTTCCAGTTCAGGCCGAAACAGACCATCTTTCCGGAAATCGATGGTCCGAGACCCACCCTTTCGGCCAGCCACTTACCGGCCCAATCCTGGCCGGAGGATCCGTAACTCTCTGATCTTGCGACAGATTCGTCGATCCGGTATCGCATTTGCTCCCCTGAGGGGCATGGACGCCACGATTCCGGAAGTCAAGGTCGAGCGCCAGGAACGGGTCATCGAGCGGCATCTGCTCGGGCTTGGGGTGCTGGTCGTGACCCTGACCACGGGGTACATGCTGACGGGCCTGTCCGGTGTCCGCCAAGACCCACCGGCCCCGCGGCCGGCGGTTGCCCGTGTTGAGGGCACCGAAGGCGATGTCACGCCGAGCGAGGACGACATCGATACCCAGGCCGGCATGGATGCCTTCATCAAGAAGGTCTCGGCGAAATACAACGTGCCGCCGGATGTCGTGGCGGCCGTGATCGAGGCCGAGTCCGAGTTCAACCCGCGGGCCGTCTCTCACCGCGGCGCCCGAGGGCTCATGCAGCTCATGCCCAAGACAGCCAAGACCCTGGGAGTCGACGACCCGTTCGATCCCCGCGAAAACATCGAGGCAGGCGTGCGGCACCTGCGCGCCCTCATGGATCGCTTCGGTGACAACCTGCCGCTCGTCCTCGCCGCCTACAACGCAGGCGAGGTCGCAGTCATCAAGCATCGCGGCGTGCCGCCGTACCGCGAGACGCGCGCCTACGTGAATCGCATCATGAAGAGGCTCGACAGGACCCGCTCGGCCTAGCGCTCGCTCTCGGCGAAGCCCCCTTGCTATTCTGGCGCGGATGGCCCACGCGTTCGTGCCGCATTCGTCTCACTGGGGCGCCTTCGAAGCCGAGGTGGCCGACGGGACCGTCGTCGGGATCCGCCCCTATCAGCACGACCCCGATCCGTCACCGCTACTGGGCAACATCGTCGACAGCCTGAGGCATCCGGCGCGGGTCACCCAGCCGATGATCCGCGCCGGATGGCTCGATCGCGGGCCGGTCGCCGGCGACCGGCGGGGATCCGAGCCCTTCGTGCCCGTGAGCTGGACGACGGCACTCGGCGTGCTCGCGCGAGAGCTCGCGCGCGTCTACGAGCGGTACGGCGGCGCGGCGGTCTACGGTGGCTCGTACGGCTGGAGCAGCGCCGGCCGCTTCCACCATGCCCAGAGCCAGCTCCACCGGTTTCTCAACGGCCTGGGCGGCTACGTGCGCGGCGAGCACACCTACAGTAACGGCGCGCAGTCGGTCATCATGCCGCACGTCGTCGGATCGATGCGCGAGTTCCTGGATCGGGCGACGGCGTGGTCGGTGCTCGAGCGGCATACCGAGCTGTTCGTCTGCTTCGGGGGCGTTCCCATCAAGAACACGATGGTGAGCCCCGGAGGCGCCAGCCGCCACCCGGCGCGCGACCACCTGCGCGCGGCGCGTGAGCGCGGCGCCGAGTTCGTGCTGTTGAGCCCGTTGCGCGACGATCTGCCCGGATTCGTCACTGCAGAATGGCTCGCGCTCGTGCCCGGGAGCGACGTTGCCGTCATGCTCGCGCTCGCCTACGCGCTCCTCGACGAGAACCGGCTCGATCGTGGCTTCCTCGCGCGCTACACGGTCGGGTTCGATCGCTTCGAGCGCTATCTACGCGGCGAGACCGACGGTTGTCCGAAGACACCGGAGTGGGCGGCCCGCCTGTCGCAGGTTCCGGCGGCGAGCCTCCGCGCGCTCGCCCGGCGCATGGCGACGAAGCGCACGCTGATCAACGTGAACTACTCGCTTCAGCGCGTCGAGCACGGCGAGCAGGCGCCGTGGCTCGCGGTGACGCTGGCCGCGATGCTCGGCCAGATCGGGCTGCCGGGTGGCGGGTTCGGCCAGGGCTATGGCTCGCTCGGCTACATCGGCCGCGCGCCGCTACGCGTCGGCCCGCCGACCCTGCCGCAGGGGCGCAATCCGATCGGCGCGTTCATTCCGTTCGCGCGGGTCGCCGACATGCTGCTGCATCCCGGCGAGCCGTTCGACTTCGACGGCCGGCGACTCACCTATCCCGACATCCGTCTCGTGTACTGGTGCGGCGGTAATCCGTTCCATCATCACCAGCACCTGGCCCGCCTGCGCGCCGCGCTCGCGCGACCGGAGACGATCGTGGTCCACGACGCGTTCTGGACCCCGATGGCCCGCCACGCCGACATCGTCCTGCCCGCCACGATGACGCTCGAGCGCAACGACATCGGCGGCTCGCCCAACGACGCGTGCCTCATCGCGATGCGCCAGGCCGTTCAGCCCTGGGGCGAGGCGCGAAACGACTTCGCGATCTTCGCGGATCTCGCCGCCGCCTTGGGCGCCGGCGAGCGTTTCACCGAGGGGCGCGACGAGATGGCGTGGCTGCGCCACCTCTACGAGGGTTGGCGCGCACGCCTCGCCGACGATGGTGACGCGGCGCCGCCGTTCGACGAATTCTGGGCGACCGGCTTCCTGGAGCTCTCCGGGACCGATGATGATCTGGTGCTGTTCAAACAGTTTCGAGCCGATCCCGAGGGTACGCCCCTCGGCACGCCCAGCGGCAAGATCGAGATCTTCTCGGCGACCATCGACGGATTCGGCTATGCCGACTGTCCGGGCCATCCCACCTGGCTCGAGCCCACGGAGTGGCTTGGTGCGCCGCTGGCCGAGCGCTTCCCGCTGCACCTGATCGCCACCAATCCAACGGCGCGCCTGCACAGCCAGCTCGACGTCGGCGCCTACAGCCAGTCCACCAAGGTGCGCGGGCGCGAGCCGATCCGGCTGCACCCGGCCGACGCCGCCGCGCGCGGCGTGCGCAGCGGCGACGTCGTCCGCGTCTTCAACGACCGCGGCAGCTGCCTGGCCGGCGCGGTCGTGAGCCACTCGGTGCGCCCAGGCGTCGTCCAGCTCTCGACGGGCGCCTGGTACGACCCCCTCGACCCGACCGACCCTGGGGCGATGTGCGTCCACGGCAACCCGAACGTCCTGACCTTCGATCGGGGCACCTCGCGGCTCGCGCAGGGCTGCTCGGGCCAGCACGCGCTCGTGCAGGTCGAGCGCTGGACAGGCCCGCTGCCGCCCATTCGCGCCTACGATCCCCCGGCGGTGGAGCGGCGACCCCTCGCATAAGCGAGTCGCACTGTTTGCTGGGCCCCGAGGTTACCGGGCGATAAGCTCGTAGTGATGCGGTCCTACCCCCTCGACATCTTCCTTCCGGCGGCGGGCTTCGGGGAGCGGCTGCGTCCGGCGACCAACCACCTGCCGAAGCCACTCCTGCCGATCCTCGGCACCCCGATCATCGAGGGCATCCTGGGCAAGCTCGCGGTCGTGTGCGAAGGCACGATCGGCATCAACTTGCACTGGAAGGCCGACCTCCTGCGCGCCTGGGCCGCCGCATCGCCCTGGCACGAGCGCATCGTCTTCTTTCCCGAGGATCCGATCCTCGGGACCGGCGGCGCGCTCAAGAACGCAGAGTCCCTCCTATCGCGGCGCCCGTTCATCGTCCACAACTCGGACATCCTGCTGGACATCGATTTCGCGCGGCTCGTCGAGGAGCACCTGGAGGCGGGCAACGTCGCCACGCTCGTGTGCCATCGCCTGCCGCATCTGAGCAACGTCGTGATCGACGAGCGCGGTCAGGTGCTCGACGTCGAGAACCCCGGCGCATCGAAGCCCGATCCTACGAACGTGGCCGACAAGGTCGCCTACACGGGCGTCGCCGTGTACTCGCCGGAGATCCTCGCGTTCCTGCCCTCTGGTGTGTCGCACGCCACCGTCGCCTGGGTCGCCGCCTCCAAGGCCGGCCGCCGGGTGCGCGCGTACGACGTCACGGGCGCCTACTGGAACGACGTCGGCGACCCTGCGACCTACGCCAGGGGCGTGCTCGACGCGCTCCGCGAGCGCGGCGAGACGATCTTCCGCTCGGCGACGGCGCGCTGTGGGAGCCTGGAAATCGACGGCTACGTCGTCCTCGAATCGCGCACCGAGGTCCGCGACGGATCGCGCCTCAGAAATTGCATCCTTCTGCCGGGCGCCGTCGTCTCGGGCAGCCACGAGAACCGCATCGTCGGGCCGGACTACACGATCTCCCTGTCCGAGGCCGACATGCAGCCGGCGCTCCACGCGGCGGAGAAGAAGCGGGTCGCTCTGAGCGATCCGCTCTTCGCGTCGCACTTCGGAATTTCCGCGGCGAAGGCGCCAGCGGCTGCACCCGCCTCGGACTCACCCGCCTGGTCGGATGCGATCCTGATCGGCCTCGGCGGTTCGGACCGGCGCTACTTCCGCGTGCAGCACGGCGGGCGGACGGCGGTGCTCATGGAATGCCGCCCCGAAGACCCCGATTTCGAGCGCCACCTCGCGTACACCGAGTTCTTCGCCCGCCACGCCGTTCCGGTACCCGCGATGTTCTCGTCGGACAGCGCGAGCAAGCGGGCCCTGTTCGAGGATCTGGGCGACACGTCGCTCTATGCATACCTCAAGCTGCCCCGCGACACGGCGGGCGTCGAGATGGTCTACCGGGCCGTCATGCAGAGCCTGGTGACGATCCACACGTCGGCCACCGACCGCGTCTCCGAGTGCCCGCTGCTGAAGACGCGGATCTTCGACTATGACTACTTTCGCTGGGAGACCACTTACTTCCTCGACCGCTTCGTCGTCGGCCTCCGCAAGCTGTCGATCGAGGGCCGGCCTGCGGTCGACGCAGCGCTTCATCGCCTGGCGCAGCGGGTCGACGCCGCGCCCAAGTCGATCATCCATCGCGACTTCCAGTGCCAGAACATCATGATCCACGGCGGCGTGCCTCGGATCATCGACTATCAGGGCGCCCGCATGGCGTCGCCCGCCTATGACGTTGCGTCGATCCTGTGGGATCCATACCATCGCCTGGACGATGCGGTGCGCGGGCGGCTGCTCGGCTACTACGTGGGCGAGATGAAGGCCCGACGCCCTGTGTTCGACGAGAAGGCGTTCCGGGAGACTCTCCTCGGCTGCCGCCTGCAGCGCCACATGCAGGCCCTGGGCGCATACGGCTTCCTCGCCGCGGTGAAGGGAAAGACGTACTTCCTCAAGCACGTGCCAGAGGCGCTCGCGCTGCTACAGGCGGATATCGGCGAGGCCCGGCAAGACTACCCCGAGCTCGAGCGGCTGATCGTGTCTCTCTGAGGGCGGCGATGCGCTACGGGCGCGCTTCCCACCGCCGCCCCCAGCGCTCGTCGAAGGTCACGTCCTCCACCGGTCGCCGGTTGGTTGGGCCGTAGCGATTCTGCGGCGCCGGGTAGCCCAGCGGAAGCAGCGCGGCGGTGTCCACGTTCTCCGGAATGCCGAGCTTCTCCTTGATCTCCTTCTCGAAGCCGCGCCGCGGGCGCGTCGTCAAGACGCTGGCGAGCCCGAGCCCGCGGGCCGCCAGCAGCATGTTCTGCACGGCCGGATAGATGCTCGCCCCACGATTGATGTCGCTCGGCGAGCCGTCGTGCTGCAGACAGCACAGGATGAGGACCGGCACCTTGTGCAGGTGCTCGGCCAGGTGCTTCGCGGCGGCGTCGTTTCGCGCCATGGTGCGGGCCTCGGCCTCGTTCCGCGGGGCGCCGTGAGCCGGCACGGGCGTGTTGCGGTACCGCTCCTGGATCCAGCGCTTGGTCTCCGGGTCCTGGATGACGATGAAGCGCCACCGCTGCTGGTTGCCGCCGCTCGGCGCGCGCGTGCCGGCCTCGAGCACGCGGCGCACGAGGGCGTCGGGAATCGGATCGGGCCGGATATACCGGAGGGCCCGCTGCGTGGAGATCGCTTCGAAGAGGTCCGGCGCATCTGCCATGGTGCCTGCTCCCGGCGCTCAGTCGAAGATGATGCCGCCGTCCACGTTGAAGGACTGGCCGGTGATGTTCCGTGCCCCCGGGGTGGCCAGGAAGACGGCCAGGGCCGCCACGTCCTCGGGCTCGTTCGCACGTCCGAGGGGAATGGCGGCGTTTCGGCGGCGCGCCATCTCCTCGACCGTCACGCCTTCGTCGGCAGCGCGCGTCCTGAGATTGGCGTCCGAGAGCGCGGTCACGGTGGTTCCCGGACAGATTGCGTTCACGTTGATGTTGTGCGGGGCGAGCTGGAGCGCCGCCATGCGGGTCATGCTGATGACCGCGCCCTTGCTGCCGGCGTAGATCACGTTCGAGGCGCCGGCGTAACCCTTGCCGGCGATCGACGCGATGTTCACGATGACGCCGCTGCGGCGGGGGATCATCTCGCGCGCGACGCGCTGCAGGCAGAAGAAGACGCCCTTGCCGTTGACCCGCATGATGCGGTCCCAATCCTCTTCGGTGAGATCCATCACGTAGGCGCGCCGGGTCACCCCGGCGTTGTTCACGAGCACGTCGACCCGGCCGAAGCCGTCGACGACCCGCCGGACCATGCCGTCGATGCTCTTGAGGTCCCCAACGTCGGCGCCGATGGCCAGCCCCTTTCGCCCGAGCGCGCTGACGGCGGACGCCGTTGGCTTGACGGCCGCCTCATCCAGATCGACCGCGGCCACGTGCGCGCCGCTCTTCGCCAGCGCCAGCGCCGTCGCGCGGCCGATGCCGCGGGCGGCGCCGGTGACGAGGGCGACTCGATCGGCGAGCGACGGCCCCGCGTCGGCCATCGCTACATCCCCGGCGGGGTCAGGAGCTCGGGGATGACCCACTTGGCGGGGCGGCCAGAGGCGACGCGCTGGATGTTGTCGAATCCGTTCCGGAAGCGCGCGTTCCAGTTCTCCCAGGTCGGTCCGGCCGAGTGCGGCGTGAGCGTGACGTTCTTCAGGCCGTAGAGCGGATGGTTCGGCTTCGCCGGCTCCTCGACCAGCACGTCGAGGCCGGCGGCGAGGATCTGTCCGCTAGTCAGCGCCTTGTGCAGGGCGGACTCGTCCACCACCGGGCCGCGGCAGGTGTTGATGAGGATGGCGGTCTTCTTCATCATGCCGAGCTCGCGGGCGCTGATGAGATTGCGCGTGCTCTCGTCGAGCGGTACGTGCAGGGTGACGATGTCGGCAGCCTGCAACAGCTCGGTAAACAGGACGAAGCGGACGCCGAGGGCGTCTTCCTGGTCTTCGGTGAGCCGCGCAATGTCGTAGTACAGCACATTCATGCTGAAGGCCTGCGCGAGCCGGGCGACCTTCTTACCGATATTGCCGAGCCCGACGATGCCAAGCGTCTTGCCGTGCAGCTCGAATACCCTCGAGTCGAAGTGGTTGCCCACGCGCCATTTGCCGGCGACCACGTCGTTGTGAAACACCACCAGCCGCTTGAGGACCGCCAGCATCAGCAGGATCGCGTGCTCGGACACCGCGATCGCGTTGGCGCCGCCGTTGTTGGCCACTGCCACCTTCGCCTTCCTGGCCGACTCGATGTCGACCCGGTCGTAGCCGGCGCTGAGGAGCTGCACCAGCTTCAGCTTGGGCGCCGAGCGGAAGAACTCACCGGCGATCGGGCGGCCGAGCCCCATGACGTACTCCGCGTCCTTGATCGCCTCGTAGAACTCCGGGGTGTCCTGATCGACCACCACAAGGTCGAAGCCGGGAGGCGTCAGCTTTCTCGCCATGTCGAGGATCGCGTCGGGCTGCTTGGGAATGAAGACGATCTTGGTGGCCATGTCCGGCTCCTTTGTGGTTTGACGAGGCTCAGGCCAGTGGAACGGTCGCCGTCACGCAGATCTGGTTGCCGAGCACGCGCGTGGTGTGCCCCTTGCCCGTCGTGTCCTCGACGAGCCGGGCATCACCGGGACCGAACACGTGCTTCGAGCCATCGCCCAGGCCGATCTCGAGCTGGCCCGAGAGAATGATCACGAACTGCCGGCGCGGGGCCGGATGCCAGTCCAGGAACTGGCCGGCCGGCCATTCTCTGAACGAGATCTGGCTCGCGGCGAGACCTTTCAGCCAGTCGGGCTTCGTCTTGAGATCGATCTTCTCGATGTGGGCCTGCTGATCGGCGCCCGGATACAACCGGAATGTCCCCATCACGTCCTCCTCGCGCGCTCTATCAATAAGCTCGACGAGATAGGGATGCTAGCACAGATAGGATTAGCGCCCCCCTTACCGCGTAGGATTCCACCTTCATCCGGGATCGCGAGCGCGCACCCCGTGCAGCACGGCGAAGAACTAGAACAAGCGTTGCGGCGGGAGCAGGCTCGGGGCGTATTCAGACCCGCGGATCGACTTGTGTTCGCGCAGCGACACGAGGGTCAACGACCTCGCTTGCTACGGCGGTCGCCGCGTAATGCCGTCGCGGGAAAGCGGAAACGTGTCGGCTTCGCCGGGCTTACTCGCCCGCCCTACGAGCGCGCTCTGGGCGCTAGGAATCTGGCTCGATTCCCGAGCGTATGCGTCGTGGGGATTTCTGTCTCCACTTCCGTACGAGACCTCCGACCCCAAGCAGGGCGAAACCTAACATAACCAGCTGAAGCGACACGGGCACCTCCACCGGTTGGCCCGCGATGTAGACGGTCATTTCGGCTCCAGCTGGCGAAGGTATCGCGAGAAGAACCACCAGCATCGGAAGGACTGAGCATAAAACGGTTCTCACCTCGACACCTCCGGGAGCGGAAACGACAGATTTGACCTGTCCTTGGGGGAAGACTACCTCGGCTGTTCACAGACGCCAAGCCCGGGCATGACGCGATGCGCTACGAGCAATTGTCCACAGCTCGCTCCACTTCTGCCGATGGCTTCGAGTTGATAGCATAGACGCCACCCATGACCGGCCGCATGTCGGGACCGACGTCCCACTCCTTCTTCTCGCAGCGTCTCCGCCTGCACTACGTCGATTGGGGCAATCCGACCCGGCCGCCGCTGCTCATGCTTCACGGCGGGCGCGATCACTGCCGGAACTGGGACTGGGCGGCCGCGGCGCTCCGGGACGACTGGCACGTCATCGCGCCGGATCTGCGCGGGCACGGCGACAGCCAGTGGTCGCCGGACGGCAGCTACACGATGGCCGGCTACATCTACGATCTGGCCCAGCTCATCCATCAGCAGGGCCTGGCCCCGGTGACGATCGTCGCCCATTCCCTTGGCGGCCAGATCGCCCTCCGCTACGCCGGTATCCATCCCAAAGCCGTAACGCGGCTGGTGGCCATCGAGGGCCTGGGCCCTCCGCCGGCGTGGCTCGCGCAGGCCGCCTCGAAGACGATCGTCGAGCGCATGGAGGAATGGATCGCCGAGCAGCGCAATCTCGCCGGACGGCTTCCGCGTCGCTACCCCTCGATCGAGGACGCCTTCCGTCGCATGCAGGAGGAGAACCCGCATCTGACTGCGGAGCAGGCGCGACACCTGACCGTTCACGGGGTCAACCAGAACGAGGACGGGACGTACAGCTGGAAGTTCGACAACTATGTACGGGCGTGGCCGCCCTACGACATGCGCGGCCGCGACATCCAGCTGCTCTGGTCGCGGATCGAGTGCCCCACGCTCCTCTTGTATGGCAAGGAAAGCCGCGCGGGGAATCCGGCCGAAGACGGGCGCGCTCGCCATTTCCGCAACGCTCGCGTCGTCGGCATCGAGCGCGCCGGGCACTGGTTGCATCACGATCGCCTCGACGATTTCCTTCGCATCATCCGCGAGTTTCTCGCTTCGGACGTCTCCACGACGCTCTGAGCGGGGGGCGGTCGGGAACAGGTCCCTTCGCGTCAGCGCTGCCTGGTTGCTTCGATGCCGACTACTACGCGGCGGCCAGTGACAACCGCGATCGTCACTGATTGGCCGTCGTTCAGCTTCGATTGGCGCGAGCTGGTTCTGGGCGTCAGCAGAAACGTCACGGGGAGGGTCGTGGCGTCGAGGAAGATCTCGACGAGGCGGTCGGTGGTTACGGGTAGATCCAGGGGGCCGTCGCGAAGGGCGAGACGGCCTGCGTATTCGGCGATGTCGACCTCGTGGATGCGGCGCACCCAGAGCCGGCCTGGGCGGAGCACGCCCTCGAGCACGACGAGCTGGTCGTCGCGAAGGCGGCCGGCGTCCCGCGCGAATTCCGTACGCGTCGTGAATTCGACCGTGAACGCGACCCGGGGGCCCCCCTGCTCGTTCGGAACTTCGAGCCGCGCCGTCGTCACGCCGGACAGCGGTAGTCGAACCTCACGGGCCGGGAGGTTGCCCAGAAAGCCGACGAGCTCGACCTCGACTTCGTCGGCGGAGAACACGGCCCCGGCGAGCGAAAGCGCGACGGTCAGGACCGCGGCGATGCGGCACATGCCTTTCACGGCTCTATGATCGCCCAGATTAAGGTTGCGGGCAGCGCCCTGACGCGGGCATCCTCAGGGCCGTCCAGGGCATCGTCGAGCAGCGCACGCACCCAGAGCTCGGGCCCGATCGGCCCGATGGAAAGCGAGGGCACCCTTGCCACAGCGGCTCGAGGGGTTGCAGCGGCTGGCCGTCCTGATGTTGCGTCTTCTCCTGGGCGGCGTCTTCGTAATGCACGGATCGCAGAAGCTCCTGGGCGGCGGGGGGGTCGCGGGCGTCGCCGCCGGTCTCGCCAAGATGGGTATCGAGCCCCACGTTCCACTGGCGTGGGTCGTCGCCATCACCGAGTTCGTGGGTGGCATTTGCGTCCTCTTCGGGTTTCTGACCCGCTTCTGGGCGGCGGGCCTCGTCATCGACATGGCCGTCGCGCTATTCAAGGTGCATCTGGCCAACGGCTTCTTTGTCAGCAAGAATGGCTTCGAGTTCGCGCTGACCCTCGGCGTCCTGGCCCTGGCGGTCGTATTCATGGGGCCGGGCCCGGTGTCGGTAGACCGGGCCGCCGGAATCGAGAAGCGCGCGGGCTGAGGTCGCCCATACCATGAAGGAGGAGCGAACGATGGCATCCAACTCCACTCGCTACAACGTCGGTGGCGTGCTCCTGCCGCGGCCCTTCAAGATCCGGCGGCTGGGCCACTTCGGCTTCAACGCGGTGAAGATGACCGAGGGGCTCGACTTCTACGCACGCCTCCTCGGCTTCCGGCATTCGGACATCCTCGACTTCGGGAAGATGCCGTGGGCGCCGAAGGGCGGTGACCTCGGGGACACGCGCGGCTACTTCATGCGTTACGGGACCGATCACCACGCCTTCGTGCTCTTCAACAAGCGCGTGCTCGACCACCGGCCCGATCGGAAATTCGCGCCCGAAGTCACGGTGAACCAGATCACCTGGCAGTGCGGAAGCCTCAGGGAGATCATGGACGCCCACACGTACTTCCAGGAGCGGGGCATCCCCATTCAGCGCGTCGGCCGCGACATGCCCGGCAGCAACTGGCACGTCTACGTGTACGACCCGGACGGTCACACCATCGAGCTCTACTACGGTATCGAGCAGATCGGCTGGAACCAGCTGAGCAAGCCGACCGAGATGTACTACCGCGGCTTCCGCGAGAAGCCGTCGCTGCCGCAGGTCTCGGAGATCGCCGAGGTGGCGGAGGCGTTCGAGAAGGGCATCGACGTCTTCGGCGGCAACCGCACACGGGAAGCCGCGACCGAGACATACGACGTTGAGGGCGTGCTGCTGCCGCGGCCGTTCAAGATCACCAAGATCGGCCCGGTCGGGCTATTCGTCGCCGACGTGGTGCGCGCCGAGGCGTTCTACGTCGAGCACCTCGGATTCGTAAAGAGCGAGGAGACCGTCTATCGGGGCGCGCGCTGCGTGTTCCTGCGCGCCGGCGCCGAGCACCACAGCGTGGGGCTCTTCCCGCGCGAGCTCCGGCGCACTCTCGGCCTCTCCGAGCACTCGACATGCATGTCGTTCGGCGTCGAGGTCGGGAGCTACGCGCAGCTGCGCGAGGCCGTCACCTACCTGAAATCCAACGGGGTCACGTTCGTCGACTCGATCCCGCCGGAGCTCTATCCCGGCATCGACTACTCGGCGTTCGCGCTCGACCCGGACGGCCATTGCATCCAGCTCTACTACTACATGGAGCAGGTCGGTTGGAACGGCAAGGTGCGGCCGGTCGCGGAGCGGCGCGCGATGCCCGCGGTGTGGCCGGAGACGCTGGAGCCGCTCTCTGACACGTACGTCGATCAGGTCTATCAGGGACCGCTGGGCTAGGCGCGCTAGAAACAGGAGCGCCATGAAGTTCGGCTATTTCACACTGACCGACAACCCTCCGGCGTACGGTCCGGACCGTCGCGATCCCAACCAGTTCCTCCTGGACGTGGTCGAGGAATGCGTCGAGGCCGAGGCGATGGGTTACCACAGCGCCTGGGTGCCCGAGCATCACTTCGGCCGCTTCGGCGTGCTGCCCTCGCCCACCATGTTCCTGGCCAACGTCGCCGTCCGCACGAAGCGGCTCAAGCTCGGGCCGGCCACGGTGGTGCTACCGATCAATCACCCGCTGCGCATGGTCGAGGAGTTCAACCTGCTCGATCTCTTGAGCAACGGCCGCGCCGTGTTCTCGGCCGGGCGCGGCTACGACCAGGGCGAGTACACGCCGTTCGGCGCGGACTTCGCGGACAGCCGCGCCGTCTTCGACGAGCAGATGGCGTACATGATGGCGGCGTGGCGGCAGTCGCCGTTCGAGTTCCACGGCCGCTACTACTCGACGCCGGAGCCGCTCACGATCGTGCCCCGGCCGGTACAGCAGCCGCACCCCGAGGTGTACGTGGCGTGCTTCTCGAAGCCATCGATCGAGCTGGCCGCCCAGCTCCGCGTCAACACGATCTTCGCGCCGTTCGCCGCGGCCATGCTGTTCGGCTCCGTCCAGGAGGCGGCGCGCGAGAGCAAGCGCATGGCCCGCGAGGCCGGCCACCCCGACCCCAAGGTCATGTGCAGCTACTTCGTGTCGGTCGCCCACGGCCGGGACGAGGCCGACCGCGCGCGTGAGCGCCTGCTCCATTACCTGCACAGCATCCTGCCGGTCTTCCCGAGCGACCGGCGCACGGCGCCGCCCCACATCGCCTACTTCGTGGACATCGTCGAGCGGCTCCGGGCGATGAAGCCCGATCAGGTCAGCGACCGGAGCATCGTGACCGGCGACGTCGAGCATTGCATCGAAGTGCTGAAGCGATGCGAGGAGGGCGGCATCTCCGAGGTCATCCTGTACTTCAACTTCGGCGAGCTCGGCCACCGCGACACGCTGCGGGCCATGGAGCGCTTCGCCCGGGAAGTGATGCCGCATTTCGCCGAGCGGACGGAGCCGGTCGCGGCCCGCTGATGAAGTTCGGCCTCAACTTCTTTCCGTCGTTCCGGCCGAGTGACTACTCGACGGCCGAGTACTTCGCGCAGTGTCTGCGCCTGGCCGAGCGCGCCGACCAGCTCGGCTTCAATTCCGTCAAGACCGTCGAGCACTACTTCTTCGACTACGGTGGGCATTCGCCCAACCCGGTCGTGTTCCTGGCGGCGGTGGTCGCGCGCACGACGAGGATCCGGCCGATCACCGGCGCGGTCATTCCCGCGTTCAACCACCCGGTCAAGCTGGCCGGCGAGCTGGCGGTGCTCGACAACCTCAGCAACGGCCGGCTCGACGTCGGCTTCGGCCGCGCCTTCATCCCGAAGGAGTTCGAGGTGTTCGGCGTCTCGATGGACGAGAGCCGCGCCCGTTTCGAGGAAGGCATCGACATCGTCACGCGCCTCTGGACCGAGGACCGCGTGTCCTACGCGGGCAAGTTTCACCAGCTCCGCGACGTCCACCTGAACCCGCGGCCGGTCCAG
This sequence comes from Candidatus Methylomirabilota bacterium, assembly GCA_046727415.1. GTDB lineage: Bacteria > Methylomirabilota > Methylomirabilia > Rokubacteriales > CSP1-6 > AR31. Next base: position 37,439 of record JBKPCO010000197.1, read on the forward strand.
AAGCCGCATCCGCCTATCTGGATCGCCTCGGTGGCCTCGGTCGAGTCCTTCGTCTGGGCCGGCCGCCGGGGCTACAACGTGATGATGGTCCCCTATGTCGGCGGCGTGGCCAGGGTGCGTGACATGGTGCGCGCCTATCGCGAGGCGTGGCGGGAAGCCGGCCACCCGCCGGGCGCCGAGCAGGTGCAGAGCTCGCTGCACTGCTACATCGCCGAGACGCGTCGCGAGGCGGTCGAGGGCGCGCGCCCGCGCGTCGAGCGGTACATCGAGGTCTTCGGCGAGGCCGTGGCCTCGTGGGCGAGCCACGAGGCGGCCCAGTACGCGAGCTACGGCAAGATGGTCGAGTCGATCGCCGCGACGACCCTCGAGTCGATGCTGCGCGACCGCCAGGCGCTGATCGGCACGCCCGAGGACGTCGTCGAGCAGCTCCGCTACTATCAGGACGTGTTCGGGGAATTCGAGCCCTCGATGCAGATCAACTTCGGCGGGATCGGCGACGCGGAGGCATCGCGCACGCTCGAGCTCTTCGCCGGCCGCGTCATGCCGAAGCTCCAGAGGGGCGGAGCGTGAGCCGCAATCTCGGACGCTGTGTATCGATCCTGATTGCCGCGGCGATGGCGGCACTGCTCTTCGGCGCGTGCGCTTCCAAGAAGGCCCCGCCGCCTGCGCCGCTGAACGTCACCGACACGAACTCGGGCGACAGCGTGGCGCTCGCCCGCAACCAGCAACTGGTGGTGCGCCTGCCGAGCAATCCGACCACCGGCTATCGCTGGGCGCTGGCGCAGCAGTCGACGCCCGTCGTGGAGCCCGAGGGGGCGCCGACCTACGAGAAGGGCGCCGGCGCGGAGGGCGCCAGCGGCACCGAGACCTGGCGCTTCGCGCCGACCCAGGCGGGTGAGGGCACGCTGCGTCTCGGATATCGCCGGCTCTGGGAAGCCGACACGGCGCCGGCGCGCGTCGTTTCCTACAAGGTCACGGTACGCGAGTCGGCTCAGGGGAAGGGGGCCAAATGATCACGGCAACCGTGCGCTACAAGCTGCCGCCGCACATCGACCACGACGCCTGCCGGGAGCATTTTCACAAGATCGCGCCCGGATTCCAGCAGGTGCAGGGCTTGATCAGCAAGCACTTCATCTGGAGCGAGAGCGGCTGGGCCGGCGGCGTCTATCAGTGGCGGACGCTGGCGGACGCAAAGGCGTTCTACAGCGGGCCGTGGCTCGACGGGATCGTCGAGCGCTACGGGATGCAGCCGCAGATCGAGTTCTACGAGGTATTCGCGCTGACCGACAACGCCCGGCGCACGGTCGAGCTCTTCGAGGAGCCCGTCGTCACTCTATAACCCGGTCCGCGCGGCCCAGCAGCGAGGGCGGGATGACGAGGCCGAGGGCTCGGGCCGTCTTCATATTGATGACGAGATCGAACTTGGTGGCCTGCTCGACGGGCAAATCCGCGGGCTTCGCGCCCTTGAGGATCTTGTCGACGTAGGTCGCGGCCCGTCGAAACAGGTCGCGGAGGCTCGCGCCGTAGGCCATCAGGCCGCCCGCATCGACGAACGCCGTGAGGCCGTACATCGCCGGGAGCCGGTGCTTCGCTGCGAGGCTCACGATCCGGTCCCGGTGCGTCACATTGAAGGGACTCGGCGTAACGACGAGAGCGGCGACATTCTGGGCTGCCAGCGCGGCGAAGGCGCCCTCGAGCTGGCCCGGCTGATCGACCTCGACAAGCTGTATGCGGACCTCGAGCGACCTGGCCGCTCGCTCCATGGCCTGAACCGGGCTTCTCGCCGACGGCCGCCCGAGGATCGCGACGCGCGAGGCCTTCGGTACCGCCTCCTTGAGGAGCTCGAGATATTTCCCGGCGAACCCTTCGCTGGTCTGCAGAGAAAGCCCGGTGATATTTCCGCCCGGTCGAGCCAGGCTGGCCACGACACCGCTCTCCACTGGATCGCCCATCGCGCCGATGACGACCGGGATCACGGTGCGTGCACGTCTGGCGGCGAGCGCGGCGGGGGTTCCGCCGGTCACGATCACATCGACCTGGAGCCGGATCAGCTCGGCCACCAGATCGTCGAGATGCTCGCTCTTTCCACCAGCCGCCCGGTACTCGACGATCAGGTTGCGGCCCTCGACGTAGCCGAGATCGCGCATGCCACCCAGAAAGCCCTCGACGTCGTCGCTCGGCGACGCCGGCACCAGGAAACCGACCCGAACGGCGCGCTCCGGCGGCTGCGCGGCGGAGCGGGGCGAGCCGAGGAGCGCCAGCACGAGCACGACGACGAGGACGCCCCGCGCGGTCGTCACGTCGCTCGGTCGCCTAGATGCCCGTCGTCGCCGTGCGCGTCGGCGCCAGCCCCGCCGTCGTGCCGGCCAGCACCTCGTGATGCCCGATGCCGAGCGTTTTGATCCACCGCTGCTGGCCCAGCGTGAGCGCGATGAAGAAGCCCAGCTCGACCAGCTCCGGATTCGAGAAGTGCAGTCGCAGCTTCGCCCACAGGGCCTCGTCGGCGATCTCGGCGTTCCAGACGATGGCGCTCGCGTAGGTCAGCGCCGCCTTCTCCCGCTCGGTGAACTTCGGCGAATCGGCGAAGTGAAGGAGATCGTCGTACTTTTCCTCGGTGAGCCCTTTCCGTCCGGCCTGGACGGAGCGCTGGACGCCTCAGTACTCGCACTCGATGGACTTCGAGACGTAGACCCGGCAGAGCTCCTTGATGGCGTGGTCGCAGACGCCCTGGCGGAACGTCAGCTCCCAGGCTTGCGAGAAGGCTCGGATGACGCTGGGATTATTGGCGCGGATCGCCTGGCTCTCCGGCCGCGGCGTTCCCTCGCGGCGGGCGCGCTCGAGGTAGCCCAGAATTTCCGGATCGGTGACCGACGACGGATCGACATAGGGGATGTGCGGCATCGGATCCTCCTCGACCCACTATCCCACGCTCTTGCCGCCGAAGCGGCGTTCCCAGCGCGGAATGACCTCTTTGTTGTAGACGTTGTCGGGCACCTCGCCGCGCAGGGCACGCAGGACCGACTCGGTCGCCCACTCGATGCCCGGACCGAGCCCGCTGCCCACGTTGGACGAGACCATGTGGGGCGAGAGCAGCACCCGGTCGCCCAGGTTGCGCAGCTGGCTGTCGAGCGCCAGCGGCTCCTCCTCGAACACGTCCAGCGCGGCCCCGCCGATCTGCTCTCTTAAGAGTGCCTCGATCAGCGCCGGCTCCTGCACGCAGGGGCCACGCGAGGTGTTGATCAGGATCGCGTGGCGCTTCATCTGCGCCAGCTGCGCGGCCCCGATCATGTGCCGAGTCTCCCGGGTGAGTACGACGTGCAGGCTCACCACGTCCGACTCGCGGAGGAGAGTCGGCAGATCGACGCGCGTCACGCCGTGCTCCGCGAACTTGCTTTCCGGCACGTAGGGATCGGTGGCCAGGATTCGCATCTGCCACGGCCGCATCAGCGTGGCGATCCGGCTTCCGATGCGGCCCAGGCCGATGAGCCCGAGCGTGATGCCCGCGTAGCCGTCGGGGCGGGAGCCCAGATAGGTCCCCTGCAGCTTCTGATCGCGCCAGCCGCTGCCGTCCTTGAGGTGCCGGTCGCGCTCCCTCACCTTCTTCAGCATCGTGAGCATCGCGGTGATCGTGCCCTCGGCGACGCCGCCCCAGTTCGATTCGGTCGGCCCGTGGCAGACCAGGATGCCCATCTCGGTCGCGGCCTCGACATCCACGTCGTCGACACCGATCGTGTACTTGGCCACAATCCGAAGATCGGGCGAGCTCTCCATGATCCGCCGGCTGATGGGCGCGTTCCGGATCGACGTACCCATGAGCGCGTGGGCGCCCTCGGTCATGCCGATCATCTCGGGCTCGCTGTTGCCCAGCGGGGTATCCCACGAGGCCTTGCCGAGCCGCAGCTCGCAGCCTTCTGCCTCGAGCTTCTTGTGGCTGTCGCGGGCTTCCTCGACCGGGGCGAAGATGAAGACCGTCGCGCGACTCATGACTCGGCTCCTCTCGGGCTTGCTATTGCCGGGCGGCCTCGGCCAGAATCCGGGAGGCTCGGCGCCGGGCATGAAGGACTGATCGCTTGATACCGAGCCCGGGTCCGAGCTGTCAAGGGGCGCGCCGAAACACGCGAGGAGGCGACCATGGTCCAGTTCTCAGTCATCGACGCCGACGGTCACATCACCGAAACGACGGAGCAGCTGCGCCCGTATCTCGAGGGCAGCTATGGGGAGCGCGGCGCCTGGGCCGGCCGTCGGTCCTATTACCCGGAGGACGGGTGGGACCGCTCTCTCGGCGGCAAGCTCGGCAGCAGCGTCAACGACGCGAAGAGCTGGCTCAGGATCATGGACGAGGGCGGGCTGGAGTCGACGATTCTCTACCCGACCGGCGGCCTCGCCATCGGCTGGGTGCGCGAGCCCGACTTCGCCGTCGCGCTCTGCCGCGCCTACAACAATTTCGTCCACCAGGAGTTCCTCAGCGCGAGCTCGCGCTTGAAGGCGGTGGCGCTTCTGCCGTTCCAGGACGTGTCGGAGGCGGTCAAGGAGCTGCGGCGGTCCGTCACCGAGCTCGGGATGTGCGGCGCGTTCGCGCCGGCGGTCGGGCTTCGCCTGCCGCTCGGCCATCCCGAGTTCCATCCGATCTATGCCGAGGCGGAGCGGCTCGGGTCGATGGTGGCGGTGCACGCCACCGTACGGGGCCCGCAATACTTCGGCGCCGACGGCTTCGACAAGTTCATCGAGGTGCACACGCTCTCGCATCCGGTCGCCCAGATGATCCAGCTCACCGGCATGATCTTCGAGGGCGTGCCCGAGAAGTATCCGCAGCTCCGGATCGGCTTCATGGAAGCCGGCTGCTCCTGGGTGCCGTTCTGGATGGACCGGATGGACGAGGAGTGGGCCAAGCGCGGCGCGGTCGAGGCGCCGTTGTGCCGGCGCAAGCCCAGCGAATATCTGAAATCGGGCCAGCTCTACTTCGCCGCCGAGGGCGACGAGAAGTCCGTGCCGGAGGTCGTGCGGCGGCTCGGCAACGACATCGTCTTCTACGCCACCGATGTGCCGCACTGGGACCACGACTTCCCCGAGAACCTGCGCGAGATGGCGGAGCGCGACGACCTGAGCATGGAGACGCGGCGCAAGATCCTCTACGACAACGCCCGCCGGATGTACGAGCCGTCGGCCCCGCGGCTCAGCGGCGTCCGCTGAGGAGATCGCCGCAGCCCGCGCGCACGGCCCAGTACTCCCACGCGCGGTACATCGAGGCATCGTCCGGCTTCATCGAGGCGTGCGCCTCGATCTCGCCGCGGGACAGGTACTTCACCTCGCCCAGGCGGAGCGCCTCGGCCAGAACGCGAGCGTTGAGCGGCAGGTAGACGGCCATCCGGATCACTTCCTGGAGCGAGCGCGCGGCCGCGGTGAAGCCGTGGCCCCGCATCAGGACCACGCGCTCGGCGCCCAGGCTCCGCGCCAGATCGCGCCCCTGCGTCATGTTCACGACCAGCAGATTGGTGTCCCCGAAGCGGTCCCGGATGTCCCAGACCGGCAGCCGCGGGCCGACGAAGCTCGCCATGTGCACGACGGGCCTGAGCGGCGTCGTCGAGATGGTGAACGGCAGCACTGCCTCGGCGTGAGCGTGCACCACCGCCTGCACGTCGGGGCGCGTCTCGTAGATCGCGCCGTGAATGAAGCGCTCGAGGTACGGCGGGCGCGTGTCGCCGCTTACCGCCTTGCCCTCCAGATCGAACTCGATGACGTCGCCGCGCTCGACCAGCTCGGGAGCGCGCGAGCGCGAGAGGAGGTAGCGCGTCGGATCGAGCGGATGGCGCACGCTCACGTGGCCATATGCGTCGACCACCCGCTCGTTCGCGAGAATACGATTGGCGATCACTACCTCGCGCGTGGCGTTCTCGAGCGCGTCCCCGGTCATACCCTTCGCTCCTTTAATTTGTAGCCGCGCCTCGGCCGGCGGGGCCCAGCCCCGCGACGACCTGCAGCGCGCACTTCCTTGCCGGCGCCCGTGCGAGCACCCGTGGACCGCACCGCCCTCACTGGAAGTGGCGGCCTGCCGTCGCGTCGGGAACGGTCAGCCCCAGCCCTTCGATGAGCGGTGCCACCTCGGCCATGTACTCGGCGCGCGCGGTCTCGTTCGACCGACGCTTCAGCCCCCAGTGCAGATACCGCGCGGCGCGGCGGGAGTTGGCGAGCCCGAACATGTCGAGCCCGCGCGGATACCAGCGGTCGATCGCCGCCTGCGCCTGCTCGCGCCCCTCCGCGGTGCGCACCAGATCCCGCATCTTCACATAGCCGTAGCCGACATGCGTCTTCTCTTCCTGGATGATCCGCGGCAGCGCGCGGTCGAGGGGTAGATACGAGCAGTCGACGAATTCTTCCAGCTGATATTGACCCACCCGGTCGATGAGGAAGCCGAAAGCGGCGACGTCGGCCCAGGTGGGCATCGCCTGCCGGAACGCCTCCAGATCACGCCGTGACTTCTCGACATACATCAGCTCGGAGGCGTCCTCGCCGAGCTCGTTGAGGAGACGATTGATCTTGCGGAAGTGGTCGATCTCCTCGCCGGCCACCTTGGCGAGCATCCACTGGTCGTCGGCGGACGGGGCCGTCAGAAGCCACTGGCTCACGTAGAGATGCGGCCCCCCGATCTCGCAGTCGGCCTGGATTCGGAGCACGCGCTTGAGCAGCGCCTGATACTCGTCCGGCATCTTCGGCGCGTCATGGGCCTCGATCTTGTCGCGAAACGGCGCGTCCACGGTCATGACGGGGACCCCTTTGGAGGATGCCGCGTGACACTGCGCAGGATCATCTCGACATAGCGATCGGCGATCGCCTCAGGGGCGAGGCGGCCCCGATCCTGGAACCAGGTGGCCACGCCGGTGCACATGGTGAGGATGGCCATCGCGGTCAGGCGCACGTCCGCGACCTGGAAGACGCCGGCGCGGGCGCCGACGCTTAGAAGCCCGCGGAACACGCGCTCGTACTCGTCGCGACGGGTGAGGACCAGGCGCAGGTTGGCCTGGGTGAGCGAGCGCAGCTCGCTATGGCTCAGGAAGGCCTCGTGCTGGCGGTGCGCGTGGAAGAGCACGTGGAAGCGTACGGCCGCGCGCAGCCGCGCCTGCGGCCCGTCGACCGCCGCCACCGCGCGCCCCACGCCGTCGAGGAGATCATCGAGCGTGCGATCGAGGATCGCGAACAGGATGTCCTGCTTGGAGGCGAAGTGGTAGTAGAGGCTCGCCGCCTCCATCCGGAGCGCGCGCGCCAGCGTGCGCATCGAGCTCCCGTGATAGCCCCGTTCGCGAAAGAGGGCGATGGCCGCCTTCAGAATTCGCTCGGCGGCATCGGCCCGCTCGTGGGTGGCGACGACCGTGGCGGCCATATCTATCTAACGGACGTTCGTTAAATTAGCATGCGCGCCGGTGTTGTCAAGCCGGGCGCGCGCGGAGCCACGTGATAGCATCCCTCGCTGAAAGGAGCCCGGCCATCGCCGACTTCCTCCACGCCAGCGTGACCGGGCTCGCGCAGGTCTTCGCGTGGCCGACCTTCGGGCTGATGCTGATCGGCATGGC
>JBKPCO010000198.1:0-13555 GCA_046727415.1 Candidatus Methylomirabilota bacterium
GGCTGCACTGTCGGCTGCTGCTGCACCGCCGGCTCGGGCGGCGGCGGCGGCTGCTGCGCGGCCGGCTGCTGCTGCGCGGCCGGCTCGGGCGGCACGGGAGAAGGCATCTGGGCGAACGCGATCGGAGCCAGAGGGCCAGTCATGAGCATGAGGAACGCCACCGCGACGGCGAGGATCCTCATTCCGGTCTTCATCAAGGGAACCTCCTCCCTATAGTCCTCAGGGAGATATTGTCCGCCCCCAGGGGGCTCTGCCCGAAGCATATTCCCCAGAGCCCGATGATAACAAACGGACCGAGGGCGCGTAAGCTCGACAAACGCTACAATCGGCGGCAGATTCTGAACCGGGAGGCCAGTCACCCATGAAGCTCGTACGCTTCTCCACCAACGGTCGAGAACCCCGTCTGGGCGCAATTCAGGGGGATCGGATCGCCGATCTCCAGGCGAGCCTCGCCGCTACTTTGACGCGTCGCGGCGTCCTGCGCGCCGGCGAGATTGCGGCGGCGCTGGTGCCGGCCAGCACCCGCGCGTTCCTCGAGGGCGGCGCCGCCGCGGAAGACGCGATCGCCGGCATCAAGGAATGGGTGACGGTGCCCGCCGCGTCGGCGCGCCTGCACGCGCCGATCAATGATCCCGGGAAATTCATCTGCATCGGGCTCAACTACCGCGACCACGCGGAAGAGGCCAATCAGCCCATTCCCAAGGAGCCGCCGATCTTTGCCAAGTGGTCGAACGCAATCATCGATCCGGGCGAGCCGATCCTGAGACCCCGTGGCTCGCAGCAGCTCGACTGGGAGGTCGAGCTCGGCGTGGTCATCGGCCGCACCGCGCGCTTCGTGCCGCGGGAAAAGGCCCTGGACTATGTCGCCGGCTACACGATCATCAACGACGTGAGCGCTCGCGACTTCCAGTTCATCGGCAGTCAGTGGATGGCCGGGAAGATCCCGGAGACGTTCGCGCCGGTCGGTCCGTACATCGCCGATCGCAGCGAGGTTCCGGACCCCCACGTCCTCGAGCTCCGGCTGTGGGTGAACGGAAAGCAGATGCAGAGCGGCAACACCAAGACGTTCATCTTCGACGTCCGTTATTTGGTGAGCTACCTCTCGAACCTCATGACCCTCTCGCCGGGCGACCTGATCGCGACCGGCACGCCGCCGGGCGTGGGCTTCGCGCGCAAGCCGCCGGTCTTCCTCCAGCCTGGCGACACCTGCCGGCTGGAAATCACCGGCCTCGGGCAGATCGAGAATCCCGTGAAGGACGCGTAAGGAGCCGGCGATGCTCGATGTGATCGCGCCCCTCGTCATCTCGAACACGACGAAGATCGTCCTCGTCTCGCTCGACGGGCTCGGGGGGCTTCCGCGACCCGAGACGGGCCGCTCCGAGCTCGAGACCGCGAGCTTGCCCAACCTGTCCCAGCTCGCCACCGAAGCCGCCTGCGGTCTCATCCGCCATGTTGCCCCCGGGATCACTCCCGGCAGCGGCCCGGGCCATCTCGGTCTCTTCGGCTACGATCCGCTCCAGTATCAAGTGGGCCGCGGCGTGCTCGAGGCGCTCGGCATCGAGTTCGAGCTGCGCGCGGGGGACGTCGCGGCCCGCGGCAACTTCTGCACCGTGGACGGCACGGGCCGTATCACCGACCGGCGCGCGGGCCGGATCGCCACGGAGCTCAACCTGCGCCTCACCGAGCGGCTCCGGCGCATCAAGCTTCCCGGCGTCGAGGTGTTCGTCGAGTCCGGAAAGGACTACCGCTTCGTGCTCGTCCTCCGCGCGAAGGGCAAGAGCGGCGGGCTGTCGGCGCGGCTCTCCGAGACCGATCCCCAGCAGCTGGGCAAGCCACCCCTGCCGGTGAAAGCCCTCGAGCCACGCGCGAAGGCCACCGCGACGCTGGTCAACCGCTTCGTCGCCGAGGCCAAGCGCCTGCTCGCCGACGCGGCGCCCGCGAACATGATCCTCCTGCGCGGCTTCGATCAGCTGCCGAAGCTCCCGCGGTTTCCCGAGGTGTTCGGGCTCCGGAGCGCCGCGATCGCTGCCTATCCGATGTACCGCGGTCTCGCGCGACTGGTCGGGATGGAGATTCTCAAGACCGGAGGCACGTTCGACGACGAGCTGGCGACGCTCAAGGAGCACTGGGCCGCCAACGACTTCTTCTTCCTCCACTACAAGGACACCGACAAGGCGGGCGAGGACGGAAACTTCGACGCCAAGGTCCAGGCGCTCGAGCGTTTGGATCGGGCAATCCCCGAGATCCGCGCGCTCGGGCCCGACGTGCTGATCGTCTCCGGCGATCACGCGACGCCCTCGATCCTGTCCGGCCACGGCTGGCAGCCCGTCCCGGTCATCGTGTGGAGCCGCTACTGCGGCGCCGACAGCGTGACTGCCTTCACCGAGCGCGCGTGCTCCGCGGGAAGCCTGGGCGTGATCCCGGCTCAGCACCTGATGCCGCTCGTGATGGCCAACGCGCTGCGCCTCACCAAGTTCGGCGCCTGACGCTCGCGCCCCGCCGGACTCGCCGGCGGGGCAAAATCCGCTTGCCCCGCGCTTCGGCCGCGTCATACTCCCTGGTGAGATGGAAGAGACGGAGCGGCTGCGCGAATCGATCAAGCAGCTTCTCGGCGAAGGACGCGACGAGCGGCTCGCCGATCTCCTCGAGGACGCGCATCAGGCCGACGTGTCGCGCGTCATCCGCGAGCTGCCACCCGAGGACCAGGTCCGCGTCTTCCGTCTCCTGACCCCGCAGCACGCGGGTGAAGTGCTCGCCGAGCTCGACGACCCCACGCTGCGCGAGCTGGTCGGCTCGCTTCCCGAAGTCGAAGTGTCGCGCGTTCTGGACCGGATGCCGCCCGAACACGTCGCCGACGTCGTCGAGGAGCTGCCGAAGGAGCGGGCCGAAGAAATCCTCGAGCTCATGGAGGAGGAGAAGTCCGAGGAGGTCCAGGAGCTCCTCGAGTACAAGGAGGGCACGGCGGGCCGGCTCATGTCGCCCGAGTTCGTCGCCGTGCGCGAGGAAGCCACCGTCGCCCAGGCGATCGAGCACATTCGCAAGGCGGCGACCGGCGAGGGTGCGTTCTATCTCTATGTGGTGGACGACCACGACCATCTGGTCGGCGTCGTTCCCCTGCACCGGCTCCTGGCCGCCGACGCCGCCACGCCCGTCCGCGCCATTCGCACGGACGAGGTGGAGAGTGTGCGCGTGGACACGGACCAGGAGGAGGTGGCCCGTCTGGTCCAGCACTACAACCTGATCCAGATCCCGGTCGTGGACGTCAACCGGCGGCTGCTCGGCACCATCGGTGTAGACGACGTGATCGACGTCATCCGCGAGGAAGCGACCGAAGACATCCAGCGTCTCGGCGGCGTCGCCGGCGACGAGACCGTGCTCGATCCGCCCCGGGCCGTTTTCGTCAAGCGCAACCTCTGGCGGCTGATCAACCTCGGGACCGCCGTGCTGGCCGCCTCGGTCATCGGCCTCTTCGAGTCGTCCATCCAGACCCTGGCGACGCTCGCGGTATTCATGCCGATCGTCGCATCGATGGGCGGCATTGCGACCACCCAGACAGCCACGGTCGTGGTTCGCGGCATCGCGCTGGGCGACATGACCACGGCGGTCCTGCGCCGCGTCCTCTGGAAGGAGCTCTGGCTCGGGCTCACGACCGGCGCTGCCAACGGCCTGGTGATCGCCGTGATCGCCTACGTCTGGAAGGGGCAGCTCCTGCTCTCGCTGATCCTCGCGGTGGCCCTCGTCTTCAACATGATCGTCGCCGCGATCGTGGGCACCCTCATCCCGATTGCCCTCAAGACGTCCCGGGTCGATCCCGCGATCGCGTCGAGCGTAATAATCACGACATTCACGGATGTCTTCGGATTTTTTTCGTTTCTCGGGCTTGCCACGCTCCTGATCAGGTTTCTGCTCTAGGGCGGGCTCAGGCGAAAAGTCACTTGGCAACGCCGTCCCGACGTGGTTAGAATGCAGCCAGCTCTCAGCTCGAACCCAGGCCGGCCTCAATCCCAAATCAACTTCAGCGGAGGGCTCTGAGTGGACGTCGCATTAGAGAAGAGGCAGGTTGAGCGCGCGTACGAACTCCTGGCGCCGGTCTACGATTTCATCTTCGACTGGATCTTCGCTCCCGGTCGAACTGCCGCCATCGACCAGCTCGCTCTGCAGCGAGGCGATTCCGTCCTGGAGGTCGGCATCGGCACCGGCCTGAATCTGCCGCTCTATCCGGCGACGTGCCGGCTGACCGGTATCGACTTGTCGCAGGAGATGCTCGACAAGGCCGTCGAGCGCGTCCAGACACTGGCCATGCCGAACGTCATCCTGAAGGTCATGGACGCGACGTCCATGAGCTTCGGCGACAACGAGTTCGACAAGGTGGTCGCGACTTACACGATCTCGGCCGTGCCCGACCCGGTCGCAGTGCTCCGTGAGATGCGGCGCGTGGTAAAGCCGGGTGGCATCCTCGTCATCCTCAATCACTTCCGCAGCGATCGGCGGCTGATGGGTTGGCTCGAGGACATGGTGGCGCCGGTCTGCACGCGCCTGGGCTGGAAATCGAACCTGCCGCTGACGCCCCTGCTCGAGCAGGTGGGACTCGTTCCCGAGTCGATCGCCCACGTCAACATGTTCGATGGGTGGCGCCTCGTGACGTGCATCAACCGGAAGTAACCCGGCTCGCCGCTCTCCTTCTCGCCTTTCTTCTGGTCGTCCCGGTCGCGCAGGCAGGGTGGTCCGGCCTGCTGGGGGGCGCGTTTCTCCTGGAGTTCTTGACCGGCGGGAGGTCCCCGGCTCTCTCGATACTGACCGCCGCCCCGACCCGGCAGCCGCTCCCCATCCCCGACACAAACGTCGATCTCTATGGTCGACCCGACGCGAACCGAGGCACCCCGCTGGTCCTCGTGCACGGATTCTCCCCCGCCGGCAAGGACGACCCGCGCGTGCGGGAGGCGGCAGCGCTTCTGTCCAGGGCCGGATTCGACGTGGCGGTGCCCACGATTCCCGGTCTCACCCGAGGACGGCTCGGCCCGGAGGACGTCGAGCCGGTGGTGGCGACGCTCACCGCGCGGGCGGAGCCGGCCGTCGTGGTCGCCGTGAGCGTGGGCGCCGGCCCCGCGCTGCTGGCGGCCGCGGATCCGCGCGCGCGCGATCGCGTTCGGGTGATCCTGAGCCTCGGCGGCTACGCCTCCGCGGCCGAAGTCGTGCGCTTCTGGCTGACCGGCGCGTACGGCTACGACAGTGTCTCTGGCCGGGTGGACCACGATCCCGCGCTGATACGGATGTTCCTGCGGGCCAACGGCGATCGGCTCGATGCGCCGTCGCGCGCCCTGCTGGAAGGTGGAGACCCGGAGGCCGTGGCGCGGTTCCTCGCAGCGCCGCCGGTCGAGCTGCAGCGCTATCTCGACTCGCTCTCACCGATCCGGGTGGCGCGCGACATTCGCGCGCGCCTCGTCCTGGTCCACGGCCGTTCGGACCGCGCGGTGCCCTACACCGAGAGCCTCAGGCTCGCGGCCGCGCGCCCGGAGCGGACGACGCTCGTGCTCGTCGGCGTGGTGGACCACGTGCAGGGCCGTGGCGCCGCCGGATGGCAGGGCGCCCGCGACTTCCTGGCGCTCTGGGGTGTGATGTACGGGCTCGCGAGCCGGGCCTAGCGCTCCTAATTTCTTGGGGCTGAGCGGGGGCGGCTGCTAGGCTGCGCGCATGAAAACACAAATCGCCGCCATCGCCGTGCTCGGACTCCTGACCGCCGCCTGCGCGACGACCACCACTGCGCCGCGCCGTCAGTTCGACGACATCCCGATACCGACGGGCCTCGAGTATCAGCCGGATCGCTCGGTCATGATCGAGTCGCCGGCTGTCCGCGCAGGTCAGCTCGTTTATCGGGGACGCCTCGAGCCCCTCAGCCTGGTCGACGTGATGCGTGCCTTTCTCGACTCGAACGGCTGGCAAGCCGTGTCCAGGACGTCGTCGCCCTCGGATTCGTGGCTGATGTACGTGAAGGATGGCAAGGCGCTCGAAGTGCACATCTACGAAAAGCTCTGGCACACGTACCTCACGATCAACGCGTCCGAGGTAGTGCCGCCGGCTCCGGCCGCCGCGGCCGCACCGGTGGAACCGACGGACGGCGCCGCGCAGGCGGCTCAAGCGGGTGCCTCGCCGCCCTCGACCGCCGGGACAGCGATGCCGAGCCAGTCCAGCGGGAATCCGACCCCGAAGGCAAAGTAGGCGCGCGTTCCGGTAGCTCGGCCGCTCGTACTGGCGAAAGCTCGGCCGCGCGCCGTTGATTGCCACGAAGGGGTGGCTCGCGCACCCGCTCCGCGCGTGAATCGCGCGCGCGACCAGCTCTTTGCCGGTGCCGCTCTCGCCGGTGATCACCGTGGTCGGCGTCGACGCGATCTGCACAATGAGTTGTTCGTTCGCCGCCACACCAAACTTCGGCAACGCAGCAAGACGTAAGTCCACGGAACGAGAGGGAACAGGGCTAGCGATGGTAGCTGCGCGGGTTGGACGACCCGACTAACCCGCCCGAATATGAGAAGAAGATCCGCGACGCCGTGCCAGGCTCGCGATACGTGAAGCTCTCCGGGCCGGGGCATTTTTCGCCCACCGAGATTCCGGACCAGGTCAACGCGATGGTCGAAGAGTTAGTCGCAGCGCTGTGAGGACGTGAAGTGGAAACGGATTCGTCATTCCGAGACCCTCAACTATCGGATACTTCACTCGCTTCATACTGCGCAGTGCGGGAACTTGCAGCATCGCGCGCGCACGCGCGCTCAGACGGCGCGACGTCTAGAGCGAAACAGAAGGTGGCGCCGTGGTCCGAATTGTTGGTGACCCACAAGCGCCCACCGTGCGCTTCCACGATTGAGCGGCAGATCGCAAGCCCCAGCCCGAGCCCGTGCTCCTTGGTCGTGTAGAACGGCTCGAACACCTGAGCGAGTCTGTCGGCCGGGATGCCGGCGCCGCGGTCCGCGATCGCCACCTGTATGGCGCCCTCCCCATCGAGTCCGGTGGTGACCGTCAAATGACGTCGCGCTGGCTCGTTGAGCTTCATGGCGTCGCACGCGTTGAGGATCAGATTCAGTAGCACCTGCTGCAACCCCACGCGGTCGCCACGCACCGTCGGCAGGCCCGTCGTCAGCTGAGCGGTGACGGTAATCCTGTGAGCGATCAGCTCCCCGTGAGCCAGCCGCAGCACTTCGTTCGTCACTTCGTTCAGCTCAAGCGGCTGGAGCAGCATCTCACCCTTTCTCAAGAGGGTGCGCCACCTGCGTATCACCGCCCCGGCGCGACGATCCTCGTCCACGATGTCTTTGAGGATGTCTCGTACTTCCATCAGATCGACGGGCTCACGTGCCAAAAACCGCTGCGCCGCCTGCGCGTTGCTCAAAATGGACGTCAACGGCTGGCTTAGCTCGTGGGCGAGCGCACCGGACAGTTCGCCGAGCGTCGCCACCCGGGTCAGGTGCGTGAGCAGGTCTCGCTGTTGTTGCACCTCCAACTCCGCCTGTTTGCGCTCGGTGATGTCGACCATCACCGATCGCAGCTGGCGCCGCCCATTCGCCTTGCCGGGCAGGATCCGCACCAGGTCGTGCACCCATAGCACGCGGCCGTCGGCCGTCAGCATTCGGTACTGCATGACGTGATCACGACCGTCAGCTGTCGCCTCTGTGCACAGCGCCAGAGCCCAATCACGATCATCGGGATGGACGTGATTGACCCAGAAGTTCGGGTCGGCGTACCACTCCTGTCGCGGGTAGCCTAGAATGGTCTCGGCGCGGCGGTTCACGAAGGTGACCTGGAACGTCTCGGCATCGGCGTCGAGAACTATCGCGTCGAGCGTGTCCACGAGGTCACCAAAGTCCTGCGCCGATCTCTGGGCCTCCGTTCGCGCGGACTGCTCGGCCGCGAAGAGACGATTGTTGTGGATCGCGGCAGCAGCGTGGTCAGCCAGGCGGACCAGGACGCTCTCGTCAGAGTCGCTGAACGACCGCGGTGTACGACTGCAGACGTAGAGGAGACCCTCGACCTGCTGTCTGACGACGATGGGGACGGCGAGAGCGCTGCGGATGCCTTCGGCGTCGATCGCCTCGGCATACTCCGGCGGCATCGGGGGCCACGCGATACGCTCAGCGGCCCGCCCGGGCCGGCCGCTGACGACGGCGTGTCCTCCGATGCCAAGGCCCGGCAGGGCGCGAAAGCGCCGATAGGCCTCGCTGCGTGCTCCGATGACATGCCGAGCCGGGAAGGAGCCGTCCGCATCGCGCACGGCCAGACTTGTCACGTCGGCTGCGCACAGAGCGTTGGCGCCCCGCGCAATCCGCTCGAGAACCGTGTCAAGGTCGTAGCTCTCGGCCAGGTCACGGGCGACGTCAGCCAGTGTCTGCGCCTCACTGCGACGGCGCTCGACGTCGGCGTAGAGCCGAGCGCTTTCGATTGCAATCGCGGCATGGCCGCCAAAGGCTGTCAGCATTTCCACCTCGGTGGCGCCGAGGTCTTCGGGGCGGCGGGCGACGAGCGCGAGGACACCCACGAGCCGGCCGTGTGAAGCGAGCGGAATAGCCACCAAAGCGGTCATGCCTTCGGCGGCAAAGTAGGCGTGATCGATCGTGCGCGGATCGGACAGGATATTAGGTATCAGCAGCGGTTGTTGCTCCAGCGCAGCGTGACCAACAAGCCCTTCGCCAAGGGCGAACTCCGAGAGCACGGGACTGTGGCGCCGGGCTCCAGAACGCGCCCGCGCCACCAGCCGTGAGTCCTCGAGGATCCAGAGGGTCGACAGCGAATCCTTCACGAGATTGGTGGCTGATTGGACTACTCGGCTGAGCACTTCCTGGAGGTCAGGCGAGGCCGTGATGCTCTCGACGAGACGCAAGAGCAGGTAGAGCCGAGAATCCCGGTTCATGGTATCGGCCATCGAGCGCATCAATTTGATAAACGAGATTCCTCGCGGCCCGAGTGGATCATTTCGCCCACAAGTCGTCAAGCCTGTTTCATTGACGAGGCCAAACCCCGCGCCTCATAGCCGACGACCTTTGGGTTATGAGACCTTTCCAGATCCAGAACCAGGGCGGGCAGATAACAGAGCAGACTAGCTCGGCCGCTTTCTCTCAGCGAACACCGCCTGGATGCCTTGTCATCGCCTCACCCCGAAGGCAAGGTAGGGCACTCTCGGGTAGCTCCGCCGGTTCGCACGGCGAAAACTCAGCCGCGCGCTAGAGCCCCAGGCTGCGCCCCTCGGTGCCCGGCCGCTGGATGCGCCAGGCCGAGAGCTTCGTGAGGACGGTGTTGCGGTGCACACCCAGGCGCCGCGCCGCGTGGCTCACGTTCCATCCCACGCCTTCGAGCACCCGGAGGATGTACTGGCGCTCGAACTGCTCCAGGGCATCGCGCAGCGGCGGGCCGGTGTCCTCCCCCACCCGTGATCCGGTCTCAGGCATCGCCACGTCGAGCGGCACATCCTGGAGATGGATGACCTGGCTCCGCGTCAGCACCACTGCCCGGTGCAGCACGTTCTCGAGCTCGCGGACGTTCCCGGGCCAGTCGTAGCGGGTCAGCACCTCGAGAGCGCCGGCGGACACGCCGCGCACGTCGCGACCGCACTCGCGGGCGATCTTGCGGACGAAGTACTGCGCGAGCGGCCCGATGTCCTCGCGTCGCTCTCGGAGCGGCGGCACGTGGATGGGCACCACGTTCAGGCGATAGTACAGGTCCTCGCGAAACGCCCGCGCCCTCACCGCGTCCTTCAGGTTGACGTTTGTTGCCGCGACGATACGGACATCGACCGGGATGGCGCGCACACCGCCCAGGCGCTCGATCTCGCGCTCCTGCAAGGCCCGCAGCAGCTTCGCCTGCAAGTCGAGCCGCAGGCAGCCGATCTCGTCCAGGAAGATGGTGCCGCCCTGGGCGAGCTCGAAGCGGCCGAGCTTCTTCGCGTGCGCACCGGTGAAGGCGCCCTTCTCATGGCCGAACAGCTCCGACTCGACCAGCGCGTCGGGGATCGCCGCCACGTTGATCGCCACGAAGGGGTGGCTCGCGCGTCCGCTCCGCGCGTGAATCGCGCGCGCGACCAGCTCCTTGCCGGTGCCGCTCTCACCGGTGATCAGCACCGTGGTCGGCGTCGACGCGAGCTGGACGATGAGCTGGTAGATGCGCACCATCTCTGGATGGCGCCCGACCATGCCCTCGAAGGCCCCGGCGAGCCCGCCCGCGTCGGACGGCGCGCCGGCCAGCGCCGAGCGCAGGTAGAGCACCTCGCGCTCGAGCGCGCGCTTCTCGAAGGCGCGCTGGGCCAGCATCAAGATGTCGTCCACGTCGAAGGGCTTGGTCAGGTAGTCGTAGGCGCCCCGCTTGAGCGCCTCGACGGCCGTCCGCAACTCGCGCACCGCGGTGGCGATGACTACGATGGTCGACGGGTCGGCGGCCTTGATGCGCGGCAGCACGTCGATGCCGGGCTCGCCGGGCATGCGCTGATCCAACATGACCAGATCGATCTCGCGCGACTTCAGGACGTCGAGGGCCTGCGCGCCGTTGGCCGCCTCGAACACGTCGCAGGTCTCTTCGAGGATGGCGCGCACCGAAGCCCGCACGCTTTCCTCGTCGTCGACGACGAGGACCGTGCCCCGCGGCGCGGTGGTCGCGGCGGTCACGGCTTGCGCGAGCGTTCCATCACGAGGTACTGATTGGCGCCGCTACCGCTGCCGCCGGTGCGGTGCACGTAGATCAGGAGCGATTCGCCGGGCTTGAGCGCGCCGAGCGCCCTGTAGAGGTTGGCGACATCGTCGGCCGGCCGGCGCGCGACTTCCAAGATCACGTCGCCCCGCCGCAGGCCCGCCTTCTCGGCGGGGCTCCCGGGCTGCACGTCGGTGACGAGCAGGCCGCGATTCACCGGCAGCTCGAGGCGCAGCGCCGCGTCGCCCGTGAGCGACTCGACGCTCAGCCCCCACTCATCGGTCGACGGCCCCTCGGCCACCATGGGCTCGTCGGACGGCATCTCGCCGATCTTCACGCTGAAGGACATCGGCTTGCGCTCGCGGATCACGCTGAGCTTCATTGTCTGCCCCGGCTTCACCGCGGCCACCCGGCGCTGGAGGTCGGGCACCTCCTTGATCGCCGAGCCACCCAGCTCGACGACGATGTCGCCGGCCTTCAGTCCGGCGGCGTCGGCGGGGCTCCCCTTCATCACCTCGGCGACCAGGACGCCTCCCCCCTCCTTCACCCCGAAGCTTCCAGCGAGCTGGTCGGTCAGGTCCTGGATCACGATGCCGAGCCAGCCGCGGACCACGCGGCCGCGCGTGATGAGCTGCTGCATCACGTCGCGCGCCTGGTTGATGGGAATCGCGAAACCGATGCCCTGGCCGGCGGCGACGATCGCCGTGTTGATGCCGATCACCTTGCCGTCGATGTTGAGGAGCGGACCGCCCGAGTTCCCAGGATTGATCGAGGCATCGGTCTGGATGAAGTTGTCGTACTGGGTCACGCCGACCCGCGTGCGCGCGGTGGCGGACACGATGCCGACGGTGACTGTGCGGTCGAGCCCGAAGGGATTACCGATCGCGATCGCCCACTGGCCGACGCGGAGCTGGTTCGAATCGCCCAGCTCGGCCACCGGCAACGGGCCCGGCGCGTCCACCTTCAGGACCGCGAGATCGGTCTTGGGGTCTCGACCGATGAGGCGCGCGGTGAACTTCCGCTGATCGGAGAGGCGCACGATGATTTCCTGAGCGTTCTCGATCACGTGGTTGTTCGTCAAGATGTATCCCTTCGGATCCACCAGGACACCCGACCCGGTCGCGCGCGCGTCCTCGCGCGGCCGCCGGCGGAAATAGCGATCGTAGAACTCGTCGCCGAAGAATTCCTTGAACCGCTCCGGGGCATCTTCCTGCACGGCCGCCGGCGGCTTCTTCGGCACTGTGCTCACGTGCACCACGACCGGCGTGGCCCGGTCGGCGACAGCCGCGAACGCGTCCTCGAGCGCCCGCAGCATCGCGCGCGGGTCGGACTTCGGCGCGCTGCGCTGCTCGGCCGGCGCCGACCGCTGCTGAGCCCAGGCCGGCCCGGAAATCAGGAGCGTGAGCAGCAGAGCGGCGAAGGCGCGCATCGAGCTCATCGGCGGTGGCTCTACTTTACCGGCCGGGCTCGGTCTTCGCCAGAGGCACGAGAGCCAGCTCCAGCACGCGTCGTGTGCGGGCGGTCACGCGGGCCGCGGCGGAGCGCCGCAGGCGACCGACCCAGATGATGACGCCGCCCGCCTCGATCACGGGTACGCGCGCGCGATCCCAGCGAGGCACCTTCGCGTCGATGAGAAGCGTCTTGAGCCGCCGCTCGGCGCCACCGAACGGCACGAAGCGGTCGCCGCGACGCCGCGCCCGGACGGCCAGCGAGCCGCCGAGCTCGTCGGCGTCGAAGGCCACGCGGCTCGAATCGCGCGGCACCACGTAGGCCTCGGCGCCGACGATCTGCGCCTCGAGCGCCTGGCCGATTTCCGGCAGCTCGGTGCGGCCCGGGACGGCGAGCGGGCGCGCGACGAGTTCGGCCAACGGGGCTCGCGCCAGGCGTGCGAGCGGGCCGCTCACCTCGATCGTCACCCCGCCCAGCCTGAACGGACGCCGGGGCGATGGAACCGCGAGGGCCCGCCTGAGCCCGCGGTGGGCCCACGCCCTCAAGGGAGCGCGACTCCCGAGGCGCGCCGCGGCCTGGCGCAAAACCTCCGCGGCGATCTGTCGCGGCAGCGCGCGCAGCGGGCCGAGCGGAAGGGTCACCGCCCCGGCGTCGAACGCGGCGAGGCGCTCGAGCTCGGCGCTGGCAGCGCGATCGAGCGCCGCGACCGTGTCGCGCGCGTGCGCGGAGACCCGGGTGAGCGCCGCCGCGATTCCCGGATTGTAGGAATCAGCGAGGAGAGGAAGCAGCTCGTTTCGAATCCGGTTGCGGAGAAACTTCGGATCGCGGTTGGTCGGATCCTCGACCCACGGAATCGCCGCCCGCCGCAGCTCGGCCTCGAGCGCGGTCCGATGCACTTCGATGAGCGGACGGATGATGTTGCCACGCACAGGCGGAATGCCGGCGAGCCCGCGCACCCCCGAGCCCTCGAGGAGACGCATCAGCACGGTCTCGGCCTGATCGTCGGCGGTGTGACCCAGCGCGATCCGATGGGCCGTGACGCGGGCGGCGGCCGCCTCGAGCGCCGCGTACCGGGATTCGCGCGCCGCTGCCTCGAGAGAGCCGTTGGAATCGACCGCGACGGTCACGACGTCGACGGGAACGGCGAGGCGAGCCCCGAGCCCGCGGACGAAGTCGGCGTCGGCGGCCGAATCGGGGCGGAGCTGATGATCAACGTGCAGGACGTGGAGCCGGAGGCGCCACGCGGGAGCGAGCTCGACAAGGAAGTGCAGGAGCGCGACGGAATCCGCGCCGCCCGAGACGCCCACCAGAACGGTTTCGCCGCCCGCGAGCATCGCGTGGCGGCGAATGGTGCGCCCCACCTGGTCGCGCGGGCCCACCCGGCTAGCCGCCCTGGAGCCCCACCCAGATCTCGCCGTCCTCAAAGTGCTCCTTCTTCCAGACC
>JBKPCO010000199.1:0-14288 GCA_046727415.1 Candidatus Methylomirabilota bacterium
CGTGCGCTTCGTGCTCTTCCCCGAGCTCTTGCGCACCTCGGACATCGTCAGCCTCCACGTGCCGCTCAGCGACGCGACTCGCGGCATGATGGGCGCGCGCGAGTTCGAGACGATGAAGCGCAGCGCGATCCTGATCAACACCTGCCGCGGCCCCGTGGTGGACGAGGCGGCCCTGCAGGTCGCGCTCGCATCGGCGCAGATCGCGGCCGCCGGCCTCGACGTCATGGTGGAGGAGCCGCCGGCCGCCAATCACCCGCTCTTCGCCCTGGACAACATCACGATCACGCCGCACACGGCGGGGCCGACTTGGGAGAACTGGGCGAAGGCGTTCCGCAACTCGTTCGACAACGTCCAGCGGGTGGCGGCGGGGCGAAAGCCCCTCTGGGTCATTCCGGAGCTGCGCGACCTCCCCTAATCCGTAGCCGCGCCTCGGCCGGCGGGCCCCAGCCCCGCGACGGCCTGCGGCGCGCACTTCAGCGCGGCGCCTCCGGGCTCTCCGACCCGGCGAGCACCGGCGCCGGCACCAGTCGCGACAGCGACTCGAGGTCGCCGAGGAGCACCGAGCGGCGCCCGGCCAGCCGACGCCGGAGGTCTTGATCGAGGACGAGCCGCAGGAAGCCCAGCGTGTCGCGGCCCACCCGCCGGACGCGGTCGCGCCACGCGATCGCGAAGAACCCGCCGGGCGCCAGGAGCGCCGCGAAGAGCCCCAGGAGCCACGGCCCGCCGAGCCGCCACACCAGGTAGCCCTCCGCCAGCCAGCAAACGGGATAGAGGATGACGGACGCGACCATCTTGAAGGTCGCCTCCTCGTCCGGCTCCGGGCGCAGCCGGCCCACAAGGAGCCTCGTCAGCTCGTAGGGGAGGACATGGCTCGCGATCCCCCAGGCCGCCAGCGGTAACGCCACCAGGAGGGACGCGCCCTCGTGGAGCACATACCGCGTCACGGGGCCCGCCTCGTAGCGCCGGGTGAGCGCACGGTCGGAGAGCCCGGCTTTGCCGAGGTCTGCAAGGTAGCGCTCGACCTCGGCCCGAAAATCGAGCACGCGCCATGGCTCGCGATCGCGCAGATACCGGTATGCGCGCATGGCGGCGCGCATCCACTCTGCGCGGGCCGCCGCGTCGCGGGCGCCGGCCGGCGCGTCGGCGCGCGCGATCGACTCGAGGGCGGTCAGGAGACGATGGGTCTCGCGGTCCTCGGACTCGACGATCTCTCGGCGGAGCGCTGCCGCCAGCCGTTCGGTGAGGAGCTGGGCCGCTCCCTCGGGATCGGTGGCGTGCAGCTCGACCAGGTCGTCAGTGATGAGGGAGGCGCCGACCTGGAGGAACGCCCGCCCCGCGCGAAACGTTCCAGGCTCGTGATAGACGAGACCGACCGGCACCAGAGCCACGCGCAGCCGCCCACGCGTGGCCGCCTCGGCCTCGAGCAGCATGCGCGCTGCCCCCGACCGGAGGGGCATCAGCGCCGGCTCCGGCTGGCTGACGCCCTCGGGGAAGATGAGGACCGCGCCGCCCGCGCTGAGATGAGCGGTGGCCGCCGCGAACATCGTCCGGTTTCGAGTGGGATCCGCGTTGCCATCCTGGCGACGATGGACCGGGAGGGCGCCGAGCAGGCGCAGGAACGGGCCGATGATCGGGTGGCGGAACAGGGGCGCCTTGGCGACCGCGACCATCCGGCGCGGAATGAGCGCGAGCAGGAGCATCGGGTCGACCAGGGCGTTCTGGTGGTTGGCGGCGATGATGAGAGGTCCCGCTTCCGGAATGTGCTCGAGACCGACGACGTCGATACGCCGGTAGAAGAGCGCCAGCACCCAGCGGACGAGCGCCCGGACCAGCTCGTACCCCATTCCCACGAAAAGGATACTCACTCAGCGCCGGTTGACGCGCCAGGACATTGACACCAAGTCAAAATCGGGCATAATCCCTACACTTTTCAGTCGGTCGGGCCCCTTCCGCCGGGGAACAACGGGTGCGCAGTCCGGAGTGGACGGGCGACTTTTTGAAGAGCATCATTGACGATCACGATGACCACGACGTGAGGGTCAGAACGCGATGAAGAAGTTCATCATCAAGCGGCTCGGGCTGGCGCTCGTCTCGCTCTTTCTCCTCTCGGTGACGATCTTCCTCCTGATGCGCGTCACCGGAGATCCCGCCGTGCTCCTCGCCGAGCCCGGCGCCAGTCAGGCGGACCTCGACGCGATTCGAACGCAGTTCGGCCTCGACCAGCCGCTCTGGATGCAGTACATCAGCTTCATCAGCCATCTCGTCCGCGGTGACTTCGGACAATCCTTCTACTACCGCACGGACGTCTTCGAGCTCTACCTGTCGCGCTTACCCGCCTCGCTGCTGCTGGCCTCGGCGGCGATGGCGTTCTCGCTGATCATCGGGATTCCGACCGGCATCATCGCGGCGGTCCGCGTCAACCAGTGGTGGGATAGCGTCGGCAAGATCTTCGCGCTGCTCGGCCTCTCGATGCCGTCATTCTGGGTCGGGCTGGTCATGATCCTCTTCTTCTCCGTCTACCTCGGCTGGCTGCCGTCGTCCGGATCGGGGACGCTGCTCCACCTCGTGATGCCGTCCATCGCCCTCGGGTGGGTCTTCGCGGCGGCGCACATGCGCCTCACGCGCTCGTCGATGCTCGAGGTGCTCGGCTCCGAGTACGTGAAGCTCGCCCGGCTCAAGGGGTTGCCGGAGGCGCTCGTCATCTCCAAGCACGCCTTCAAGAACGCGCTGATCCCGGTGCTCACGCTGGCCGGCATCAACCTCGTCATCATGGTGAATGTGGCAGTCGTGGTGGAGACCGTCTTCGCCTGGCCGGGCGTTGGCCGCCTGCTCTACGAGGGAATCGCCTTCCGCGACTTCCCGGTCGTGCAGGCGACGGTGCTGCTCGGCGGTGTCATGATCGTGGTCGTCAATCTCGTGGTGGACATCCTCTACGCCGTCATCGACCCGAGAATCCGATATGAAGGCTAGCGCTTCTCGCGAGGAGAGCTACCCATGAACGGTACCGCCGCAACCACGGCTACTTCCCGGTCGACGTCCGCGGTCCTCACGCTAGCCTGGCGGTTCGCCACGCTCCGGTCGCAGGGTCTCCCGGTCATTCCGGTCCTGATCCTCCTGACCGTGCTATTCGTGGCGATCTTCGCCAACGTGCTGGCGCCGCACAATCCGGAAGTCGGCGTACTGGGCGACCGCTTCCGGCCGCCGGCGTGGCAGTCGACCGGCACCGCCGATCATCTCCTCGGCACCGATCACCTCGGGCGCGACGTGCTCTCGCGCCTCATCTTCGGGGCCCGGATCTCGGTGATCGTCGGGCTCACGGTCGTCCTCGTGGCCGGAACCATCGGCACCGCCTTCGGCATCATCTCGGGCTATCTCGGCCGCTGGGTCGACCAGGTCATCATGCGCATCACCGACGCGTGGCTCGCGCTGCCGGCGCTCACCTTCGCGATCTTCCTGGCCGCCATCGTGGGGCCGAGCGCGTCCAACATCGTCATCATCCTCGCCGCCGTCTACTGGACGCGCTACGCGCGTATCATCCGCGGCGAGGTCCTGTCGATGCGCGAGCGGGAGTTCGTGCGTCTGGCCGTCGTCGCCGGCTGCTCGAAGTGGACGATCATGCGCAAGCACATCCTGCCCAACGTCATCAACTCGGCCATCGTGCTGGCCACCCTGCAGCTCGGCCAGGTCATCATTGCCGAGGCCGCGCTCTCGTTCCTCGGCGTGGGCGTGCCGCCGCCGCAGCCGGCGTGGGGGCTGATGCTGGCCGACGGCAAGAAGGGACTCATGGCCGGCTACTGGTGGCTGACGGTGCTGCCGGGATCCTGCATCATGCTCATGGTCCTCTCGGCGAACCTCCTGGGCGACTGGCTCCGGGTGAAGTTCGATCCTCAGCTCCGCCAGCTGTGACCGGTCCGCTCCTCGAGCTTCGGGGCCTCTCGACACACTATGTGAGCGCCCGCGGCACCCGCGTGACGCGGGCGGTGGACGAGGTCACGCTGTCCCTCGATCAGGGCCAGACGCTGGGCATCGTGGGCGAATCGGGCTCGGGCAAGACAACGCTGGCCCTCTCGCTGCTGCGCCTCTTGCCGCCGGCTGCCCGCTTCGTCTCCGGCGAGATCCTCTTCGAGGGCTCGGACCTGCTCAAGAAGTCCGAGGGCGAGATGCGACGGATCCGGGGCAAGCGGATCGCGATGATCCTCCAGGACCCGATGGCGTCGCTGAACCCGCTCTTCACGGTGGGCGATCAGGTGGCCGAGCCGATCCGCGTCCACGACAACGCGTCCCGCAGGAACGCGTGGACCCGGGCGACTGAGCTCCTGAAGGCCGTCCGCATCGCGGCGCCCGAGACGCGTGTGCGCGAGTATCCCCACCAGCTCTCCGGCGGGATGCGTCAGCGCATCGTCGGGGCGATCGCGATCTCGTGCGAGCCGCGGATCCTCATCGCCGACGAGCCCACCACGAGCCTCGACCTCACGATCCAGGCACAGTACCTGAAGCTTCTCCGCGATCTCCAGCGCTCGCACAATCTCGCGCTGATCTTCATTACCCACAACCTGGGCATCGTCGCCAAGATGTGCGACCAGGTGGCGGTGATGTACGCGGGCCGGCTCGTCGAGTCGGGCCCAGTCAAGCAGATCTACAACACGCCCGCGCATCCCTATACACGGGCGCTCCTTGAGTCCATTCCGCGGGTCGGCGACAGCCGCAAGCGGCTCACCGCCATCGACGGCCAGCCGCCGGACCCGTCCGCGCCGCCCCCGGGCTGCGCGTTCCACCCGCGCTGTCCCAGTGTCATGGACCGGTGCCGGACGGAGGCGCCGCCAGAATTTCGCGTCGCGGACTCTCAAACGAGCCGCTGCTGGCTGTCGGACCCCAAGCCCAGGTGACGGACTGAGACGATGGCGGGACCTGTCCTCGAAGCCAAGAACCTCGTCAAGCACTTCCCGGTGAAACGCGGGATCTTCTCGCGCCACGTCGCCGTGGTTCGGGCGGTGGACGACATCTCCTTCTCCATCGATGCGGGCAAGACCCTCGGCCTCGTCGGCGAGTCCGGGTGCGGCAAGACCACGACGGCGAAGATGGTCCTGCTCCTCGAGCAGCCAACGGGCGGGGTGATGAGCTTCGAGGGCCGCGATCTCCAGGCGCTCGACGGCGGGAGCCTGCGCGCCTACCGCCGCTCCGTGCAGGCGGTCTTCCAGGACCCCTACGCGTCGCTAAATCCGCGCATGCGCGTCGGCTCGATCATCGTCGAGCCGCTCGTCACCAACGAGTCGCTCCCGTCCCCCGAGGTGAAGAAGCGCATCTCACGGCTGCTGGAGCTCGTAGGCCTGCCGGATCGCGCGGCCGATCTGTTTCCCCACGAGTTCTCGGGCGGCCAGCGCCAGCGGATCGCCATTGCGCGAGCCCTCTCCCTCTCGCCGAAGGTCGTGGTGCTCGACGAGCCGGTGTCGGCGCTCGACGTGTCCATCCGAGCCCAGATCCTCAATCTCTTGCGGGATCTGCAGGCCCAGCTCGGCGTGTCGTACCTCTTCATCGCCCACGATCTCGCCGCGGTGTCCCACATGAGCCACGCGATCGCCGTGATGTACCTCGGCAAGATCGTGGAGGTCGGCGACGCCGACGTCGTCTCGAAATCGCCGAAACACCCGTACACCCAGGCGCTCTTCTCGGCGGCGCTGCCGTCGCACCCGGACGAGCGACGCGACGACGAGATCATTCTGACCGGCGAGGTGCCGAGTCCGCTGAACCCGCCCGCCGGCTGCCACTTCCACCCGCGCTGTCCCCACGCGATGCCGCGCTGCTCCGCCGAGGAGCCGAAGCTCCTCCCGGAATCCGGCCGCATGGTCGCCTGCCACCTCTTCACGAAGTAGGAGCCGGTTGGACTTCGTTTCACTCCACGCACAGTCGAAGCCCGACGCCGTGGCCCAGATCGAGGAGGAACGCCAGCTCACCTGGCGCGAGCTCCTGGCGCGCCGCAACCGGGTCGCCGGCGCGCTCGCCAAGCTGGGCGTGAGCCGGGGCGAGCACGTGATCGTGTACGCCCCCAATTCCCTCGAGTGCCTCCTGGCCTCAGCGGCTACCCGGGCCGCCAACGCGGTGCCGGTACCCATGAATCACCGGCTGGTCGCCGAGGAGGTCAGCTACATCCTCGAGAATTCCGACGCCGTTGTGGCGTTCGTGGGCGGCCCCTTCGTGGCGATCGCCGATGAGGTCCGGCAACGCGCCGGGAGGATCCGCCACTGGATCCTGCTCGGCGAGGAGCGCCGGACCTGGGCGATGAGCCTCGACGAGCTCCTCGAGCAGGACGCCGAGCCGCCGCCGGTCGATCCGGCCCAGGGTCTCGGCGGCTCCATGATCTACACCGGCGGCACCACCGGCCGACCGAAGGGCGCATTCCGCGCGGCGTCCGATCCACAGGTGACGCTCGCCTACATGCAGGCGCTCGGCATGATCCACAACCCGCACGTGCACCTGGTGGCCGGACCGCTTTATCATTCCGCGCCGGGCTCGTTCGCGCTCTTCTCCGCGGTCATCGGCGGCACGGTCGTCGTCATGCGCCGGTTCGACCCGGAGCACGCGCTCCACCTCATCCAGATCCACCGGGTCACCAGCACGTTCATGGCGCCCGCGCTGGTCAAGCGCATCGTCGACCTGCCCGACGCGGTGCGCAGGCGCTACGACGTGTCCTCCATGCGCTCGCTCGTGGTGGCGGCAGCGCCGTGTCCCATGCGGGTCAAGGAGGCAGCGCTCCAGTACTTCGGTCCGTGCTTCTACGAGTTCTACGGTTCGACCGAGCTCGGAATCAACACGGTCCTCCGGCCCGAGGACGTTCTGCGCAAGCCCGGCTCGTGCGGGCAAGCGGCCCCCGGGATCGAGATCAAGCTCCTGGACGACGACGGCAACCCGGTGCCCGTCGGCGAGCCGGGCGAGCTCTACGTCCGGCGCTTCGGCGGCATGTACGACGAGTACTATCGGAACCCGGAGGCAACGCGGCAGACGCGGCGCGGCGACTGGTACTCGGTGGGCGACGTCGCGCGGATGGACGCCGACGGCTTCTACACGCTCTGCGACCGCAAGCGCGACATGATCATCTCGGGAGGCGTCAACATCTACCCCGCCGAGATCGAGGACGTGCTGCATCGCCATCCCGCCGTCGACGATGTGGCGGTGTTCGGCGTGCCCGATGACGACTGGGGTGAGCGCGTGCACGCCGCGGTGCGCCTGCGCGCGGGCCACGCGCTCACCGACGACGAGCTGCGAGCCTACGCCCGGAAGCACCTGGCCGACTACAAGGTGCCGCGCGAGGTCTCGTTCCCCGAGGACTTTCCGCGCGACAGCGCCGGAAAGCTCGTCAAGCGGCTGCTCCGCGACCCGTACTGGGCTGGGCACGGCCGGACGATCTGACGCCGGCTCAGGACTCCTTCAGCGCGAGCACGTTGAAGGCGGGAACGGGCCTGGACAAGCCTTTCAGCGTCAGGTTACCCAGCTCCTCAACCTCGATCAGCGCCTCGACCGCCCCGAGGACGCGCTGCGAGATCAGAATCTGGCGCGGCTTCGCCTCGCCGCAGAGCCGAGCGGCCATGTTGGTCACGGTGCCGATCGCGCCGTAGTCCATTCGGCCCTCGAAGCCGATCGCGCCAATCGTCGCGTACCCCTGCGCGATCCCGACGCCGAAGTCGAGCTCGTGGCCGCTCCGGCGCCACTTCGCGAGCAGCTCGTCGACCTGCGCGCGCATCCCCGTTGCCATCCGCACGGCGCGCTCCGCCGCGTCGGGCACCGGCACCGGGTCGTTGAAGAAGATCATCATCCCGTCCCCGGTGAAGCGCTCGAGCGTCCCTTCGTGCTTCAGGATGAGCCGCCCCATCGCCGTGTGGTACTCGCGCAGCACGGCCATGACCTCCTCGGGCTCGGCCATCTCGGCGAAGGCCGTGAAGCCGCGCAGGTCGAGAAAGACCACGGTGATCTCGCGCCGGTGGCTTTTGAGCGGATCCTCGGTCTCGCCACTCACGATCAGCTCGGCGAGCTGGGGGGAGAAGAAGCGCTTGAGCCGCTCGAGCCGGTCGAGCTGCGCGAGCTGCTGCTCGACCCGCTGCTCGAGAGTCCGGTTCCAGTCCGCGAGCTCGTCGTGGAGCACTTTGATCCGCAGTAGCGACTTCACCCGGGCCAGGAGCTCGGGCTGGTTGATGGGCTTGGCCAGGAAGTCGTCGGCGCCCGCCTCGATTCCCTTCACACGCTCCTGCGTTGGATCGAGCGCCGTCACCATGACGACCGGCAGCATCGCCGTGACGGGGTTCTCACGGATCTTCCGGCAGACATCGTAACCGCTCATGCCCGGCATCATGACGTCGAGCAGGACCAGCCCCGGCCGGTCCTTCTCGATCCGGGCGAGCGCCTCGGCGCCGTTGGCGGCGGTGACGACGTCATAACCCTTGACCACCAGGAGGTCGGCGAGCAGCTTCACGTTGACGGGCACGTCGTCGACCACCAGGATCTTCTCGGGCATGCG
The DNA here is from genome assembly GCA_046727415.1 of Candidatus Methylomirabilota bacterium. Taxonomy (GTDB): domain Bacteria; phylum Methylomirabilota; class Methylomirabilia; order Rokubacteriales; family CSP1-6; genus AR31. The sequence goes on from JBKPCO010000199.1 coordinate 8,507, forward strand.
CTGGCCTACCTCTGGGCGTGCCGGTCGAGTGTCTCGCGGACCACGTCCATGAACTCCCGCACCCGGATCGGCTTGGTCTGGTATCCGTCGAAGCCGGCGGCCATGATCTTCTTGCGGTCCTGTGTCATGGCCGAGGCGGTCACCGCGATGACCGGGATCGCGCGGGTCGCCGGATCGGCCCGCAGCTGGCCGAGGGCGGCGATGCCGTCGATCCCCGGGAGCTGGATGTCCATCAGGATGAGCGCGGGCCCGCGCTCCTTCGCGAGCCGGATGCCGTCTTCTCCGGTGCCGGCTTCGATCGTCTGATATCCGGTGTGCCGAAGCACGTCGCGCACCAGCTTCAGGTTCTTCTCGTTGTCCTCGACGATCAGGATCAGCTCGTTGGCCATGGCTTCACCGGAAGTGTGAACGTGAACGTCGCGCCCTGACCCACCTGGCTCTTCACCCAGATCTTGCCCCCGTGCAGCTCGACGAACCGCCGGCAGAGCGTCAGGCCCAGACCGGTGCCCTCGTGCTTCTTGGCGTAGTCGGTCCCCACCTGGCGGAACTCCTCGAAGACCGCCTCGTGGTCCTCGGGCGCGATTCCGACGCCGGTGTCGATCACCGAGATCTCGGCGACGCCGTCGACGAGCCCGGCGTGGACGTCCACCCGGCCGCCCTCGGGCGTGAACTTGATCGCGTTCGACAGGAGGTTCAGCATGACCTGCTTCACCTTGCGCTCGTCACCTTTGATCTCGCCGAGCTGCGGGTCGATCGCGACCTCGAGTGTGATCGCGCGGCGGGCCGCGCGCTCGCGCACCAGCGTCACCGAGTTGTCGATGGCCTGCGGGAGATGGAATTCGGTTACCTCCAGCTCCATGCGGCCGGCCTCGATCTTCGCCAGATCGAGGATGTCGTTGATGAGCGACAGGAGGTGGCGACCCGAGGTGAGGATATCCTGCAAATACTCCTCTTGCTTCGGGTTGATCTCGCCGAACATGCGCTCGAGGAGGACTTCAGAGAACCCGATGACCGCGTTGAGCGGCGTGCGCAGCTCGTGCGACATGCTGGCCAGGAACTCGGACTTGTGGCGATTGGCGACCTCGAGCTGTCGGCCCTTCTCCTCGATCTCCTGGAACAGGCGCGCGTTCAGGATGGCCAGGGAGGATTGGGTGGCGAAGGTCCGGAGCAGCTCGATGGTGCCCGGCTCGAACTCGCCCGGCGTCTTGCGATTCATCACGAGCCCGCCGATGATGCCGCTTTCGCGCAGGAGGGGCACCGCCAGCACCGCGCGGTAGCCGGTGCGCAGCACGATCTCCCGCAGCCGGCTCTGATACATGGCGTCGTGCAGAATATCGGGGATCTGGACCGGCTCGCGGGTGAGGGCCATCCGGCCCATGAGGCCCTCGCCCTTGCGGATGAACGTCGAGCGAAGCAGGTCCACCAGCTCGGCGTCGAGGTTCTGGGTAGCGCGCAGCAGGAACGTCTCCGTCTCCTCGTCGTACTCGTAGATGGCGCCACCGTCGCAGCCCGACAGCTGGTTGGCGTGCGAGACGACCGTGGCCAGCACCGTCTCGAGGTCGAGCGTGGAGCTGACCGCCCGCCCGACCTCACCGAGCGCCTGCAGCTCGCCGACCGATCGAGCCAGCTCGCGGGTGCGCGTCTGCAGCTCGGTGAACAGGCGAACGTTCTCGATCGCGATCACCGCCTGGGCGGCGAAGGTCTCGAGGAGCTTGATCTGCTTGTCCGTGAACGGCCGGACTTCCGGGCGGCGAATGAGGATGGCCCCGAGGGGTTGTCCCTCGCGAAGAAGGGGCGTAGCGAGCGTCGTCCTGTGCCCATAGAGCCGCTGCGACTCGCGGCCGAGCGGGAACTCCGCTTCGGACTCTGCCGCCAGATCATGAACGTGGATTGTTCTACGATCCACGACGCATCGACCGCTCACCCACCCGCGACTGATGGATCGCTCCGTGGGAGGGGTTGGAAGCGGTCCGAACGAGGCGGCTGGCTGCAGCAAGTCCCCTTCCACTAGAAAGATCTGAGCGTCGCTCGCCTCGCACAGCCTCGCGGCGTTTTCGCTGACGGCATTCAGCACCGGCCTGATATCCGTCGGCGAGCTAGAGATGACGCGCAGGATCTCGGCGGTCGCCGTCTGCTGCTCGAGCGACTCGGTCAGCTCGCGCGTCCGCTCGTCGACCTTGCGCTCGAGGCCGGCGTAGGACTCCTTGAGCTGGCCGGCCATGCTGTTGAACTGGTTGCCGAGCGCCTCCAGCTCGTCGCCGGTGCGGACGTCGATCCGCTGGTCCAGCTCCCCGGCACCGATCCGGGCGGCGCCGGCCTGGAGCGCCTGGATGGGCGTGACCATGCGCCGGGCCAGCACCAGGCTGGCGCCGACGGCCAGCAGCACGCCGAGCACGAGGAGCGCGATCGTCCGCTGGATCGAGGCGTACAGAGTCTCGAATGCCTCCTCGAGCGGCTGCTCGACGAACACCGACCATCGCAGCGACGCGATGGTCGCGTACGCCGTCATCACGCTCCGGCCCTTGGGATCGTGCGCGATCGTTACCTGCTCCCGCCGCTCGCCGGGCGTCGGCGGGGCCGCGAGGGCGCTCTTGACCTGCTCGAGCCCCGCAAACGTCGTCTTCTGGAGGACGAGGCTGATGTCGGGGTGGGCGATGAGAACACCCTGGGCGTCGACGACGAAGGCGTGGCCGGCTTTGCCGATCTTGATCTGAGAGACCACATCCCAGATGAACTTGAGGTTCACGGCCGCCACCGTCACGCCGGCGTCCTTGCCGCTCCCGGCGATGGCGATCGTCATGTACGGCTCGGACTCCTTTCGGAACTTCACCGGCCCGTGGTAGACCTTGCCGGCCTTGGCCTCGATGAACTCCGGCTCGTGCGAGAAGTCGATGCCGCTGCCGGTCACGTCCATGGCCAGCCGCGAGACTCGCAGCTGCTCCTTGCCCTCGGCGTCGAGGTGGCTGATCTCGGTGATGGCGAGCACCTGGCGGAGCAGGCGCAGGTAGTCGACGCGCCGCTGGTACATCGCCGCCGCCGGAGCGCCGAGCTGGGGCTGCGTCGTCCAGCCGATCTGCCGCTCGATCTCCTTGATGAAATCCTCGATGCGGGAGGCCACCCCGAGCGCTTTTTCGCGCTGGAGAGCGACGAGGGCCGCCCGGTTCTCCTGGTAGGAAAAGTAGATCTCGATGGCGCCGGACACGAGAAGGGCGCCGCTCACCAGGCCGGCGAAGATGATTACGTACTTCCGGAAGAGGCGACCGCGGGGTGTCACACGTCTCTCGTGCTCACCCCGACAATATCATCAGGAGCCGCGGGACCGACTTTTCCAGGCAGCGCTTGATCTCGTCGCGGCAGGCCCGGAACACGTCCTCGCCCTGGGTGGCCGGGTCGTCGATGTCCCCGTCCTCGCCCACGAACTCCCGGAGGGTGAAGACCGGCCGGCCGCGCGCCTCGTCGAAGGCGTCGAGCATCTGCTTCTGGCGTCCCGTCATCGTCAGGATCACGTCCGCCTCGGCGAGCAGGTGGCGGTGCCGCTTCAGGTCGGTCGAGGCGAAGGCGTCCTCGGCCAGGTGAATGCCGTCCTCGCGCAGCGCCAGCCGCGCGTCGAGCGAGGCGATCATGCCGTCGCGCGCGTAGTTGGCGATGCCACCGGACTTGACGCGTATGGCGCCGTCGGCGCCATACCGCGTCAACATCCGCTCCAAGAGCACCTGGGCCATCACGCTCCGCGCTGTGTTGGCGTGGCACACCATGAGGACGGTTTTCACGGCTCCTCGTATCGGGACTTCCAGAACCGCCGGCCGCCGCCGAGATCGCGCCACTCGTCGGCCGGGCGCTCGTCGATCTTCTGACCGAACTCGATACTCGGCGGTTGCTTGAGGTTGCCGCCGAGCGTCTCAGGGAAGAGCTTGTGCAGCTCGTCCGGGTCCCAGCGCCGCTGGTGCTTGATGTGGCGCACGGCGTGGGGCTGGGCCAAGAGCGTGTAGCCGTAACCGCGGGCGTGGAACACCTGGCCGTTGACGTTGGCGGCCGCGTCACTCGACAGGTAGACGACGATCGGGGCGACGTTGTCGGGATCGCGATCGGTCCCGACGGCCTGCTCGCTCGGCCACTTGCCGGTCTGCTCGAAGACCGCGCGGCCCCGCGGCGTCGAGTCGATCATGCGGGTGGCGCCGCTCGGCATGATCGCGTTCACGGTCACGCCGTACTTTGCCATGGCGTTGGCGGTCGACCAGGTGAGCCCAATGATGCCGGCCTTGGCGGCGGCGTAGTTGGGCTGGCCCGGCGCGCCGAGGGCCGACACCGACGACATGCTGATGATGCGGCCGCCCTTCTGCTCGCGCATCGACACGGAGGCGGCGCGGACCACGTTGAACATACCCTTCAGGTGCACGTTGATCACCGCGTCCCACTCGTCCTCGGTCATGTTGAAAATCATCCGGTCGCGCAGGATGCCGGCCACGTGGACAACGATGTCGATCCGGCCCCAGGCGTCGATGACCTGCTGGACCATCGCTGCGGCCTGGCCGAAGTCGGCCACCGAGCCGTAGTTGGGCTTCGCGGTCCCGCCGTACTTGACGATCTCGTCCACCACCGTCTGGGCGGGCGTGTTCTCCTTGCCCTCACCGGCGAGCGAGGCGCCGAGGTCATTCACGACCACTTTCGCCCCGGCTGCAGCGAGCGCGAGCGCGATTCCGCGTCCGATGCCACGTCCGGCCCCCGTCACCAGCGCTGTCTTCCCGTCGAGCATTCCCATGGTCACTCACTCCGCCAACGGTCGATAGTAAGGGTTCCCTGCCTTGGCCCACGCTCCGCGCATCTCGCGGAATTGCGGGCCCATCGGATCGATCCCGCGCATGGGCATCGTGCCGCGTCGGATCGTGAAGTCGTGGGGCGCCAGCTCGCCGGCCCGCTCGAAATGGCGCGCTGCCGCCTCCATCCGTCCCTCCCTGAAGAGCCACTCGCCCAGTCCGAACTCGGCGCGCGCCCGCTGATCGTCATCGGTGGGCAGCGTCTGGAGCGCGCGCACCCGCGTTTCCGGAAGCGCCGCCGCCTCGCCGCGCACCCAGGCGCGGAGCGCCGCGAGGTGGCCCGCCGCGGCGACACCCGTGATCGACTTGAAGGTGTCGGTCCCGAACGCGACGTCGTTCGGCCGCACGATCCGCCCGCGCTCGTCGATCCAGAGGATTGTCGGCACGTTCACGATGTTGTAGAGGTCGGCGAGCGTGTGCGTCGCGTCGATCAGCGACGGATGCGTCGGGCGCGCCGCCTCGATCCATGGGCGGGCGTCATCGGCCGAGCTGTCGATCGCCACCGTGATCACCGTGAACCCGAGCCCCTTCAGCTCCTGGTGCACCGCCTGCCAGACCGGCAGGTCGAGACGGCACCCTCACCACGAGGCATAGGCGACCAGGAGCACCTTTTTGCCGCGATGCTCGGAAAGCGAATGGAACCGCCCCTCCAGGTCGGGCAGCGTGAAGTCCGGCGCCTCGAGCGAGGCGAGCGCCGCCGCGCGCGCCCGCGCCGTCACGCCCAGATAGGCGGCGCGCGCCTCCTGGTCGACCGCCACAGGCCGTCCCTCCGCCTCGGCCCGCCTCAGGAGCTCGGCCCCCTCCCTCGCGCCCAGCACGGCGACCCGCCCGTCGTCGATGATCGTGAACGTCGTTTCCACCAATTCCCTCGTCCAATCTATCGCCGCGCCTCGGCTGGCGGGGCCCCAGCCCCGCGACAGCCTGCGGCGCGCACGTCTGATCTATCGCCGCGCCTCGGCTGGCGGGGC
>JBKPCO010000200.1:0-18965 GCA_046727415.1 Candidatus Methylomirabilota bacterium
GAAGGCGAATCGACAGCTGGGAAGCGTGCGGATCATTCGTATGAAGAACGATGTCGTCCAGGACCTGACCGCTTAGCTCGGCGGTGTCCAGCTCGAGGACGATGTTGGCTTCCTCCTCGGGTGCGATGACACGATTGACGCCGACTCGCAGCATCGGCACGGAAAAGCGCATACCCTCGATGACCAGCGGAGCTTCGCCCTTGTTACGGACGGAGATCGTATGCGAGAGTTTCGCTCCCTTCTTGACCGTGCCGAAGTCATAGACGGTGCTTTCCAGAACCGCTCTCGGGATCTTCCACTGCGCATAGGACTGGGATTCGAAGTTGGATGAGAGAGCCAGGACGAACAGACCGATGCTTATCAGAGAAATCGGGCGAGGGCAGGTCGCAGCCCTCGCCCGAGTCCCTGTCGAGAATGTCAGAGGCAACTACCGTATTCCGTACAATCCACGAACCACACCTGCGCGTGCGGCCTCCCCGTCGTGTTCCACACCCAGAAGGCGTCCTCGAACCCCGCGTCGAAGATCTGCATGCCGTTGATTCTGAGCAGATTGTTCGTGACGTTCGTGAAGCTCGGCTCGCCCTTGCCGGTCAGGCGGGTCTTCGTGAACGATGTTCCGCAGACGATTTGGTTTGTAGCAAGTAGAGTGGCGCAGGAGAAAGCCGTGACCGTGCTGTCGGGCTTGCCTACCAGCCGAACGAACACATTGAAGGCCGTCGGAGCCTGCGGAGGAAGTTGGAGCCGCGCCCCATCCGTGGGCTCGCAAGCGTTGCTGTTGAGAACCCTGAAATCGGGGCCGGAAACGATGAAGATCTTGTTCCTCTTATCCAGTTCGAAGGTGGCGGGGTCGAAAGTGCCATTTGCCTTCAGGACTTCATCCGTAAAAGTGCCCAGCACGGCGATACGCTGGGCGTTTTCTGACTTGGGGCAGTTGTCATAGCCGATGATGTTGACGCCATACACCTTCGCTGAGGCGATAGCCCCGATCCCGCCCGCCAGAGCCGCGCCAGATCCGGCGGTTAGCGTGAAGACTGCAGCCAGACCGACGACGAGAAACAATCTCCTCATTTCCTCACTCCTTTTCGATGCGCTCGATTGGGAACTGGTGCGTCGCGAACCTATAGGCAAGGCACGTACCAAGACTGCTTCGCGCAATGCTCAAAGCGAAGCGTCGCTGGGGCGTGGACTTAGCCAGATCCAGATCCCGCCCTTCTGGGCCGCACGCTGAAGAAGCGTGCCAGATTGACTAGGGCTGTACGTAGATCCGACGGTCAGCTTTCGGCGTTGATCGAGCGCGGCGCTATTCGATGACCTGATCAGCCCGCAGACGGGTGGCGCCACTCGCGCTCCTCGGGAGGATAGGCTAGGCTCCCCACCTGTGACGGCGGCGGTCGTCCGCTTCTTCCGCGCGCAGATCGACGAGATTGCGCGCGACGACGTGCTGCGCTGGTACGGCGTGGCGATGGCCTTCCTGCACGTCGTCACCTACCTTTACTGGGTCGACCAGCGGATTGCCGCCTTCGTCGGCGCCAACGCGGAGCCGATCTGCTGGCCGCTGGTGCCCGAATGCGGTGCGCTGCGCGTCCTGCCGCCGGCCGGCATTGTGCTGGTGCTGCGCGCGTACTTCGCCGCGGCGGTCGGCACCGGGATCCTCTTCGCGTCGCGACGGCTCGTGCCGTGGGCCTACGCAAGCCTCGTGCTGGTGAACGCGCTCAAGCTCGCCATCATGCTGCTCGACTATCGCCTGCGCATGAACCAGCACTACATGGCGTTCTTCGCCACGTTCGCGTACCTCTTCGTCCCGGCCAAGCGCGACGGCCTGCGCGTCCTGATTACGCTCTTCTACTTCTGGGCGGGCACGCTCAAGCTCAACTGGGAATGGATCTCGGGGGCGGGGCTTTATCGCCCGATGTGGCCGTTCTCCGGTGCCGGTGTCGTGGTGGCGTGTATCTACGTGATCGGGATGGAACTCGTCGTCGCCTGGGGCTTGCTCGCGCAGCGCGCGTGGATCTTCTGGGCGGCTCTTGCCCAGTTCCTCCTCTTCCACGCGATGTCGTGGCAGGTGGTGGGCTTCTTCTACCCGCTGCTCATGTTCGCGCTCCTGGCGATCTTCCCCTTGAGCCGGCTCAGCGCGCCGGCGAACCCGCCCCAGGGTTTGCTGGCCTCGCTCCTCACGCGCCGCGCGGCGGCGCCTGTGTACGCGCTGGCGGCCCTGTTCTCCCTGCTCCAGCTCGTGCCATACACCTTCCCCGGCGATCGCACGCTGACCGGAGAAGGCCGGCTCTACGCGCTTCACATGTTCGACGCGCGGCCGACCTGCTCGGGGTGGGCCGACCTGCACCTGGCCGACGGCACGACGACGCGGCGCGACCTGAAGCTGCCGCTCGACACGCGCATCGGCTGCGATCCGATCGTCTACTGGAACCGCGCGCGGAACCTCTGTCGCCGGCGCGACGCCGGGCTCGTCGCCTTCCAGGACCTCGACCTCTTCCTGTCGTCACGACGCACGAGCGACGGCGCGATGAAGCGCATCATCGCCACGCCGGGCTTCTGCGCGCGGCGGGACCGCTATGATCCCTTCCGGCACAACGCCTGGATCCTGACCGAGTGACGCCGGAATTTCTGCGCGGCGCGCCGGTTTCCGGGGTGTCGGGGCTCAGGCCGCCGGGCCGAGCAGAAGCCGGCGGTGGAGCGCGCTCAGGATCTCGTCGATGCCCGCGCTGGCCCACACCCGAAAGAACGGCGACTCTTGCAGCCCGCGAAAGTCGCGGTCGCCGCGCGTCTGGGCTTCGTCCTTGCCCTCGCCGGGTCGCGGCGCTCGGATCTGCCCGACGACGCGGTCCTTGTGATAGATCGCTGGATATTCGGTGTAGTGGTAGAGGTACTCGTGGTTCTTCGTGTAGAAGACCGCGACCGGGATCGACTGCCACGTCTGCCCGTTCTTCGTGTTGAGGAACTCCGCCATGATGTCCGCGTTGCTGTCGGGCGCCTCGGCTAGAGTCGGATGATGGCTCTTGCTGAAGTGCTGTCCGTCCCGGCGGAAGATCCTGAGCTCCAGCACGCCCGCCTCGGCCAGGCGCGCCAGCATCGGGACGTCGCGCCGGCAGTCCGACGACCACTCCTCGGAGATGACGAGCACCTTGGCCGGGCCGCCGGGCTGGGCCGCCAGCCACTTGATCGCCGCCGCCTGCGCGTCGTGCAGCCGGGCCGCTGCGTACGCCGCCCGCAGGTGGCCGCTCATGTCGGCCCGCGGCCGCCCGGAGCCTTCGCGCTTGAGGTTCTCGGGCGTCGCCACATAGGCGACATACTGGTCGAACGTCATACCGGATGCGAAACGCTCGGGCGTGACCACGCTCTTGCCCCGATCCATGGCGAACTCCTTGTCTGTAGGCGCGCCTCGGCCGGCGGGGCCCCAGCCCCGCGACGGCCTGCGGCGCGCACTTCCGCGTCAGATGTCGATGCTGAGTCCGGGAACGATCGTCGCGTTCGGAATCCGCCGGAAGACCTCCGGCGCGATCTTGATCTTCGATGACCGGCTGCCGCTGCCGAGGATGACCCACTCGCGCGCCATCAGCTTGTCGTCAACGTAGATCGGCAGGTCGGACGGTAGCGCGAACACGGTGACACCGCCGATCATCATGCCGGTGAGCGCCTTCGTCTCGTCCGCCGAGGCGAACGAGACCTTGCTGACTCCGAGGAGCGCCCGCACGGCGCGGTTCACGTCGAGCCGTGTGGTCGCCTTCACGACGCACGCGCCGAACTTCCGCGGCTCCTTCTTCGAGGCGACCACGATGGTGTTGCCGGCGCTGTCGAGCGGCAGCCCATACTTCTCGCAGCACACCGCGGTGTCGGCGAACGCCGGATCGATTTGCATCAGCTCGTACGGTACGCCCAGCGTGTCGAGGATCTGGACGACGCGTTCTTCGATCATGGCCTGATCAGCGTGATGCCGTGGCCCGCCAGTGTCAAGACGACGGTCGCGCCGGGCGCCAAGGCGCGCCATGAATCCGCCTCCCCGTTGGGATCGAGGTCGCGGTATTCTCCCACACACGGGAGGACGGGTATGACCCTGGATGAGCTCCGCGACCGTATGAGAGCAGCGCGCATCGAGATCGCCGAGGACCGGCTCGAGCTCGTCCGCCGCCTGCTGACCGACGCGCTCCGGCCGATTCACGAGATGGACTCGCGAACGGTGAAAACTCTCGAGCCCGCTGTCACGTTCGATTCGCGACGCTCGGGAGTGTGACATGGCAACCGACGATGCCGTCTACGCGACGATCCGCGATATCGGCGCGCGCTTCCGGCGCAAGACGCTCTCACCGGTCGAGCTGACGCGCGGGCTGCTCGAGCGCATCGAGCGTCTGGAGCCGACGCTTCACGCGTTCGTCACGGTCACGGCCGACCGCGCGCTGGCCGACGCCAAAGCCGCGGAGACCGCGCTGGCGCGCGGCGACATCTCGAGCCCGCTCCTCGGCATTCCCCTCGGCTACAAGGACATTTACGCGACCCGTGGCGTCGCCACCACCGGCGGCTCGGCGCTGCTGGCCGACTGGGTGCCGGGCGCCGACTCGACGTGCGTGGCGCGCCTGCAGAAGGCCGGGGCGGTGATGCTCGGCAAGCTCATCACCCACGAGTTCGCGTTCGGTATCCAGTTCCCCGGTCACCGTTTCCCGGCGGCCAAGAATCCGTGGGACCTCGAGCGCATGCCTGGTGGCTCCTCGAGCGGCTCGGGCACGGCGCTCGCGGCCGGCATGGCCTTCGGGGCGCTCGGGTCGGACACCGGCGGCTCGATCCGCGGCCCCGCATCGTTCTGCGGCATCGTGGGCCTCAAGCCGACCTACGGCCGCTGCAGCCGCGCCGGCGTCCTGACGCTCTCGTGGACCCTGGACCATACCGGGCCGATGGCGCGCACCGTCGAGGACTGCGCCTACCTGCTGCAGGCCCTGGCCGGTCACGATCCCGCCGACCCGGCGTCGAGCCGCGAGGCGGTCGGCGACTACATTGCGCCGCTCGTCCGGGGCGTCCGCAACCTCCGCATCGGCGTGCCGCGCGCCTATTTCTGCGAGGGCCTCGACTCCGACGTCGAAAAGGCGTTCGAGCAGGCTCTGATGACACTGCGCCAGCTCGGCGCGACAGTGCAGGACGTCCAGATCCCGTCGATCAAGTCCGCGCCGGCGTACATGGTCATCCTGCTCTCCGAGGCGTACGCCTACCACGAGCGGGATCTGCGTGAGCACCCCGAGCTCTTCGGTGAGTTCCTGCGTGAGCGGATCCAGGCCGGTGGGCTCATCACCAGCTCCGAGTACGTGCAGGCGCAGCGACTACGCGCGACGCTGCAGGCCGACATGGCCGACGTGCTGCGTCGGGTCGACCTGCTCGTGACACCGACCAGCCCGAAGCCCGCGGCGACGTTCGCCACGGTCTACGATCCGAATTACGACGCGCCCCGCAGCAACACCGGGCCATTCAACATGACGGGCCTGCCGACGCTCGCGCTGCCCATCGGCTTCTCGGCGGCCGGGCTGCCGCTCTCGATGCAGATCACCGGGCGGCCCTTCGAGGAAGCGACCGTGCTCCGCGCGGGCCACGCGTACGAGCAGGCCACCGACTGGCACAAGCGCCACCCCAACGTCTGAGCGAGGAAAGCCATGCCATCGAACCTGGAGGAGAAGTACCAGACGCTTCACGAGATCGTTCGGGCCGCCAAGATGAACCTGGCCCCTGGGCCCTGGGACTACATGGCCGGCGGCACCGAGACCGAAACCACGCTCAGGCGCAATCGCATCGCGATCGACTCGATCGCGTTCCGGCCCCGCGTGCTGCGAAATGTGTCGAAGATCGACACGAGCTCAAGCCTCTTCGGGCGGCCGATCCGGATCCCGGTCATGATCGCGCCGGTCGGCTCGGTGGAGAGCTTCGACCCGGGCGGCGGCGCCACCGCGGCGAAGGCCTCCGCGGAGTTCAACGTGGCGCAGATGCTCAGCTCGGTCTGCAACCCGGGCCTCGAGGCGGTGGCCGCGGCTGCTGACAACTTCCGTATCTTCCAGCTCTACGTCCGCGGTGACGACGCGTGGGTCGACAACCACGTCAAGCGCGCGAAGGACAACGGCTACGCCGCCTTCTGCCTCACCGTCGACACCGCCGTGTACAGCCGCCGCGAGCGCGACCTGGCGCGGCGCTTCGTCAAGCCGTGGCGCGTGCGCGCGAGCGGCCACGAGTTCCAGGCCGCGCTCAGCTGGGACCACGTGAAGCGCTTCAAGGACCTGCACGACATTCCGCTCATCCTCAAGGGCATCGCGACTGCCGAGGACGCGGCGCTCGCGTGCGACCACGGCGTCGAGGGTGTCTATGTGTCCAACCACGGCGGCCGCCAGCTCGACCACGGGCGCGGCACCCTGGACATCCTGCCGGAGGTGGTCCAGGCGGTTCGCGGCCGCGCGACGATCGTCGTGGACGGCGCGTTCATGCGCGGCACCGACGTCGTGAAGGCGATCGCGCTCGGCGCTCAGGTAGTGGGGATGGGCCGTCTCACGTGCTGCGGTCTCGCCGCCGCCGGCCAGGCCGGCCTCGTGCGGGTCTTCGAGCTGCTGGAGGAAGAGATCCGGCTCTGTCTCGGGCTCCTCGGGGTCGATCGCCTCGCCGCCCTGAACGCGTCCTATGTCCACCCGGCGACGCCTGTGCGTCCGGCGCACGTGACGAGCGCGTTTCCCCTCCTGGAGGAAGAGGGCTATTAAGGCCGCCCTCCCCTCGGAGCTCCCCGATGACCCGCTGCCGATCCTCGGGAGCTGGCTGAAGGAAGCCCTCGCCGACATCCGGAACGCCCACGCGATGACGCTAGCGACTGTCGATCCCGACGGGCGCCCGTCGGCGCGCATGGTCATCTGCCGCGGCTTCGACGCGAGCGCCGGCTGGGTGGTCTTCTACACCGACCGCGAGAGCGCGAAGGGCCAGGCGCTCGACCTCAATCCGCGCGCCGCGCTCGTCTTCAACTGGGACGCGCACGAGCGCCAGGTGCGCCTCGACGGGCCCGTGACGCTGGTGTCCGACGCAGAAGCGGACGCCTACTGGCAGTCACGGCCGCGCGACGCGCGCGTGGCAGCCGCGGCGAGCGACCAGAGCCGGCCGATCTCGTCGCGCGCCGCGTTCCTGGCGAAGATCGAGGAGGAGAGTCGGCGTTACGAGGGCGACATTCCACGGCCCAAGCGCTGGTGCGGCTACCGCGTATGGGCCGAGCGCATCGAGCTCTGGGTCGGTCAGCCGGCGCGGGCCCACGACCGCGCGGCCTGGTCGCGCAACCTGACGCCAACCGACGCCGGCTTCACCGGCAGGCCCTGGCGCTCGACTCGGCTACAGCCCTGACCGGACGACGGCGCGCGCTGGGGCGGATCGTCGCGATTGCCCTCCTAACTTCGCTGGTCGTCCTGCCTCGAATCACCCATCCTCAGGAGCGCATCGTCAACAAGCGCGACGCGGACCGCATCTTCGGCTTGAGTCGGTCCCAGTGGGAGAACGAAGCCACGCGGCTCGTGCAGTCCGAGGGCTGGAAAGTCCAGCCGGGGCCGAACGACGCCGGCACGGGCGTCATCACCTTCGACCCCAAGACCGGGGTTGGGCTCGGCGTTCGACCCTCGTTCCGGGACGCACAAGGACCGCCGGAAACGCTCGTCGTCGGCAGCTACTATCCGGCCGGAACCTTTCGCCAGCTCACCGAGCAGACTCGAAGAGAGCTGGAGGCCACCACCGGCTCCGATTTGGGCCCGGCCTACACGCTGACGGTATCGTTCAGTATCATGACGTCGCCGCCGCCCGGCTTCGACGTGGTGGAAATCCTCATCAAGCGCGCGCGGCGCTAGCCGCGTGCGCGGAACGACGCGCACCTGCTCACCCATCCCAGGAGGCAACCATGGCGGTCCGACTCGTCGTGACGATCACCGCGGCGCCGGGCAAAGGCGCCGAGCTGGCGCAGGCCTACAAGGCGCGCTGCGCGGAAGCCCAGAAGGAGCCGGGCTGCGAGCAGTTCGAGATCTTCCAGAGCGTCGCGAGCCCCGACCGGCTGGCGCTGCTGGAGCGCTGGGCCGATCAGGCGGCGCTCGACGTGCACGCCAAGTTGAATGCCACCCGTCCGCCGTTGCGCCCGGAGCTGCGCCAGGGCAACGGCGAGCGCGAGGACTACCAGTACAACCGGACGCGCTAGCCGGTCATCGCGACCACCTCGATCTCCACGAGGAAATCGGGGTGGGCGAGGCGTCGCACCTCGACGGTCGTGCTCGTCGGCATCGCCGGGCCGAGGTACTCCATGCGGACGTCGACGTGACGGAAGTACTCGTCCATGTCGGTGACGTAGGTGTTGCTCTTGACGACGTCGGCGAGCGTCGCGCCGGCGGCGGCCAGGGCGGCCTTGATGTTCTCGCCGACCTGGCGGATCTGCGCCCGCATGTCGCCTTTGCCGACGACGTTGCCGTTCTTGTCGCGCGCCAGCTGGCCGGCGACGAAGATCATGCGGCGGCCCTCGACCGTGACCACGTGCGAATAGAGCGTGTGGCCGCCGCGCGCCGGCGCGGCGAGCGCGTCGGGCTGGATGTTCTTGCGGGTGATTGGCATGGTCTGTCCTTTCAGGGGGCTCTATCGAACGCGCGCCCGACCACGAGGGCGCGGCGCACGTTCTCGTCGATGCTCGCGAAGACCCGATCCGGCTCTGCGCCGACGCCGTCGAGCACCTTGCTGAAAAAGCAGCGCGCGGCGGCGGCGAAGGCGATGTCGAGGACTTCCGTGTCGGAGAAGCCGTGGCGGCGCAGCGACTCGACGTCGTCAGCGGTCACGGTGTAGGCCGACCCGGCGATCTTCTCCGCGAACGCCATCATCGCGACCTCGGCCGGCGCCAGGCCGGCCTGTCGGTAATCGCGCGCGATCGCCTCGAGCTCTGCGCCGGTGAAGATCTGGCTCTGGAGCGTCACGGCTCCATGCGCGAGCATTCAGTAGCTACACCGGAGCTGTGACGCGGCAGCCAGCGTGACCAGCTCGTAGCGCCGCGGCTCCATGGTGGAGCGGACGGCCTTGATCAGGGCGCCCCAGGCCGCGCGAATTTCCGGCCGGAGCGCGAAGACCTTCGTGTAGTTCGCGATGTAGCCCAGCGTTTTTATATCAGCGTCGTAGGCCTCACGAACCGGGCCCGTGGCTTCCTCGGGCGGAGTCTCGCGGATGAACGCCATGGCACTTTCCTCTTCAGAGCTACGTCGAGCGGAAACCGCTCACGTCGCGGCCGGCGATCGGCTCAGGCGGTCCAGTGGTCCCAGGCTCGCGCGGCCAGCGCGACGGTCAGGTCGACGTCCTCGTCGAGGATGTAGCGCTCGGACGCCAGGGCGGCGGCGGCGCGCCGCACACGCTCCAGGTAGTCGTCCCGCGAACGATAGCGCTCCGCGATCGAGAGGCGCGGGTCGCGTGAGGCCTCGCGCTCGACGCGCGTCTTCGGGAACGGAATCGTCGCGCCGGCGAACACGAGGCGCTGAGCGTCGCCGCCGATCTCGGGATGGCGCAGCGTCCAGCCGGTGTGGGTGCCGAGCGCCACCGCGACCTCCGGCAGCGCGATGCCACCGGTCTCGTTGCCGTCGGCGTCGACCGCGGAGACGACGGAGCCGTAGGCCGGGCCCGGGCGGGGCGGCAGCGCCGAGAAGTCCAGGCGACAGGGCCGCGCGTGATGACGCGGATAGGCGGCGCCGGGGATCTTGTCGAACACCGCGTGCAAGGCCTCGAAGGGCACGGCGCTCCCGTCAGCGAGGCGCGGATGCCGGCTCGGCGGCGGCTCGACGCCGGCAGTGACCCAGCGGTCGAGATTCACGAGGCAAGCGCGCAGCAGCGGCGCGTAGTCGATCGTGTTGCGGATGTTCTGCGAACGCTCGGGCGGCTCCGACGGCTCGGCCGCGGCCTTCGTGGCCGTCGGCGGCCACACGCCGAGGCCGTGCTCGGTGCCCGCGAAGTGATAGACGCGCGCCGAGGCGCCCGATGAGACGTCGCGCGTGCCGGCATGATCGGTGTGCGCGAGCGAGGCGTCACCGCGGTGGTATTCGGCGGAGCTGTTCGTGTAGAACACCTTCAGCGCGCTGCCGCGCGCGGCGAGCCGGCGGTGCAGCTCCTCGGGAGTCGACGGCGCGACCGCGTCCATCATGTGCGGCCGGTCCTTGGAGTTCTGGCCGAACCGCTGGTTGAACTCACCGCGCAGCCCGCCGGCGACGTTCGCGATGATGCCGTCGAGCGCCTCCCGCCCCTGCTCGTCGAGGTTGAGGTCGTGATAGACGAGCGTGCGAAGGAGTCGCCCGGTCTGCGAGCGCCCGTAGGCGTACGCGTGGCGAACGCCGCCGGGCGCCGGGTTGCCCTCCTGCGCGGTCCCGTGCTTGAGCCACGCGACCGAGTCACGGAGGGCGGCGATGCCGAGCCCCACCACCGGGGCGCCGACCACCGTGTAGACCACCTGATAAATCCGGCCTTTCTCGAATCCGCCGTCGAGCCGGATGTATCGTGCATCCGGAACAACCTGCCCGCCGTCGACGCGGGCGAAGCTCCACCGCTGACGCGCGATCGTCGTCGCCTCGCCGTCCGGCTGGTCGCGGACCAGCAGCACAGCGTCGCGCTCGTCGAGATCCGCCGCCGGATACGCGCGATGGCCGCGGTCGGACAGGAGCAGGTGCGTGGCGGGCTGCGGCGTCTGAAGCTGCGTGTAGACGCGACCCGTGATCCGGTTGCCCCGGGCGTCGAGCGCCTGCGGCGCGCGCAGGCCGAGGAGCCCGGACACCTCAGGCAGGTCGCACTGCCAGCCGCACGAGATGACTACGAAGCCCCGACACATGAGGAAGCCGTCGCCGGCGTCGACCGGCGGGTCCGGGTTGGAGCCGGGCACGAAGGTCGGGCGCGTCGCGCGATTGAAGTTGGGCACCGCCACGGTGTTGCCCCGGTTGACCACGTCGAGCATGACGCGGCCGCCGCACCGGCGGCGATCGACCGGCAGCAGGATCGACACGTCGGACTCGAATTCGACGCGGCCGGCGTCGTTGCGCGGCGCCAGCGTCACGTCGGCGATGCGCTCGTTGGCCGCGTGCTTTGGATCGATGGCGAAGTGGAGCGTCCCCTTCAGCTCCTCGTACGGGCCGGCGTCCGCGAACGACACGCCGTTGGCGAGCGTACGGCGCAGCCTGATCTCGAATCGGGTCACCGGCATACGTCAAGCCTCCACGAGACGGGGCAAGATTTCCGAGATCGAGCCACGCAAGAGCGCGTCGGCCAGCTCGTCCATCTCCGTCGGTTCGGCGTTCAGAATGACGACGCGCGCGCCGGCCCGCTTGGCGACCGGCACCACACCGGCGATCGGATATACCGACAGCTTGGTGCCGACGGCCAGCATCAGGTCGCAGCTCGTGGCCGCCTGCTGGGCGCGGAAGAGGTCGTCCTGCACGAGGCCCTGACCGAACGAAATCGTGGCCGACTTGAGGATGCCTCCACATGAGCGACACGGCGGATCTTCTTCGCCGGCGCGCACCCGCGCCAGCGCCCGCTCCATGGGCGCACGCTCGCCGCACGCCAGGCAGACGACCTCGTGCATGGTGCCGTGGATCTCGATCACCCGCGACGGGGATGACCCCGCCTTCACGTGCAGGCCGTCGATGTTCTGCGTGATCAGCGTGTCGAGCTTGCCCCGGCGCTCGAGCGTGACAAAGGCGCGGTGGCCGTCGTTCGGCTGCGCGAGCCATGCCGGCGAGTGGAGCCGGCTCTGCCACGCGTGCTTGCGCACCTTGGGATCGGCGACGTAGTTCTGCAAGGTCGACTGCTTCTCGGCCTCGGGATTCTTCGTCCAGACGCCCTGCGGCCCGCGGAAGTCGGGAATGCCGGAATCGGTCGAGATGCCGGCGCCGGTGAGCGCCACCAGGCACCCCGATTCGTCGATCCAGCGGCGGACGCGATCGATCAGCGCGCCAGCTCCTTGGCGACCGCATCCTCCACGACCGTACCCTTGAAGAAGTCGGGGTTCAGCGCGGTGTGCAGGCGCGCCGCGTTCGTGAAGACGAACTCGCGGAAATCGTCCCGGGTGATGAGCTCGTGCTCCACCAGCTCGTGCGCCTCCTCCAGCACCTCGGTCATGTCGGTGACGTCGAAGTGGCCGACGTCGGAGCTGAAGATCGGGTTCAGGCGGTGACGGCCGTGCCGGTCGAACGCCCAGGCTGTGGTCGGATCGTCGGCCTCGCAGCCGAAGTAGAAGCGCTCGGCGAACTGGCGGCGCAGCTCGTCGGCCGAGCCGACGTGGGCCGCCGCGAAGTCGTCGATCTCATGGTCGTACTCGCGCTCGGTCATCACCTCGGCCGTCTTGAACGGCGGCACCAGGCTGAGACAGCCCATGAGCTCGTCCAGCTTCTTCTCGTAGGCGCCGCCGCCCCAGCGGACGAAGAAGTCCTTCAGCCCCTGCTGGTCGAGGTTGGTCGGTCTGACGTGCGCTTCCATGGCACGGCCGCTGCGCTTCTCCCAGTGCCCGACGAGGTCGGTGACGAGATTGCACGCCCAGCCCACGCCGCCCTCGAGCATCGCGAAGCGAAGCGCCGGGAACCGGTGGAGCACGCCGCCGAAGATCAACGCCTTCGCGAAGGCGTGGCTCGCGTTGGCGAAGTGGCCGATGTGGTTGAAGGTGAAGCTGTTGACCGATTCGCGGCCCATCCAGCCCATGCTGCCGGAGTGCGCGGTCACCGCCACTTTCAGCTCGAGGCACCGGGCCCAGAACGGGTCGTAGTCGTAGGCGCTCTCGTACGCGAGCGAGTCGACGTACTGGCGCACCTGCGTCGCGTCGGCAGCCCCGCGGGTGAATGCCGGGACCGGCCGCCGCACGTGGTTGGCGATCATGATCACCTTCAGACCGAGCTCGCGCACGGCGTAGGTGGCCTCTTCGATGGCCTCCTCCGGCGTGTGCATGGGCACGACGGCGGCCGGCGCGATGCGATGCGCATAGGGCCGGAACATCTCCGCGTTCATCCGGTTGACCGCGCGCGCGATGGCCCGGCGCAGCTCCTCGTCGGGGTTACCGATATGGAACAGACCCAGCGTGGTGTAGAGCATCGCGAAGTCGATGCCGAAGTCGTCGAGCCGCTCGTAGAAGAGCTTCGGGATCATTGCGGTCGCGCGGTCGAGCGTAGAGGCGGGCTCGCCCCACCACGTCGGGCGCGTGGGCCGCCGATCCAGCCGCTCGGCCGGCGTCATGTCGTACCAGCCGCGGTCGATGTGCTCGGTGGCCCTTTTCACGAACCGCTCGGCGACCGACGGGCCCGCGGCCTCGCGGAGGTAGTCGAGGAAGATAGGCACCGGCTCGAGCCAGTGACCGTCGCCGTCGATGACGGGGTGATCGAGCTGGGCACGCACGGCGGCTGATTTCGAGTCTCGCGAATAGGCCATCGCGTCCTCCTCGCGGCAGAAATCGTGCTGCATCAGCGCGAGCGAGTCAAGGGGCGCCGAGTCTTGCTGGTGCCCGGCATCAACCGCGCTATGCTCTGAATATGACACCGCTCGAGTATGTCTCGCTCGCCGACCACTGCACCATGGGTGTCGGCGGGCCCGCGCGCTACCTCGTGGAGGCTCGTGACGAGGCGGCGGTGCTCGCGGCGCACGAGTGGGCCCGGGCTCGTCGGGTGCCGCTCCGGGTCCTCGGCGGCGGCTCGAACCTCGTCGTCGCCGACGCGGGGGTCGACGCCCTCGTGGTGAAGATCGCGTTGCGGGGGGTCAACACGCGCCTGGTGGACGGCGCGGCCGAGCTGACGGCGGCGGCCGGGGAGCCCTGGGACGAGCTGGTGCGGGACACCGTCGAGCGCGGCTGGGCTGGGCTCGAATGCCTGAGCGGCATCCCCGGTCTGGTCGGCGCCACGCCCATGCAGAATGTCGGTGCCTACGGCCAGGAAGTCAGCGACAGCGTGTCGAGCGTGCGCGTCCTCGACACCGCAACCGGCCGCATCGTGACCTTTGCGAACCGCGAGTGTCGCTTCGACTACCGCGACAGCGTGTTCCGGAGCGGTGAGCCCGGGCGGTACGTGGTGCTGTCGGTGAGCTACCGGCTGCGTCCCGGCGGCGTCGCGACCGTCCGCTATGTCGACGTCGAGAAGGCGCTGGCGGCGCGCGGCATCGCGACCCCCACGCTCGCGGACGTTCGCGCCGGCGTGCTCGCCATACGCCGGTCGAAGTCGATGGTGCTCGACCCCCATGACGACAACCGCCGGAGCTGCGGCTCGTTCTTCACGAACCCGATCATCGCGGGCGACGCGCTCGCCGCGGTCGAGGCGCGCACCGGCGATCCGACGATGCCCCGCTGGCCGCTCCCCGACGGCCGCGTGAAGCTGTCGGCCGCGTGGCTGATCGAGCGCGCCGGGTTCACGCGGGGCCTCACCGACGGGCCGGTCGGACTGTCGACCCGCCATTCCCTGGCGGTCGTGGCCCACGATAACGCGCGCGCGAAGGACGTCGTGCTCTTCGCGCGACGCCTGCAGTCGGCCGTCGAGCAGCGCTTCGGCGTTCGCCTGACCCCCGAGCCAGTCTTCTGGGGGGCGATCGAATGGTGACCGCGATGCGCGTCTTGATCGTGGAAGACGACGAGCGCCTCGCCGAGATCTTCCGGGATTTCATCGGCGAGCTGGGCTACCAGCCCACCGTCGTCGGCAGCGCGGAACGCGCGCTCGAGGCGCTCACCACCGCCCGGCCGGACACGATCTTGCTCGACGTCAGACTCCCGGGCATGAGTGGCGTCGAGTTCCTGAGCCTCACGAACGTCCGCGACTCCGAGGTGCCGGTGATCGTCGTCTCCGGCGTCGCAACGGAGATTGAAGCGCGCGCCTGCCTGAAGCTCGGCGCCCTCGACTTCATCAGGAAGCCCGTCACGCTCGAGCGTCTAGGCCAGGTCCTCGCCTACCTGAGGCCCTTCGCGATGGCGCGCCAGCAGATCGGCCAGCGCCAGATCGAGCGGCGCCCCGCCCCGCGCGCCGCCGTGAAGCTCGGCGTGCGCATCACCGCCTCGAAGGGCGCGCTCGACGGCACGTGCACTGAGCTCTCATCGACCGGCATGAAGGTGCGTGTGAGCCAGCGCCTCCGGCCCGGCCAGGCAGTGAAGCTCGAGTTCTCCCCGCCCGACGGCGGTCCGCCCATCGACGTCGTCTCGCTCGTCGTCCGCGTCGACCCCGAAGGTGCTGCCTTCTGGTTCCTCGATCTTCGCGGTCACGAGACGACTCGGATCAACTCCTTCGTAGACCGCTTGCAGCGCTAGGCGAGGTCGGCTGCTCTGGAGTCAGTGCGCGGGGAGACCAACAGGGCAGTTAGCTACGGCGCTCCTCTGCTCGCCATGTTCATTCAGCCCGAACCGCCCGCGCTGCATCGATCAATCGGATGGCGACGGCGAGCGCGTCGGAGGCAGAAAGTGCGAGCTGTATGAACAGCCCATCGGCCATCGTTTGCACCTTCACTACGTCACCGAATCGGTGGATCTCGATGTCGGCCTCGCGTCGGCGCGGGGCGAGTAGAGGATCGGAAACCGAGACCGCGACCATCGCCATGGGCTCCCTCCCTCTGAGGCAGGAATTTGTAGCAGTTCTGCCGCAGTAGATTACCACGTGGCCCAGGCATCCGACGCCCCGCTCAGGCGAGCCGAAAGACCTCGACCTCAAGCGACTTTCCTTTGACGCGCACAGCGGGAAGCTGGACGAGGTCGAAGCGAGCATCGAGCTGACGGCGCGTATCTCCGCTGACCAGGATGTCCGAGCCGAATTCCTTGGTGAGGCTCTGGATGCGCGAGGCCAGGTTGACCGGGTCGCCGACCAGCGCGTAGGAATGGCGCTCGGCGCTGCCGATGTTGCCGGCGAGGACGGAGCCGGTGTGAATGCCGATGCCGTGGCGGAGCGGGATCTTTCCCACTTGCTCGCGGGCCGCGTTCCACGCGGCCAGGCGGCGGCGCATGTCGAGGGCGGCCCGCACCGCCATCTCGGCGTGCTTCGGGTGCGCGACGGGCGCGCCGAACACCGCCTCGATCTCGTCGCCGATGAACTGGAGCACGAGCCCGCGGTGCTCCCGGATGGCGCCCTCCATTTCCGTGAAGTATTCGTTCAGGTCGCGCACGACCTCGCGCGGGCTCGTCGACTCCACCCACGGCGTGAAGTCGCGCAGGTCGGCGAAGAGGATCGTCACCACCCCGGCCTGCCCCTCGAGCGAGATGCGGCCGGCCAGGATCTCGTCGCGCACCTCGCGGCTCACGTACTTGCCGAACGTCTCCTTCAGGAACTCGCGCTCCCGGAGCCCGGCGACCATGCGATTGAAGCCCTCCGCCGCCGCGCCGATCTCGTCGTTGCTCACGACCCGGCAGCGGGCGTCGAGGTTGCCGATCTCGACCTCGCGCATCGCCCCCTGGATCTCGCGTAACGGTGTCGCCACGCTGGCGGCCGCGACCAGCGCCAGGCCGATCGCGGTCACGCTGCCCACGACGGCGATGAACCCGATCGCGACCAGCAGGCTCCCCAGGACCTGGGCGGCGGCGGTCGGGTCCAGGCCCGGCAGCGACTCGGCGCGCCGATAGGCCATCACGCCGAGGACCGAGAGCGGCACCACGCCCACGAGGTGCAGGATCACCAGGAGCCGCGCTCGCACGCGCAGCCGGATCACTCCCGGGACTGCGCTCAGATCGCCCTCGGGAAAGTACTTCGGCAGCTCCCGGCGCCAGAGGTGCTCGGCCAGGAGGAACGTGAGGGCCGTCGTCGCCCCGCCCGCGATGAAGGTGTTGCCGAAGATGAACCTGACGGCGCGCTCCGTCGTGAAGGCGCCGAGCATGAGCGGTCGGATCACCCCGAACAGCAGGCCGGCGAGCGCCCAGGCGACGAAGACGATGCCGGCGACCGCGTACGGAAGCAGCAGCGCGCGGCGCCGGGCTTCCGTCGAGGTAGGCAGGCGGCCGTCGACAGGGTTGAGAGCCCGCGACCACCGATTGGCCCAGACCGAGACGAGCCCGGACAGCAGACCGAAGCCGAAAAGAAAGAACAGGGCGGAGCCAGCCAGCACGTCG
This sequence comes from Candidatus Methylomirabilota bacterium, assembly GCA_046727415.1. Lineage (GTDB taxonomy): Bacteria > Methylomirabilota > Methylomirabilia > Rokubacteriales > CSP1-6 > AR31. Next base: position 17,057 of record JBKPCO010000200.1, read on the forward strand.
TCTCGGCCGGGCGCAAGCCGGTCGACGAAGTTGAAGTACGTGAACGATACGATGGCGCCGATCAGGTTGGCCGGCACCAGCACCGTCATCTGCAGCCAGGCCGTCCAGCGACGGTCACCCGCGCGCATCACCCGAGAGTCTACCCAAGAGGATCTTCCGCAGGCGTGATAGATTCCCCTACGAGATGATCGGCTCCTCGCCGCTGCGCAAAGGGGATGAGCGGCTCCTGACGGGCGGCGGCCGTTTCCTCGACGACCTCGCGCGCGACGGCCTCCTGCACCTCGGCGTCGTCCGGAGCACGGAGGCCCACGCGCGCCTCGTCTCCGTAACCACCGACGCGGCCCGCCGACTTCCCGGCGTGGCCCTCGCCTGGAGCGCCGCCGACCTCGGTGCGGTGACGCCCAACGTGCCGACCGCGTACGGCGGCTCTCCCAAGGGCCGTGTCTGGGCTCAGCCGGTTCTGGCTCGTGACGTGGTCCGCCACGTCGGCGAGCCGGTGGCCGTCGTTGTGGCGGAGAGCCTCGCCCTGCTCGCCGACGCGCTCGACGCGGTGCAGGCCCAGTACGCGCCGCTGCCGCCCCTGGCCACGGCCGAAGCGTCGCTCGCGTCGGGGACTCGGCTACACGAGGGCTGGCCCGACAATACCGCGATCGTGGCCCGCGGCACGGTCGGCGACGCGGACTCGGCGATGGCCGGGGCGCACCTCGTCGTTCGCGAGCGGCTGCGCCATCCCCGTCTGAGCGCGGCGCCCCTCGAGACGCGCGGCGTGGTCGCCTATCGCGAGCGCGACTCCGGCACGCTCGTCGTGTCGTCGTCCACGCAGAGCCCGTACACGCTGCGCGACGTCGTCGCAGCCGCGCTCGGGCTGCCGGTCGAGGAGGTCCGCGTCGTCGTCCCCGACGTCGGCGGGGGCTTCGGTCCGAAGGGGCCGATCTACCCCGAGGAGATCCTCGTGGCGGCGGCGGCCCACCAGCTCGGCCGACCGGTGAAGTGGGTCGAGAACCGGCGCGAGAACTTCGCGACGATGGGCCAGGACCGCGAGCAGGCTCACGACGCGCGCATCGGCTTCACGCGCGACGGCAGCATCGTTGCCATCGACGCCACGTTCCTCGCCGACGTCGGCGCCTATCCCCTGCAGGGCGACGGGCTGACCGCTAATACCGTCAACCACCTGCCCGGCCCCTACCGGGTGCCGCACTACCGCAATGTCGGCACGAGCGTGGTGACCAGCAAGGCGCTGAACGCCGCCTATCGCGCCGCCGGGCGGCCGGAGGCCGTGTTCGTCATGGAGCGCCTGATGGACATCGGTGCGCGCAAGCTCGGCATCGACCCGGCCGAGATTCGACGACGCAACTTCGTGCGCCCCGCCGACATGCCCTACCGCCCCGGTCTCACCTACAAGGATGGCGTGTCGATCACGTACGACCCCGGCGATTTCCCTGCGGCCTTCGAGCGCGCGCTCGCGCTCCTGCGCTACGACGAGTGGCGGCGGCGCCAGAAGTCGAGCGCGGGCGCCACGCGCCGGATCGGTGTGGGCCTTGCCTCCTACGCGCAGGGCACGGGGCTCGGCCCGTACGAGGGCGCCACGGTGCGCGTCGATCCGAGCGGCAAGGTCTATGTCTTCATCGGCGTGACCGCGCAGGGGCAAGGCCACAACACCACGCTGGCCCAGATTGCCGCGGCCGAGCTCGGCGCCGCCTGGGAGGACGTGCACGTCATTGCGGGCGACACCGCGCTGTTCCCGTACGGCATGGGTACCGGCGGCAGCCGCGTCACCGCCAACTCCGGGCCCGCAGTCGCGCAGACCGCGCGCGAGGTGCGGGCGCGCGCCACGAAGGTGGCGGCCGAGATGCTCGAATGCGCGCCCGAGGACGTGCGCATCGAGCAGAGCCGCGTGCACGTTGTCGGC
>JBKPCO010000201.1:0-30368 GCA_046727415.1 Candidatus Methylomirabilota bacterium
GATCCCCAGGCTGTTTCTGACCGGCGAGTTCGTGTACGGCCGCGAGGCGGGTGTGTCGTTCCGACGAGTAGGCATACCGATCCCCGGCGACGCGGCGAACGACAAGAGGGTCAGCTGGTACGGCCTCTACGCCCTTGCCCATTACGATGTAACCCCGTGGCTGGGCGTGGGCTTCCGGTACGGGATCTTCAACGACACCGATGGTGCGCGGACGGGCGTCAGCCAGACACTCCAGTCGTTCACGCTCGCGCCCATCGTCCATCTGTCCAGGCTGATCCCGGATCTGCGGCCGGTAGGAGTAACCTATGCGCGGTCGCGACATCCGCTGGACTGGGTCGATGTCAGGCTCGAGTACCGGCTGAACCTCTCCAACCGGAACGTCTTCTCGGACGCTTCGGCCGCAGTCCCCATCTTCCAGGGGGACAAGACGAGCCAGCAGGTGACGCTGCAGTTCGTGGTCAATTTCTAGGAGCAGCGGGATGAATGGAATATTCCTCGGTCGCCTTCCGCTCAGCGGAAAGGTCTTCTGCACGCTGTACCTCATCGGAATCGGCTGTGGTGCCTTGGCGGCCTTCGCCCAGGCGGCCACAGCCGTCGGCCTTAGCTCGGCTGAGGTGCGAGCGAGTCTCGCTCCAGACATGCCGATGACACAAATGGGCCACGGCCAGATGAGCGGAGAGCGAGAGATCGATCTCGGCCAGATCAGTACGTCGGCGAAGGTCTGGATCCGCACACCCCTGCTGATCCAGACCAGCCACACTCACCTCTTCGGCATGACGCTCATCGCCGGGCTTCTCGGATCGATCTTCCTCTTCTCGTCGCTCGGGGAGGGCAAGAAGACGATCATCCTCGCCCTGCCGTTCGTGGGCACGATCCTGGACATCGGAGGGATGTGGCTGACCCGCTTCGTCTGGCCGCCGTTCAGCGCGCTGGTGATCACCGGCGGGAGCCTGTTCGCGCTGGGCTACGTGCTCATCACGGCTCGATCCCTTTACGAAATCTGGCTGCAAAAGGAGCGCTCGGCATGAGCCGTTTCATCGTCAGTTTGCTGGGAGGTGTGGGACTGATGGTGCTGGTCGCGGGATTGGTCTCCGCACACGTCACCCCGCCCGTGGTGCTGACGTCGGATCGGGAGGCGGTCGCGGGGCTGCTCAGTGGCTCCCGCCGGTTCTTCGTCCGCGAAGTGCGCCTGTCGCCGGCCGAACGCGAGGCGATCCAGAAGCAGTCGGGCTGGACGCCCAACGAGGACTTCTATCGCTTCTATCTCGGGCGGGACGACCAGGGCGCTCTCGTCGCCTCGACGATCTTCATGACCGAGTACACCATCCACGGTCCGGTACGCGTGGCCGTCGGTCTCGGTCCCGACGGCAAAGTGAAGGGCGCCCAGGTGGTCGAGCTCACCGAGGAGACGTACTCCTGGGTGAAACCGCTCATCGACCAGGATTTCGCCCGCGACTACATCGGCCAGGGCAGCGCCGGGCGGTATGTGCTGACCGATCGGGTCCGGGCGGCCGGTGATTCCATGACCCAGTTTTACGGGCAGGTCATCGTGAGCCTCATTCAGCGGGCGGCGATTCTCTACGACACGACCGTGCTCAAACGTCCCAGCGGCGGGTGATGCCGCGCGCTGATGAAGTATCGACTCAAGATCGACCTCTCCTGCGTGGATGGGCAGCGAGCTGCTCAACCGGGGGGCCAAGTGAGCTGGAGGATTCCGGGGCTTCCGCTGAGGCGTAGAATTTCAGGCTGAATGGCCGAATTCCTTCCGTTCGTCCGCCGCTGGTTCGACGCGACATTCCCGGAGGCCACCCGGCCGCAGCGCGAGGGCTGGGACGCCATCGCCTCGGGCCGCGACACGCTCATCGTGGCGCCGACGGGCTCGGGCAAGACCCTGGCGGCCTTCCTGTGGGCGCTCGACCATCTCCATCGCCTGGGCCTCGAGCGCCGGCTCGAAGATCGCGTCTATGTCGTCTACGTCTCGCCGCTCCGCGCGCTCAACAACGACATCGAGAAGAACCTGCGCGCGCCCCTGGCCGGCATCCGGGCCGCGGCCGCCGTCGACGGGTTGGAGCCGCCCGAGATCCGCGTCGCCGTGCGCACCGGCGACACGCTGGCGGCTCAGCGCCAGGCCATGACGCGGCGGCCCCCGCACGTCCTGATCACCACGCCCGAGTCGCTCTTCATCCTGCTCACCAGCGAGCGATTCCGACCGGCGCTCGCCCGCACGCGATTCCTGATCGTCGACGAGATCCACGCGCTGATGGGATCGAAGCGCGGCGCCCACCTGGCGCTCTCGCTCGAGCGCCTGCAGGCGCTGGTCGCGGCCGAGGCCGGCAAGCGTCCCCAGCGCATCGGCTGCTCGGCGACCGTGAGCCCTGTCGAGTCGGCGCGGGCGTTCCTCACCGGCGCCACCGCCGCCGACGCCGTGACCGTCGACGCCGGCTTCACGCGCGACCTCGATCTTCAAGTGGTCGCGCCGGTGGACGACTTCCTGACGGCGCCGAGTGACACCATCTGGGAGGCCGCACTCCAGCAGATCGCCGAGCTGGTCCAGGCCCACCGGACCACGCTGGTGTTCGCGCAGAGCCGGCGTGCCGCCGAGCGTCTGGCGCGCGATCTCAACGACCGGATCCCCGACGGCCGCGTCGCCGCGCACCACGGCTCGCTGTCGCGCCGGGCGCGGCTTGAAGCCGAGAATCGGCTGAAAGACGGCCAGCTGCGAGCGTTGGTCGCCACGTCGTCGCTCGAGCTCGGCATCGACGTCGGTGCCATCGACTTGGTGGTCCAGCTCCAGTCGCCGCGGAACATCGCCGCCGCCCTCCAGCGGGTGGGCCGCGCCGGTCACCTGCTGAGTCGGACGTCGCGCGGCCGCATCGTCGTGACCAAGGGCGAGGAGCTCCTGGAGGCGGCCGCGGTCGTCCGGTCCATCAAGGAGCGACAGCTCGATCGCATCGTCATGCCCGACGCGCCGCTCGACGTGCTCGCCCAGCAGATCGTGGCGGCCGTCGCGGCCGAGTCCCTCACGGTCGACGCGCTCCTGGCGCGTCTGCGGAATGCCGCGCCCTATCGCTCGCTCGAGCGCGATACGCTCGTGGCGGTCGTGCGCTCGCTCGCCGAGCCGCTGCCCGCCGAGGTGAAGGGAGCGGCGCCGCGCATCCTGTGGGACCGCGTCAACGACCGGCTGCACGCGCGCCGTGGCAGCCGGTTCCTGGCCCTCACGTCGGGCGGCACGATCCCCGACAACGGCCTCTACGACGTCTTCGTCGCCGAGACCGACCTGAAGGTCGGCACGCTCGACGAGGAGTTTGTGACGGAGAGCCTGCCCGGCGACGTCTTCCTGCTCGGCTCGCACGCGTGGAAGATCGTGAAGGTGCGCGCCGATCGCGTCTTGGTCGAGGACGCCCAGGGCATGTCGCCGACGATTCCCTTCTGGAAGGGCGAGCACCCGTCGCGCTCGTGGGAGCTGGGCCTTGCGGTCGGGCGCCTACGCCGTGACGCGGCCGAGCGCGTGGATGCGCCGGACTTCGAGAGCTGGACGGCGCAGGTCTGCGGCCTTGACGCTCGCGCGGCGTCGGCGATGCGCGCCTGGCTCGTCAAGGCGGGCGAGGTCCTCGACGGCGTCCCTGACGATCAGGGGATCGTCGTGGAGTCGTTCTCGGACGAGATGGGCGGCCGCCACGCGATGATCCATTCGGTCTTTGGTATGCGCGTCAACGGCGCCTGGGGCATGGTCCTGAAGGAGAAGCTGCGGCGTGCCGGCCTCGTCGCCGAAGCCAGTCACGTGGACGACGGCATCCTCCTGTCGTTCGCGCCCGGCCAGGTTCCGCCGAACCCCGAGCGGCTGGTCACGTTCGTGACGCCCGAGGAGGTCGACACGCTCCTGGGCAAGGCGCTCATCGGCACGCCGCTCTTCGGCACGCGCTTCCGTCAGTGCGCGATCCGCGCGCTCTTCATCCCGCGCATGTCGCGCGGTCAGCGGACGCCTGCCTATCTGCAGCGGCTCAAGGCCGACGCGCTGCTCGAATCGGTCGGCGGTCAGCCCGAGTTCCCGATCGTCGCCGAGACGCTCCGCGAGTGCTTCCACGACGCGCTCGACGCGCCGCGGCTGCGCCGCATGCTGGAGCGATTGCACGACGGCGAGATGTGGCGGCGGCACGTGGACACGCCGCTTCCCTCCCCGTTCGTCTACCCGCTACTGCTCGCGTGGGACTGGGCCTATCTTGGCGCCGGCCATGCCGAGGAGCGGCGGAGCGATGCCGTCACCATGCGAAAGGCCTGGTCGGTGACGCCGGGACCACTCCGGCCGGAGCTGGTCGCCGCGGTCGAGGCAGAGCTGCAGAAGACCGCGCCCGATCGCCGGGCGCGGGACGCGAACGAGCTCGCCGGGATTCTCGACGATCTCGGCGACCTGACGGACAGCGAGATTGCCGAGCGCGTGGCGGGCGACGGCCCCGGGCTGATCGGCGCGCTCGCCGAAGAGTGCCGGGTCGTCGCCCTCGCGTTCGCGAGCGGGCGGCGGGCGTGGGTCCCGGCGACGGACGCGGCGCTCTACGGCGCGCTCGAGAGCGCTGATGGCCTCGAGCGCGTCGCGTTGCGCCTGCTGAGGACGCGCGGACCGGTGACGGCAGCCTGGCTCGCCGAGCGCTACGGGTTGGCCCTCGAGAACGCGACGCGCGCGCTCGAGCAACTGAAGGACCGCGGGCTCGTGCGGCAAGGCTCCTATCTCGCCGGCGTCTCCGCTCCGCAGTTCGTCCACATCGCGGTGCTCGACGAGATCCAGCGCCGTCAGGTGCACGCGCGCCGGGTGCCCCGCCCCGTCGCGTCCGCCGAGCAGTTCTCGGCGTTCCTGCTCCGACGTCACCACCTGCATCCCGATCACCGTCTCGTCGGACCACCGGGCGTGCTCGCCGCGCTCGAGCTGCTGCAGGGCGAAGACCTCCCGGTGCGCGTCTGGGAGCAGGATCTCCTGCCCGCGCGCGTCGAGAGCTACGAGCGGGAATGGCTCGATCGTCTGGGACTCGCGGGCGAGATGGTGTGGACGGTGTTCGACCGGGCTCCAGGCGAGCGGGGGCGCTCGACGCGCGTGGGCGCCGCGCTTCGCGAGAACGTCGGCTGGCTCCGCGAGGGCTCGGCGCCGCCGCCCGAGCTGGACGCGCGCGTCAAGAACGTGCTGCTGCACCTGCAGCTCCGCGGCGCCTCGTTCGCCCAGGACCTGACGCGTGCGACGGGCCTCTCGACGCCCGAGGTGCTCGCTGCGCTGTGGGAGCTCTTCTGGGCCGGGCTCGTCACGCCGGACACCTTCAGCGCGATCGTGGCCGGCATGACACCGGCGCACCGGCCCTCCGAAACGGGCGACCCGCGCCGACGGCGGCGGGGCCAGGCCCGCGGCGTTCTGACGCGCCTGCCGGTGATCGGCCGCTGGAGTGTTCTCGGCGACGAGGAGCGCCTGTCGCCCGAGGAGCGAGACGAAGCGCGAGCGCAGCTGCTCCTGGCGCGCTACGGCATCGTCGCGCGCGAGCTGGCTCGGGGCGACTGGGCGATGCTGCGCCACACGCTGCTCCGCATGGAGTACGGCGGCGAGGTGGTCCGGGGCTACTTCGTCCAGGGACTCTCGGGTGAGCAGTACGCCCTGGCCGACGCGCTCAGCGATCTCGACACGCCGGCGCGGCGCGCCGAGCCACACGTGCTGGTCAACATGATCGACCCGGCGAATCTCTGGGGCCGCGTGTTCGCCCTCTCGCGCCGCGACGGCTCGCGCGTTGGCGCGACCCGCCTGCCTCAGAACTGGCTCGTGTTCCGTCAGGGCCGCCCGCGATTGCTCGTGGAAGGTTCCGGGCGCGATCTGACGCCGCTGGCCGGCTGGGAGGACGTCGATCTTCCAGGAGTCATCGCCGCGCTCCAGTCGATGATGGAACGCCCGCTCACCCTGCGACCGGTGCGGCGGCTCGAGATCATGACCTGGGACGGACACCCCGTGCGCGGCAGCGCCGCGTTCGAGCCTCTCGTGGCGGCCGGCTTCAGCGTCGACGGCGCGCGCCTGTCGTGGGACGGCTATCCCGGTCCGCGCTCAATACCGTGATTGGGCGATGAGCGCCCGGCTCGATGGCAAGATCGCGATCGTCACCGGCGCGGGCTCGCGCGGCCCCGGCCTCGGAAACGGCAAGGCGGCGGCGATCCTCTTCGCCCGCGAGGGCGCCCGCGTCCTCTGCGTCGACCAGGTGAAGGGCCGCGCTGAGGAGACCGCCGGGCTCATCCGCGCCGAGGGCGGCGAGGCGCTGGCCTACGCTGCCGACGTCACGCGGGCCGGCGAGTGCCTCACCATGGTCAAGGCGGCGGTCGACCGGTGGGGCGGCCTCGACATCCTTCACAACAACGTCGGCATCGAGTCGCGCAAGGACCTGCTCGAGACCACCGAGGAAGACTGGGATCGCGTTATCAGCGTCGATCTCAAGTCGATGTTCCTCGCCACGCAGGCGGCGGTGCCGGCGATGGTACGTCGCGGCGGCGGCGCCGTCGTGTGCGTCTCGTCGATCGCCGGCATGCGCGGCTACGGCCGCACCGCGTACGCGACCGCCAAGGCGGGCGTGATCGGGTTCGTCCGCTCGGTCGCCGTCCAGTACGGTCCCAAGGGTATCCGCGTCAACGCGATCGCACCCGGCCCGGTGTGGACGCCGATGGTTGAGGATCTCGGCTCCAGGGCCCGCGAACGCCGGCGGCGCGCGAGCCCGCTCGGCACCGAGGGCACAGGCTGGGACGTGGCCTGGGGCGCCGTCTACCTCGTCAGCGACGAGGCGCGCTGGGTGACCGGGCACACCCTCATCATCGATGCCGGCCTGACGATCACGACGCCTGAGGGCTCACTCGGCGCGCCCGATCGTTAGCGCCAGGAGAAAGTGCCCGCAGAAGACCATTGCCTCGATGGCCGTGGACGCCAGGAGCACGAGTCGCGGATTGCGACGCGGCGCAAAGACCGTTGAGACAGCGAAGGCCAGGGCAAACAACGGCGCGATCAGAATCCGAAGCGACGCTACGGCCGCCCACGCGCTACCGGCTGAACTCGCGCCGGCGGCTCGCCACGCAAGCATGACGACGAATGCCGCGGCGGCTGTCGCGGCCATCACCATGGCAGCAATGGAGAGCACGCGCCAGAACCGCGGATATGGCCTGAGGAGGAAGAGCGCCGCGCCGGTCGGAAGGACGGCAGCCAGCCCGAACACGCCCAGAAACAGCAGGCTGTCCCCGAAGTCGAACATGGCGGCGTAATCTCGCCGGTCGGGGCCTTGCGTGGTGGCGATGTGAACAGCCACGACGGCCGACGCGATCGCGAAGGCTCCGATGTACCCGGCGCCGACGAGACCGAGCTTGGCGAGCGCCTTCATGGACGCCGGGCGCCCGGCACCGGATCGAGGGGGCGCGGCTGCGGTAAACGGATTCGGGGCCGGCGGGGTGCTGGTAGCATCAGTTTATGAGCGTAACAGCGCGCTTCGTCAGGACCCAAGTCTTACGCCTTCCGCCGGTAGCTCTCGCGCTGCTCGTCGCGGCCGGCGGCTGCGCGCGCCCGGCGCAGATCGAGTGGGAGAGCCCGGTGGAGCGGGAGCATCCGCTGGTCGGCAAGGTCTGGGACGTATCGGCGAACACCACGATCAGTGAGGCGACCCTCAACGCCCGGCTGGTCGGCAGTCGATTCGTGATGCTGGGCGAGCGGCACGACAATCCCGACCATCACGCGCTGCAGGCCAAGCTCGTGCGCGCGCTGGTAGAGGCGGGGCGGCATCCCGCGGTGGGCTTCGAGATGCTGTCGACCGACGACACCGCCGCGGTGGCGCGCTACCTGGCCCGGAGCCCGAAGGATGCTGCGGGGCTTGGTGACGCCGTGAACTGGCGGCGCACGGGCTGGCCCGAATGGCGCTTCTATCAGCCGATCGCGCAGGCGGCCCTCGACGGCGGCCTGCCGATCGTCGCCACCAACCTGTCCAAGCCCGCAACCGATGCCGTACGCCGCAACGGCTTGGCCGGGCTCGGCCCGGCGCTCACGACGCAGCTTCGCCTCGCCGAGCCCTCCCCGGAGACGCGCACGGCGATGGCCAACGAGATCCGTGAAGCCCACTGCGGCCAGGTCCCCGACGACATGATCGCGCGGATGGTCGACATCCAGTGGGCCCGCGACGCGCGCATGGCCACGAGCCTGGCGCGGGGCGGCCAGCGCGACGGCGCCGTGCTCATCACGGGCGCCGGCCACGCGCGCCGCGACCGGGGCGTGCCCGTTCACCTGGCGCGCCAGGCCCCCGGCGCCGGGATCGCGAGCGTCGCGTTCGTCGAGGTCGATCCGGCGGCGGTCAAGCCCGGCGACTACGCGGCTCGATTCGCCAGCGCGGCGCTGCCGTTCGATTACGTGTGGTTCACGCCGAAGACCGACGACGCCGACCCGTGCGAGAAATTCAAGCAGTCGCTGGAGTCGATCGGCAAGTGATCTCGATCAAGCGGATCTACGAGCCGCAGGCCAAGGCCGACGGCACGCGCGTTCTCATCATGCGCCTCTGGCCGCGTGGCATTCGCAAGAGCCATGTCGACATCTGGCTCAAGGAGCTCGGTCCGGTCCTGCCCCTGATGCGCGCGTTCCGCTCCGGTCGCATCGGCTGGGCCGAGTACCGACGGCGATACCGGCAAGGCCTGGCGCGTCCGGAGGCGCAGGCGCACCTGGCGGCCGTCCGCGCCTACGCGAAGTCCGGGCGTGTCACGCTCCTCTGTGGCTGCCCCGACGAGACCCGGTGCCACCGGTCTCTGCTCCGCGACTATCTGCTAGACTGAGCCGCGTGGCGCGGGCAGCGGCCCTGGTTTTGCTGGGTGTCCTGACGCTCGCCGGCACGCCGGCGTCGGCGACGCACGAGGTGTACTACCGCTACGTGGTCCTCGGCTTCGTGAAGGACGCCCGGGGCCGCGCGGTCGCTGGGCGCGAGCTGGTGCTCACCCGCGACAAGACCGGCTACGCGTATCCCGCGGCGACGGACGAGCAGGGCTTCTTCATCATCGTCGCGCGGCTGGGCGACGAGAGCGCCGGCGAGCCCCTGACTCTGACGTTCGGTCAGGCGGTCACCCGGCTCTTTGCCACCTTCGATCCGTCGAATCACCGCGACGATCGCGGCACGCGGATTGATGTGGAGGGCGCGAAGTTCGTCGAGCGGAGCGCGCTCTTTCGCGCGACGCTGCTCGGCGCGGTCGGCGCCGCGCAACACTGAGCAACGACGGCAGGAGGCTCTTATGACCAAGAGTGGGCCGAAGAAGATGCGCGCGTACGTGCTCATCGAGACCGCGCCGGGCAAGACCAAGACCGTCAAGAAGGGACTGGCGGCGGTCGAGGGCACCGACTCGACGGTGGTCAACCTCGACGCGGTCACGGGTCCCTTCGACTTCATCGCCGTGGTCGAGGGCTCGACGCTCGACGCGGTCGGGCGCCTGGTCACCGACGAGATCGGCTCGATCGACGGGGTGACGCGCACGACGACGTGCCTCGCGGTGGCAATCGGCTGACCGGCGCGATGGCGCGCCCGACTGTCCTCGTCTACCACGCCGATCGCCGCTACGCCGAGCTCGTTCGCGTCCCGAAGCGGGGCGTGAGCGTGCATATTGCCGCCACTCCGAGTGAGGCCGCGGGCGCCATCGCTGACGCCGAGATCCTTTACGCGTGGAAATTCCCGCCGCAGCTCTACGCGAAGGCGGGCCGGCTCAAGTGGCTCCAGGTGATGGGCGCGGGGGTCGACTGGGCGCTGGTCCCCGAGCTACCGCCGCACGTGCAGATCACGCGGGCGCCGGGCGTCTTCGGGCCGTGGATGGCCGAGTACGTCGTCGCCTGGTGTCTGTGGGTGACCCAGCGCATGAAGCCGTACCGGGACGCCCAGCGCCAGCGCCGCTGGGACGACCACGTGCTCCCCGACCGGCTGGGCGGCAAGACGCTGTCCATCGTCGGCCTCGGGGACATCGGCCGCGACATCGCGCGCGCGGCGCGCGGGCTCGGCATGCGTGTCCTCGGCGTCTCCCGGCGCGGCCGGCCGGTGCGCGAGGCCACGAAGATGTATCCGGTGGCCGCGATGGCCCGCGCCCTCCGCGAAGCGGACTTCGTCGTGCTCCTCCTGCCCCTCACCCCCGAGACCCGTGGGATCATCGGCGCCGACGCGCTCGGGGCGATGAAGCCGACCACGTGGCTCATCAACATCGCGCGCGGCGCTGTCGTGGACGAGGGCGCCCTCATGGCGGCGCTCGAGCAGCGCCGCATCGCGGGCGCGGTGCTCGACGTCTTCGACCGCGAGCCGCTGCCGCCGAGCCACCCCCTGTGGAAGATGGACAACGTCGTCGTGACGCCGCACATCTCGGGTCCGAGCACGGCCGATGCGCTCACGCCCGTGTTCAACGACAACCTCGCCCGGTACCTCGCCGGCCGTCCGCTCCGCCACGTCGTGGACCGGCACCGGGGGTACTGAACCGTACCGATCGCTCCCGACGACCGGCTTCCCGCCGATCCCTTTATCGCGTAAACTATTAACTGACTCACATGGACGCCCACGACCGGATCCGAGCGCGCACCAAGCGGGCGACGGCGAGGGAGGCCCGGCACATGCTGGAGCTCCTGAACTCGCTCGGCGGCACGATCTTCCGCCAGCTCCTGTGGCAGAAGGCGTCCGATCTCGATCTCACCTATGCCCAGTCGCAGGTGCTCTTCCGCTTGGCCGAGCACCCGGGCTCGCATATGGGCGACGTCGCCAAGGCCTTCGGCGTGACCCTCCCCGCGGTCACCCACATCGTCGACCGCCTCGAGGAGAAGGGGCTGGTGGTTCGCGGCGATCATCCGGCCGACCGGCGCGTCTATGTGCTCGACCTCACGCGCGCCGGCAAGACGCTGGTCGACGACCTCGAGGCGATCCGCCTGCGCGGCATGGAGCGTGTCCTCACCCGCATGGCCGCCGCCGAGCGCCGGCAGGTGCTGACGGGCCTGGAGGCGCTGGTCGACGCGGCCGCGAGCGTGCCCGAGGACGAGGCGCACGCGGCGAAGGCCCGGAGGACCAGGAAATGATGGTCCGGCGGTTGACCGGAGTCGCCGGCGGGGCGCTGGCCGCGGCGCTGCTCCTGGCCGGCTGCTCCGACAACGCCGCCGGCAAGGCCCGCGTCCAGGTGCCGCCGGTGCCGGTGACGGTCATCGACGCCGTCGAGAAGACCCTGCCCGTCCAGCTCACGGCGGTCGGCAACGCGCAGGCCTACACGTCGGTCGGCATCAAGTCGCAGATCAACGGGCAGATCATGGAGGTCCGCTTCAAGGAAGGCCAGGACGTCAAGAAGGGCGATCTGCTCTTCGTCATCGATCCGCGGCCCTTCGAGGCGGCGCTGCGCCAGGCGGAGGCGGCACTGGGCCAGCGCCAGGCTGAGGTGCAGCAGGCTCAGGCCAATCTCGAGCGCGACCAGGCCCAGCTCGACAACGCGAAGGTGCAGGAGCGCCGGTACCGCGATCTCGTCGACCGTGAGCTGATCGCGCGCGAGCAGTACGACCAGCTCCGCACGAACTGGGCGGCGCTGGAGGCGACGGTGCAGGCCGACCGCGCCGCCGTCGAGAACGCGAAGGCGTCGACGCGGGCCGCCCAGGCCAACGTCGACAGCGCCCGGCTGCAGGTCGCCTACACCGCCATCCGCGCGCCCATCGACGGGCGCACCGGCAACCTGCTCGTCCAGAACGGCAACATCATCAAGGCCAACGACGACAATCCGATCGTGGTGATCAACCAGATCCATCCGATCTACGTCTCGTTCTCGGTCCCCGAGCAGAACCTGCCCGACATCAAGAAGTACTATCGTGCCACTGGCGGGCTCCGCGTGATCACCCGGCTGCCGCGCCAGCAGGAGACGCTGGCGACCGGCGATCTGTCGTTCGTGAACAACACGGTCGACATGACGACGGCGACCATTCAGCTCAAGGCGACGTTCGCCAACATGGACAACGCGCTCTGGCCCGGGCAGTTTCTCGACGTGAGCCTGGTGCTCACGAGCCGCACGGCCGTCGTCGTGCCGTCGCAGGCCATCCAGCCCGGCCAGAAGGGGCCCTATGTCTTCGTCGTCAAGCCCGACATGACGGTCGAGTCGCGCCCGGTCGTGCCCGGCACCCGGCTGGGCGCGGAGACGGTCATCGAGCAGGGCGTGCGCGGGGCCGAGCGCATCGTCACCGACGGCCAGCTCCGGCTGATCCCGGGGGCGAAGATCGAGATCCGGGCGCCGAAGGCGTCGTGAGCACCGACCTCTTCATCCGGCGGCCGGTCCTCACCACGCTCCTGATGGCCGCCGTCTTGCTGTTCGGCATCATGGGCTTCCGCCTGCTGCCGGTCAGCGACCTGCCGAACGTCGACTTCCCGACGATCCAGGTAGCCGCCTCGCTCCCCGGCGCGAGCCCGGAGACGATGGCGTCGGCGGTAGCCACGCCGCTCGAAAAGCAGTTCACCACCATCGCCGGCATCGACTCGATGACATCGTCGAGCGCGCTCGGGCTCACGCAGATCACCATCCAGTTCAGCCTCGACCGGAACATCGACGCGGCAGCCCAGGACGTGCAGGCGATGATCACCAAGGCGGCACCGCTCCTGCCGCCGAGCATGCCGACGCCGCCGACCTACCAGAAGGTGAACCCGGCGGACCAGCCGGTCATCTACCTGGCGCTCAGCTCCCCGACCCTTCCGCTCTACATGGTCGACGAGTACGCCCAGACGAGCCTCGCCCAGCGCATCTCGACGATCACGGGGGTAGCCCAGGTGCAGGTATTCGGCTCGCAGAAGTACGCCGTGCGCGTCCAGGTCGATCCGCGGGCGCTGACCACCCGCGGCATCGGCCTCGACGAGGTCGAGCAGGCGCTCGCGCGCAGCAACGTCAACCTGCCGACCGGCACGCTCTACGGCACCCACCAGATGTTCAACGTCCTGGCGACGGGTCAGCTCCAGAACGCGGCCGCCTTCCGCCCGCTCATCGTCGCGTACCGCAACGGCTCGCCGGTGCGGCTGGAAGAGCTCGGACGAGTCGTCGACGGCGTGCAGACCGACAAGGTCGCCAGCTGGTACAACGACGAGCGCTCGGTGATCCTGGCGATCCAGCGCCAGCCCGGGACGAACACCGTCGAGGTCGTCGACGCCATCCGCGCGCTCCTGCCGCGTTTCCGCCAGGAGCTTCCGGCGTCGGTGAACCTCAATGTCCTCTACGACCGCTCGGTGGCGATCCGCGAGTCGGTCCACGACGTCGAGTTCACGCTCGCGCTCGCGATCGCGCTGGTCGTGATGGTCATCTTCCTGTTCCTGCGTAACCTGTCGGCCACGATCATTCCGAGTCTCGCGGTGCCCCTGTCGATCGTCGGCACCTTCGCCGCCATGTACCTGATGGGCTATACGATCGACATCATCTCGCTGATGGCGCTCACCCTCTGCGTCGGGTTCGTGGTCGACGACGCGGTGGTCATGCTCGAGAACATCGTGCGCCACATGGAGGAGGGTAAGGGCCGGCTCGAGGCCGCGCTGATCGGAGCCAAGGAGATCGGATTCACGATCCTGTCGATGACGCTCTCGCTGGCCGCGGTCTTCATCCCGGTGCTGTTCATGGGCGGCGTCGTCGGCCGGCTCCTTCACGAGTTCGCGGTGGTCATCACCGTCGCGGTGCTGATATCGGGCTTCGTGTCGCTGACCCTCACGCCCATGCTGTGCAGCCGGTTCCTCCGCCCGCCCGGCGAGTCGCACGGCCGCCTCTACCAGGCCTCGGAGCGCTTCTTCGACGGTATGCTCCGGACATACGACCACTCGCTCAAGTGGACGCTCGCTCACCGGCGGCTGACGATGGCGGTGATGCTCGCTACCTTCGTGCTCACCGCGTGGCTCTTCCAGAGGATGCCCAAGGGCTTCATTCCGACCGAGGACACCGGCCAGATCTTCGCGTTCACGGAAGCCGCGCAGGACATCTCGTTCGAGGCGATGGCGGAGAAGCAGCGGGCCGCCGCCGCGATCGTCCGGCAGCAGCCCTACGTGGACCAGCTCATGTCGTCGATCGGCGCCTCGACGATCAACGTCGTCCCGAATACCGGCCGCATCTTCGTGCGCCTCAAGCCGCACTCCGAGCGGCCGCCCGCCGACAAGATCATCGACGATCTGCGGCCCAAGCTCGCGGCGATCCCCGGGTTCCGTGTGTACCCGCAGAACCTGCCGACCATCCGGATCGGCGGCAACCTCACCAAGGCGCTCTACCAGTACACGCTCCAGGCAACCGATCTCCGCGAGCTCTATCAGTGGGGGCCGATCGTCTTCGACAAGATGCGCACGCTGCCGGGCTTCCAGGACGTCAACACGGATCTGCAGATCACGAGCCCACAAGTGACGGTCGACATCGACCGCGACAAGGCCTCGGCCCTCGGGGTGAGCGCCGAGCAGATCGAGAACGCGCTCTACAGCGCCTACGGCTCGCGGCAAGTCTCGACGATCTACACGCCGACCAACCAGTACTGGGTCATCCTGGAGGTCGACCCGGCGTATCAGCGCGACCCGACCGAGCTGTCGCTGCTGTACGTGCGCTCGCAGTCGGGCAAGCTGGTGCCGCTCAACTCGGTGGCACGGCTCACACCCACCATCGGGCCGCTGACCATCACGCACCTGGGCCAGCTCCCGTCGGTAACGATCTCGTTCAACCTGGCGCCCGGCGTGGCCCTCAGCCAGGCGGTCGATCTGGTCAACCGCGCCCAGCGCGAGCTCGGCATGCCGGCCACGGTCATCGGCAGCTTCCAGGGCACCGCGCAGGCCTTCCAGGCCTCGCTCAAGGGCCAGGGCGTGCTCCTGCTCGTCACGATCCTCGTGATCTACCTCGTGCTGGGCATCCTCTACGAGAGCTTCATCCACCCGCTGACGATCCTCTCGGGCCTCCCGTCGGCGGGCGTCGGCGCCCTCCTCACGCTCATGCTGTTCGGCCTGGAGCTCAACATCTACGGGTTCGTCGGCATCATCATGCTGGTCGGCATCGTCAAGAAGAACGCGATCATGATGATCGACTTCGCCCTCGAGGCCGAGCGCGCCGGCGCCACGCCGGCCGACGCCATCTACAAGGGCTGCCTGCTCCGCTTCCGGCCGATCATGATGACGACGATGGCCGCGCTCCTCGGCACCCTGCCGATCGCGCTCGGCATCGGCGCGGGCGCCGACGCCCGCCGCGCCCTCGGCCTGGCCGTCGTGGGCGGTCTCCTGGTGTCGCAGCTCCTCACGCTCTACATCACACCGGTGCTCTACATCTACATGTCGGGCGCCCAGACGGCGCTGAGCGGCCTGCGCTCGCGGCTGGTCCTCCGGCGCCTGCGCCCGCGGCGCGCCAGCGCCGCCTAGCGTCTGGCCCGGACGCTGGGGATGAGCGACCGTACGCTCCAGCGCCGGCTGCGCCAGGAGGGGACGCCGTTCGCGGCACTGCTGGCGGATCTCCGCCGTGAAATGGCGCCGTCGCTCTTGCGCGACGGGAGGCTGGCGGTGTCGGAAGTCGCGTTTCTCCTGGGGTACGAGGATCCGAGCGCGTTCGCGCGCGCGTTCCATCGATGGTTCGGACGCTCGCCCCGGGCCTACCGGGGCGCAGACCAGTAGTCGGCGCCGCCTCCCAGCACGCGTCGCCAGACGCCCTCTCCCGGCTCTCGTTCAGGCCGGAGACTGCCGCTGCCCGTGTGATAGATTGGCTCACCCACGATCTGGAGGTGGCGCATGTCGCTGAAGCCTTCTCGCCGTACCGCGTTGCTCGCCCTCACGTCGCTGGCGCTCGTCGCCGGAGCCGCGCTCAACGCCGATGCCCAGAAGAAGGGTGGCATCCTGCGCGTCGGCAATCTGGGCGAGCCTCCGTCACTCGATGCCCACTGGACGACCGCGAGCATCACCGAGATGTTGACCAACCACATCTATGAAGGGCTCTACAGCCTCGACAGCAACAACCGGCCGATCCCGATGCTGGCCGAGAGCCACACCGTGAGCAAGGACAGCCTCGTCTACACCTTCAAGCTCCGTCAGGGCGTGAAGTTCCACAACGGCAAGGAGATGACCTCGGACGACGTGGTGGCCTCGCTGACCCGCTGGGGCAAGCAGTCGGTCTACGGCAAGGCGCTCTTCGCCCAGGTGGCCGAGTGCAAGGCGCTCGACAACTACACGGTCGAGATGAAGCTGAAGGAGAAATCGGCGATCGTCCTGATCTCGCTGGCGGTGCCCAACAACTTCGGCGCCATCTATCCCAAGGAGATCGCCGAGAAGTTCGCCCCCGAGGTCAAAGCGACCGAGTGGATCGGCACGGGCCCCTTCAAGCTCGCTGAGTGGAAGCCCGACCAGTACATCCGCATGGTCCGCTTCGACGACTACAAGTCGCGCAACGAGAAGCCCAACGGCTACGGCGGTGGCAAGACCGCGTACCTCGACGAGGTCCGCTTCCAGCCGGTGCCCGAGGTAGCCACGCGCGTCGCCCAGGTGGAGACGGGCGAGCTCGACTTCGCCGACGACCTGAATCTCGACGCGTACGACCGGCTCAAGAAGAACCCGAACCTCCGCCCCATCGTCTCGCGGCCCTACTACTGGCTGGTGGCCGTCCTGAACAAGAAGGAAGGCCTGATGACGAACCAGAAGCTCCGCCAGGCATGGCAGGCGGCGATCGACATCGAGCCGATCATGAAGAACGTGGCCGGCGGCCACACCGAGTTCTACCGGATGGACTCGAGCATCATCCCGCCCGAGATTCCGGCCTGGCACACGAAGCTTTCCGGGCTGCCGTGGAACGAGCACAGCAAGGACAAGGTCAAGCGGCTCCTCGCCGAGGCCGGCTACAAAAAGGAGCCGATCCGGTTCATGACGACCCAGGAGTACAAGTGGATGTACGACTTCGCGCTCCTGACCAAGCAGCAGCTCGAGGACGTGGGGTTCAACATCGACCTGCAGGTGGTGGACTGGGCCACGCTGGTGAAGCGGCGCAACAACTCCAAGGAGTACGACGCCTTCACCACCGGCATCGGGGCCTTCTACGACCCGACCCACGTCGCCTTCCTCACCGCGGGCTGGCCGGGCTGGACCACCGACGAGGACATCCTGAAGCTCCAGGCCGAGCTGGCGCGCGAGACCGACGTCAAGAAGCGGCAGGCCCTCTGGGAGCAGCAGACCCGGCAGTTCTTCGAGAAGGTCCCGGTCATCCGCTACGGCGACCTCTTCGGCCTCCGCGCCATCCGCAACACCACGAAGGGATTCAACGAGAAGACGGAGCGAATCCGCTTCTACAACGTGTGGGTCGAGAAGTAGCGATGTGACGACGTACCTCGTCCGTCGGCTCCTGACGCTCGTGCCGGTGCTGGCGGTGGTCGCCACCGTCGTGTTCCTGCTGATCCACCTGATCCCCGGCGACCCCGTGAGCGTCATGCTCGGCCCCGACGCCACCTCGGCCCAGATCGAGACGACCCGCCGGGCGCTGGGCCTTGACCGCCCGCTCTGGGAGCAGCTCCTGAAATTCTACGGGCGCGTGCTGCAGGGCGACCTCGGCCAGTCGTACTTCCTCGACCGTCCTGTGGTGACAGCGCTCCTGGAGCGCGCCGAGCCGACCCTGGTGCTCACCTTCTCGGCGCTGCTGGTGGCCGTCGTCATCGGCGTGCCCTCCGGCATCATTGCCGCCGCCTACCCGGGCTCGCTTTGGGACCGCGCGCTGATGCTGGGCGCGCTGCTGGGCGTCTGTGTCCCCGGCTTCTGGCTCTCGCTGAACTTCATCTACCTCTTCGCTGTCCGCCTGGGCTGGCTGCCGGCGGCCGGCTACGCGTCGATCTTCACGGACCCGATGGCAGCGCTGCGCTACATGGTGCTGCCGGCGGTGTCGCTCGGCTTCAACCAGTCGGCCCTGATCGCGCGCATCAGCCGCTCGTGCATGCTGGAGGCGCTGCAGCAGGACTACATCCGGACGGCGCGCGCCAAGGGGCTCTCGCAAGGCGTCGTCACCTGGGTGCACGCCTTCCGCAACGCGCTGGTGCCGGTCGTGACGGTCATCGGCATCACGATGGCGATCCTGATCGGCGGCGCCGTGGTGACCGAGATCGTGTTCAACATCCCCGGGCTCGGACGCCTGATCATCTCGGCGGTGCTGCGGCGGGACTACCCGGTCGTGCAGGGCGTGATTTTGGTCACCGCGACGGCATACGTACTCATCAACCTGGCGGTCGACGCGCTCTACGTGGTCATCGACCCGCGAATCCGCTATGAGTGAGGCCGCCGTGCTCCGTACCGCCGCCGCCGAGCCGCGCGCCGCCGGCCGCGGCGCATGGATCCGCCGGCTCGGCCGCAACCGCAACATCACGGTCGGAGCCGCGATGCTCGCGGTCGTCGTGATGGCGGCGTTGCTCGCCGGCGCGATGTCGACGCACGATCCCCGCCGGCTCAATCCGGCCGAGCGCCTGAAGGCGCCGAGCGCTCGGAACCTGCTTGGCACGGACGAGTTCGGGCGTGATGTGTACAGCCTGGTCCTGCACGGTGCCCAGATCTCGCTGCTGGTCGGCGCGACCACGATGCTACTCACGTCGCTCGGGGGAGTCGCGATCGGGCTGATCGCCGGGTACTACCGCCGCGTCGACCCGGTGCTCATGCGGGTCATGGACGGCCTCATGGCCTTCCCGGCGATTCTGCTGGCTATCGCGCTGATGGCGGCGCGCGGCCCGGGCGTCGGTAACGTCATCTTCGCGCTCTCGGTCGTGTACACGCCCCGCACCGCCATGCTGATCCGCAGCACCGTGCTGAGCCTCCGCGAGCTCGACTACGTCCAGGCCGCCCGGGCCCTCGGCCGGCGCGATCTGATCATCGCCTTTCGCCACATCCTGCCGAACTGTGTGGGTCCGCTCCTGGTCCAGGCGAGCTTCATCTTCGCCTACGCGATCCTGGCCGAAGCCATTCTCGGCTTCCTCGGCGTCGGCGTACCGCCATACGTGCCCTCGTGGGGCAATGTGATCGCCAGCGGCAAGAACGTCATTCGCGAGGCGTTCTGGGTGAGCCTCTTCCCCGGCCTGGCGCTGACGCTCTCGGGGCTCGCCCTGAACCTCCTGGGCGACGGTCTTCGTGACGTTCTCGACCCCCGGTTGCGGGTACAGTAGGTAGTGCGAGCCGGGGCTCCACCGTGCGACGTGAGCATCTAGATAAATTCAGGGGGCTCTCATGCCACTCGAGCAGCAGCTCAACGACACGCTGACAAAAGCGATCAAGGAGAAGGACGCGCCGACCGCCGACGTGGTGCGCATGATCAAGTCGAAGATCGGCGAGCGGCGGACCGCGAAGGGCTTCACCGGCACGGTCGACGACGCGCTCGTCCTCGACGTCATCGGCGCCTATCGCAAGCAGCTCCAGAAGGCGCTGGTGGAGTTCGAGAAGGTCGGCGAGCGCGGCGTTGCGCACGCGGCACAGCTCCGCTTCGAGCTCGAGTTCGTCGAGCGCTACCTGCCCAAGGGCATGGACGAGGCGGCGCTGCGCGCGCTCGTCCGCGAGCGCCTCGACGCCCTCAAGATCGCCGACGCCAAGCAGGTGGGCCGGCTGGTCGGCGACGTCATGAAGACACACAAGGGCCAGGTGGACGCCGCGGAGGTCAAGCGGGTCGCCGAGGAGATGCTGAAGGGCTAGGCCGCCCGCTCGCTTCGCTCGTCCCAGCCCGAGTGCCGAAAATCGACGATCGCCGTGTCGGCGCGCTCGGCAGCCCACGGCGGCACCGCGCGCCGCGTGATCTCGAAGCTGACCCGTGTTCCTGTCCAGACGAACGCCGGGCTGTTCTTGGGGTGCGTGCTGACGAACTCCCATTCGACTCGCTGGTCCCGGATCGCCGCGAGCACCTTCGCGCGCAATACTCCGTGCTCGGGGCCCGGGTTGAACTCCAGCACGACGCCCGAATCGGACTTCACGGCCGTCGGCTTGTCCCACCAGCCGGCGATGCCGGCTGCGGTCGAGATCGCCTCGTACACGATCGCGGTCGGTGCCGCGATCCACACCTGGTGATAGAGCTCGGCCATGTCGAATCTCTGTCGGAGCCGCGCATGGACTCGGTGTGTTCGTTCAGAAGACGACGACCCCGCGCGCCACCTGGCCGCTCCGCAACGCCTGGAAGCCCTCGTTGATCTCGGAGAGCTTGTAGGTCCGGCTCACCAGCTGGTCGATCTTCAAACGGCCGTCGAGGTAGAGATCGACCAGGCGCGGGAAATCGAGATTCGGCCGCACCGAGCCGTACATCGTGCCGCGCAGCGTCTTCTCCTGGAGCGCCATCATGTAGGGCGTGATCGGCGCGCGCACGTTCATGGCCGCCATGCCGACGATGACCGCCGTGCCGCCGGGCCGGATGGCCTCGAGGATCTGCAGCGTCGTCGCCTCGCCGCCGATCGCGTCGAACGCGTAGTCGGCGCCCCGGCCGCCGGTGAGACCACGCACCGTGTCCACTACGTTCTGGCTCCCGGCGTTGATCGTGTGGGTGGCGCCGAAGTCCCGCGCGTACTGGAGCTTGTTGTCGAGGAGATCGCAGGCGACGATCATCCGCGCGCCGGCCAGCCGCGCGCCCTGGACGACGTTGAGCCCCACACCGCCGCAGCCGATCACCACGACCGACGCGCCGGCCTCGACTTCCGCGCATCGGGTCACCGCGCCAACCCCGGTCGGCACGCAGCAGCCCATCAGCGCCGCCTGCGGCCACGGCATCTCCTTGCGGATCGGTACGAGCATCTCGGCCGGGCACACCACCGACTCCGCGAAGGTTCCGATGCGCGCCATCTGGAAGATGTCCTGTCCGTCCCGCTTGAGACGGCACGTGCCGTCCAGCATCATCCAGCGCGCGGTCTGATGACCGTCGCAGAGGATGGAACGCCCGATCGAGCAGTAGAGGCAGTGGCCACACTGGGGGCGGAACGAGAAGATGACGTGATCGCCCGGCTTGACGCCGGCGACGCCTGCGCCCACTTCCTCGACGACGCCCGCCGCCTCGTGGCCGAGCACCATCGGCAGCGGCAGCGTCCAATCGCCGTTCATGATGTGCCAGTCGCTGTGGCAGACGCCCGCGGCCTTGACGGCCACCCGGGCCTCGCCGGTCTGCGGGCCCTGCTGCTGGACGTCGACGACCTCGAGCGGGGTGTTGGCCTTGTAGAGGATCGCGGCTTTCATGCGGTAACTCCCTGGGAGAGCTTCATCTGCTCGAGCACGGCGCGGCCGAGCAGGCCGTACGGCGTGGCGAGCGTCTCGAAGATCTCGAAGTGGTTGTAGTCGTCGCCGATCAGGAGCTCCACGCGCTTGCCGGCTGCCTGGATCGCCGCCGCGAAGTCGCGGGCCTGGCGCTGAAACTCCGGCGACTCGAGCGTGCCGTAACTCACGATGAGGGGCGCGTTGAGCCGGTCGAGATGGCGCTGCGGGCTCAGCGCCGCCTCCATCTCGTCGGTGAACTTGACGTAGCTGCTCCGCGCCGAGAGGCGCACCGGCTTCAAGTCGTACATGCCGCTAGAGCAGAGTCCACCCTTCACGACGTCAGGGGAAAGGTTGAAATCGCGCGCCCAGTTCGTCGTCAGAACCACGCCGGCCAGGTGCGCGCCGGACGAATGGCCGGAGACGTACAAGCGCGCGGGGTCACCGCCGAAGCGGGACGCGTTCCGGTGGACCCAGGCGACCGCGCGACGCACCTGCTCGCCCATGGGCACGAGGCTTCCGCCGACGTCCTGGACCGCGGCGAAGTCCGGCACCACGAGATGGGCGCCGGCGCGGACGAACAGCTCGGCCACGTACGCATAGTTCCGGGCGAGGCCGGCGCGCCAGGCGCCACCGTGGATGAGAATATTGACCGGCGCCCCGACGCTCCGCGTGACGTACACATCGAGGCCCTCGACCGGCGTGGGGCCGTAGGCGTAGCGAAGCGGCGCGCCCAGCCGCTTGCGGACCGCCTCGCTCTGGGCCGCGTGTCGCCTGAGGAGCTGCTCTCGATTGGGTGCCCAGGCGCTCTGGTCGTATGCGGCGTCGAGCTCGGCCTGATCGAGATCGAGCCACACGCGCGGGCCCTTGGCGCGAGCCGCCGCGGGCGCGGGGTGAGCGGGCGCGCCGACCGCCGTCACCGGCGCCACCGTGACGATGCGTGTTCGTCGGGGGGTGAGCCGCTGACCGCGCTCAGTCAAGTGAGGGGTGTCGACGCGCCCAGGGCCGCGCCGCCTCGAACGCCGCCGCGGCCTGGAGGACCGTGAGGTCCGCGAAGCGGCGACCAACGATCTGCAGCCCAACCGGGAGCCCCGCGGGCGTGAAACCCGCCGGCACCGACGCGGCCGGCTGGCCGGTGAAGTTGAACGGATAGCTGAACGACGCCCAGCCGATCCAGTCCCATGCGTGCTGCGGCCAGTGCTCGGGATTGAGCCGCCCCACCGGGAACGCGGCGACCGACAGGGTCGGCGTCAGCAGAAGATCGAACTTCTCGAAGAGAGGCCGAACCGTGTCCCAGTACGCGAGCTTCTGGCCCCGCGCTTCGACGTACTCGACCATGCTGTACTGCAACCCGTCCTCGATGCAGGCGACGAGCCCCGGATCCATGCGGTCGCGCCACTCTCGAAGATACTGGGCGTAGTTGCCGGCCTCGTGGGCGCTCCAGAGACAGCGGATCAGGTCGTGCGAGTCGGCGAAGCTGGGCTTCACCTCCTCGACGACGCAACCAAGCTCGTCGAACGCGCGGACCGCGTCCCTGACCAGCACCGCGACCTCCGCGTCGACGGTAATGCCTCCCAGGTCGGGGCTGAACGCAACCCGGAGCCCGGTGATGCCCGCGTCGAGCTTTGCGACATAGTCCTCGGGGGGCGCCTCGAGCGAGGTGCGATCCCAGTCGTCCGGACCGGCCATGATCGACAGCATGAGCGCGGCGTCAGCCACCGTCCGCGTCATCGGGCCCATGTGCGAGGCGTAGTCGTTGTTGGAGATCGGCCACATCGGAACGCGCCCGTAGGAGGGTTTGAGCCCGAAGATCCCGCAGAAACCGCTGGGGATCCGGATCGATCCGGCGCCGTCCGAGCCTTGATGGATCGGCCCGAGCCCGGCGGCCGCGGCGGCGCCGGCGCCCGCGCTCGAGCCGCCCGTCGTCATCCCGGTGTTCCAGGGGTTGCGTGTGATACCCGTCACCGGGCAGTCGCCGAGGCCCTTCCAGCCGAACTCCGGCGTCGACGTCTTGCCGAGCAGGACGCCGCCCGCCTCTTTCAGACGACGGACCACCGGCGGATCCACGTCGGGCACGCGGTGCTCGAAGACGAACGACCCGGACATCGTCCGGATGCCTTTCGTGTAGTGCAGGTCCTTGATGGAGAATGGCACGCCGTGCAGCGGACCGCGCAACTCGCCCCTCATCACCGCCTGCTCGGCTTCACGCGCGGCTGCCAGCGCGACGTCGGGCGTGATCGTGCAGAAGGCGTTGACGATCGGGTTGAGGCGTTCGATACGGTCGAGCACGACGCGCGTCAGCTCGACGGGCGAGAGCTTTCGCGCGCGGATCAGCGCGGCCAGCTCGGTCGCGGGCGTGAAGGCGAGGTCGGACGACGTCATCGTGGTCTCCGGACTACTTCTTCGAGATCAGCCAGTGCCCGAGCGCCAGATGCGGCAGCCCCGAGCGCTCGAAGGTGTCCACGGCATCTTCGGCCGAGGCGACGAGCGGCTCGCCGTGCAGATTGAACGACGTGTTGAGCACGGCGCCGATCCCCGTCCGCCGCTCGAACTCGCGAATGACGCGGTAGTACGGCGGATTCCACGTCTCGTCGAGGATGTGGGCGCGCGCCGTCCCGTCTTGAGGATGGATCGCCGCGACGATCTGGTCGCGCCCCTTCGCGTTGGTCGGAAACGCCAGCATCATGTACGGCGAGGCCAGGCCTCGCGGGTTGAGCAGATAGTCGGCCTCGCGTTCGCGCAGGATCGTCGGCGCGAACGGCATCCAGAAGTCGCGGCTCTTGATCATCCGGTTGATCACGTCGACCACGCGGTGATCCGATGGATTGGCCAGGATCGAGCGGTTGCCGAGCGCGCGCGCCCCGAATTCCATGCGCCCCGCGCAGCGCGCGACGACGCCGTCCGATACCAGGAGGTCGGCGATCTTCTCCTCGATCGCCGCATGCTCGCTCACGCGGTAGCGGCTCATCAGGTCGCGCCGGCGGACGACGTCCTCGATCTCGGCGTCCTTGACGTCGGGCCCGAGGTATGCGGGCCCGAACGGGCGCGGCGATGCGGCGCGCCGCGACTCGGCGCAGAGATCGAGATAGCCGAGATAGGCCGCGCCCACCGCATTCGACTCGTCGCCGCAGGACGGGAACACGAAGAGCTCGCCGAGCCAGTCTTCCTCGGCGATCAGCATGTTCGCCTTCACGTTCATGAAGACACCGCCGCCGAGCGCCAGCCGCTCGCCGCCGTAGCGCTTGTGGGCCAGGCGCGTCCAGCGGACCAGGGCCTCCTCGAGGATCTGCTGGGCGCCGCCGGCGATGCCGTCGAAGCGAAGCCCGAGCGTCGCCTCCAGCAGCGCACGATAGAGCGGTCCGCGACGCCGCCACTCGAAGAGACTCGGCTTGCCCTCGCCCATCGCGAACACTCGGCCGAGCGCGGCGACGGCGCGTTCGGTCTCGCGCGTGGGCGCGTAGGGCGCCAGCCCCATCACCTTGTACTCGTGCTCGCCCGGCTTCATCCCGAGCAGGAGCGTCACGAGTGTGTAGAAGGAGCCGAGCGAACCCGGGCCGCTCGGCGTCGCCTCGTGGCGGGTCAGCGTCGTGCCGCTGGCGCTCGACACGGTGCCGCAAAGCCCGTCGCCGGAGTTGTCGTTGGTGAGCACCAGCGCGGCCCGGCCGTCGAACGGTGATCCGTAGTAGGCGGCGGCCGCGTGGCAGGTGTGGTGGTCGGCGAAGCGCATGCGGTCGCCGGCCAGGCGCAGGTGGTCGGTCACGTGGCCGCGCCGCTCGCCGTCGGTGAGCGGCGCCTTGCCCGGGGCCGGGTCGAGCAGTCCGAGCTTCGCGCCGAGCTTGCGCGCCCGGCCGGCCAGCCCGCGTCGCGGCGCCTCCAGGCCCACTCCGTAGTAGCGGCGCATGTAGGTCTCGTCGCGCATCACCCGGTTCATCCAGTCGTAGGAGGGAATCCGGGTGCCCGCCAGCACCACGCGGTCGACGTCGGCCGGCCTCAGGGCCAGCTCGCACAGCAGGGCGTCGACGGCTCGGCGGGGATAGCCGGCGTCGTTCTTCAGGCGCGAAAAGCGCTCCTCCGAGGCGCAGCCGATGATCTCGCCGTCCCGGAGGATCGCCGCCGTCGCGCAGTGGGTCTCGCTGATGCCCAGAACGATCACGTCGCGACGATCATATCAGCAAACCGTCGCGCCGCCCGCAGGCGGGCGTTCGGCGAGAATCGGGTCAGGACTTCCGCGACGTCTTCGAAAAGAACGTCCCGACCAGCGGGCGCAGGTCGCGGCTGCCGCACTCGGGGCAGGCCGCATTGCCCTGCTGGCGCTCCTGCATCGACAGGCTCAACGACACTTCCTTTTGACACCGGTCACAGAAGAACTCGTAGAGAGGCATGGTTCTCCTCCTCTCGAGATATCGATCCGGTCAGCGTCGCTCTACGACGCCTGAGTGTACCCCCGAACGGAACGGCGTTCGAGGCTAGCCGCGGATCGTGCGCATGACGTCCTCGTTGGCGAAGACGTCCCGCGGGTTACCGTGGAAGATGATCTCGCCGCGGTCGATCGCGTAGAGCCGGTCGGCGACCCGGGTGGCGTTGACCAGGTTCGACTCGGCGATGAGAACGGAGATGCCCATCGACTTGATCGTCCGCACCGCCTCGATGAACCGGGTGACCACGACCGGCGCGAGCCCCTCGAACGGCTCGTCCAGCAGCAGGACCAACGGCCGCAGGGACATGGCCCGGGTGATGGCGACCATCTTCTTCTGCCCCCCGGAGAGATGGAGCCCCCGGCGCGTCATGAACCCCTTGACCTCTGGAAAAACCGTGAAGACCCGGTCATCGAGGTCGCGGCGCGCCGTCGAGCGCGAGGTCGTGAGCCAGGCCGTGATCTGGAAGTTCTCCTCGACCGAGAGGTCGGGGAAGATGCCACAGTCCTCGGGCGCGTAGCCGATGCCCAGGAGCGCGCGCTCGTGCGCCGGCATCCGGGTGATGTCGCGCTCCCGGAACGCGACCCGCCCGGATCGCACCGGCAAGAGGCCCATGATGCTGTCGATCGTCGTGGTCTTGCCGGCGCCGTTGCGGCCGACCAGGCAGATGGCCTCGCCGTCGCCGAGCGAGAGCGACACCTCGCGGAGAATCTGCGCGGGGCCGCGGAAGGTGTTGATGCGATCGAGCTCGAGCCTGGCGGCCATCAGCGGGCGTCCGTCGTGCCGATGAGGGTGGTGGTGACCGTGTCGTTGCGGCGGATCTCGTCCGGCGTCCCGTCGGCCAGGATCGTCCCCTGGTGCATCGCGACGATCCGATCGGAGTAGTTGAAGACCACGTCCATGTCGTGCTCGATGATGGCCGCGGAGATGCCGTGCGACCGGACGACGGACGTCACCGTGTCCATGATCGGCGCCTTTTCGCGGGTGCTGACGCCGCTGGTCGGCTCGTCCAGGAAGAGGAGCTTCGGGCGCAGGGCGTAGGCGACGGCCACGTCCAGAAGCTTGCGCTCGCCCTGCGAGACGCCGCCGGCCAGCACCCGCGCCTTCGGCTCGAGCCCGAACAATCTCAAGATCTCGTGCGCTTCATCCCAGACTGCCGAGTCGCTCGCCGCGAGCGCGACGAGGTTGGCGATCTTGCCCTCGCGCGAGAAGATGGTCAGCGCGACGTTGTCGAGCGCGGTGAGCTGATCGAAGAGGTTCACGAGCTGGAAGCTGCGCGCGATCCCGGCCTTGATCCGACCGTGCACGGTCTGGCGGGTGACGTCCTGGTCCCGGAAGAGGATCTGGCCCTCGTCGGGACGGAAGAGCCCGGAGATCAAGTTTACCAGCGTCGTCTTGCCGGCGCCGTTCGAGCCGATCAGCGCGAGAACCTCGCGCTCCTTGACGGTGAAGTTCACGTGGTCGACGGCGTGCGTGTCGCCGAACCATTTCACGAGGTCCTTCGTGACCAGGAGGCTCACGTCAGTATCTCCCCTGGAACCGCGCCGCGAGACGCCCGGCAGTCCCGACGATCCCGGTGGGCAGCGAGAGCACCAGCCCCACCAGCACGGCGCCGAGCAGCAATTGCCAGTAGACCGTGTAACCGACCGCGTAGGTCTTGAGGTAGTTGAACACGATAGCGCCGATGATGGGCCCGGCGAACGAGCGGAACCCGCCGAGGACCGTCATGAACACGATCTCGCCCGAAAACGTCCAGTGCATGATGTCGGGCGTCGTGAGCCCGTTCAGCGGCACCCACAAGGCGCCGGCAAGCCCCGTGAAGACGCCGGACACCAGGAACGCCACCCAGCGGTACCGCCAGATCCGCACGCCGACGAACTCGGCCCGCGTCTCGTTGTCGCGGATCGCCTGGAGCGCCATGCCGAAGGGTGAGTTCACGATCACCCACATCAGCGCGACGCACACGCAGAACATGATGAGCACATAGTAGTAATACGCGTGGGACATGAAGAGCGTCTTGTCCCCCGTGCCGGTCACGAGCCCGCCGAAGAGCGAAGGCGTCGGCACCCGAAGCCCGTCGGTCCCGCCGGTCACCCAGAAGAACTTGAAGGCGAGCGACCAGAGCACCTGCGAGAGGGCCAGCGTGAGGATACCGAAGAAGATCGTCGTGTAGCGGACGCAGACGACGCCGAAGAGCGCGGTGATGAGGACCGCGGCAACGATGGCACCCACTAGGAACAGCTCCATGGAGCCGACGTTCAGGTACTTGACCATCAGCGCCACCGCATAGGCGCCGACGCCGAAGTAGGCCGAATGGCCGAAGGAGAGAAGCCCGGTGTACCCCAGCAGCAGATTGAAGCCGAGCGCTCCGATCGCCATGACGAGCCCATAGGCCAGGAGGATCGCGCTGTAGGGCGGCAGGATCAGCGGAACGAGCGCCAGCAGCACCGCAACCGGCACCCCGATGCGCAGGGCGCGGGTGGTCGATGCAGTCGGTCGCAACGCGGTCGCCGGCACACTCATGGCCGCCCGAAGAGGCCGGCGGGCCGCACGAGCAGCACGAGGGCCGCGATGAGGTACAGTACCGCCAGCTCGATCTCGGCGAACCAGGTGATGCCCGCCTCGCGCACGAAGCCCACGATGATCGCCCCGACCAGCGCACCCTCGAGACTCCCGAGGCCGCCGATGACCACGACGATGAACGAAAGCACGAGCGCGTCGACGCCCATGCCGAGCACCGCCGACTGGCTCGGTACGATGATGGCGCCGCCCAGACCGGCCATGAAGCAGCCGAGCGTGAAGGCCTCGACGTAGACGCGATTGACGTTCACTCCGAGAGCGGAGGCCATGCGCATGTTCTGTGAGGTGGCGCGAAGCACGACGCCGAACTTCGTCCGGTAGATGAACGCCCAGAGGAAGATGGCGGCCGCCGCGCCCACCCCGATGACGAGGAAGTTGTAGGTCGGGTAGATCGACTCACCGACCGTCAGGCTCCCGAACCCCTCGAACAGGGCGCTCGCCGAGAGCGGATACGGTCCCCAGAAGAGGCGCATCACGTCCTCGAGGATCATCAGGAGGCCGAAGGTGCAGAGGAGCTGGTATTCCTCGGCGCGCTTGTAGAAGGGCCGCAGGAGTGTCGGCTCCAGGACGGCGCCGAGGATCGCGGTGGCGACCGCGCCGATCGGCAGGAGCACGAGCCACAGCGGCATCGATCCTCCGGCGACCACCGAGCCGATGACCCACGCCGTCACGTAGGCGCCGAACGCGTAAATGTTGCCGTGCGCCAAATTCACG
Organism: Candidatus Methylomirabilota bacterium; assembly: GCA_046727415.1. Taxonomy (GTDB): domain Bacteria; phylum Methylomirabilota; class Methylomirabilia; order Rokubacteriales; family CSP1-6; genus AR31. Next base: position 28,892 of record JBKPCO010000201.1, read on the forward strand.
ATGCGCATGACGCCGTAGATGAGGCTGAGGCCGCCCGCGATCAGGAACAGGACCGACGCATAGAGCAGCGAGTTGAGAATGTGGATGAGGAGGACGTCCACTACTCGGCCACGCGGTACGAGATCACCTTCACCTCGGGGTTCATCGAGTGTCCGTTCAGCGCCAGCGCGAGCAGGATCCGGTACGAGCCCGGCGGCAGCTTGCCCTTGAGATCGACGACGAGCCGGTCGCCCTCCACCTCCTGCGCCCGGCCGGTCGCGACGACCTCATCGCCCGCCCCGACGGCCGTCCAGCGCGCCACGACGGTGTCGTGCGCCTTTTCACCCGTGGGCGTCAGGCGCATCGGCTCCCGCACGATCTTATACGAGCGCTCGAACTTCGTCAGGGTTTGCGCGTCGACCTGGAGCTCGAGGCGATCGCCGCGCCGGTCGATCGCGCCGATCCATGCCCGCCGGGGCAGCGCGTAGCGGTCGAACGAGCCCACGACGTTCGGATACGAGAGATCGCGGAACACCGCGAGCACGGTGGCATCGGCCGACCACTTCTGCAGGCCATAGGGCCCGCTGGTCACGAGCCAGTGGCCGTTCTGCCGGCGGAACCGGCGGAGCGCGGCCCACCGTTGCTGCGCCTGCTCGACGGTGACGAGGCCTCGCAGCGCCTCGGGCACGTACGCCCGCCGCTCGAAGCTGTCGACGATCGGGCCGAGCGCGTCCACCAGCTTCCGGTCGCGCGCCAGGTCGAGCCAAACGACGCCCCGGCGCCGCGCCTCGTCCTCCGAGAAGGCCGCGAGCCCGCGCGTGACCGCTTCCTCCATCAGGACCAGGAGCTGCCACGGCACCGCGCTCCAGGGCGGCGCGATCGCCGGCGCCTCGGCGGAGTCGGCGGCATGATGCAGGTACACCTCGACCACCGGCGTGTCGAGGATGACCTGGAGGTCACCGAAGTCGCGGACTTCAGTATCGAGCTTCACCACGCGTACCGCGGCCAGCCATTCGCGCAGCAGCGCCGTGGCCCGATCGACGCCTCGGTCCTTCTCGCTCCAGCGCCGGGCGAAGACGTACGGATAGATGAGGTCGGCGACGGTCATCTTCGTCTGGTCGTGGAACTTCGACAGGGCGACGCGATACGTGATTCGCTGCTGGGCAATTGTGCCCGGCGCCGCCGCGCGCGGCATGCCGGTCGTCGGCTCGAAAACCAGCGCGTCGCGCGGCACCTCGACCGGGCCCGAGACGTCAGCAGCGCGCACTCGATTCGGGAGCCAGCCGACGCCGTAGGGCTCGGGCAGGACGGCGGCGTCAGCCAGAATCGACCACATGACCCCACCGGTCTCGTCCGTGAAGCCGGCGACCGGATTCCACGCCGCCGCCGGGCGCGAACCGGTCGCAACGCGAAGCCAGCCGTTCCACGGGAAGTCCTTCAGCTTCACGGTCCTGAAGAAAACGCCCGAGGCGAGGCCCGCCTGACTATCGAAGCCGAC